>CAZAUT010000010.1:0-42173 GCA_964488535.1 uncultured Gammaproteobacteria bacterium
CACTCCCTTATACCTTATTCTTTTGTATTTTCCACAATAACACTCCCAGTCCTTTGTTGGTCCGAAAATCCTCTCGTCAAAAAGTCCGTCTTTTTCCGGTTTCAACGTTCTGTAGTTTATGGTTTCAGGCTTGGTCACTTCGCCACGCGACCATTTCCTGATATCGTCAGGCGATGCGAGTTTAATAACGAGCGATTTAAAATCGCTTAAGTTTTTTAGCTCATTTAATAAATCCATATTATTAAGTTTCTTAAGATTCTTAGGTATCTTAAGTTGTTTTAACCTCTTCCACTTCCATTGGGCCTTCCGGATTCAAAAGTTCATCGGTAGCCACCACTTGGGCACCCGAGGCTTCAGCCAGATCTTTTGCGTCGGTACTCACCTCGGACGATATATCAAGGTACTGCCCCCCGATGGTTTCAATAGACAGCCCGAGAGAATTCAATTCCCGTACAAGAACTCTAAAACTTTCCGGAACCGTCGCTTCCGGAATGTCTGTGCCTTTAACAATTGCTTCAAAAGCCCTCGCACGGCCGGAGATATCGTCAGATTTTATCGTAAGCATCTCTTGAAGTATATAAGCAGCCTGATGTGCCTCCAGACCCCAGACTTCCATTTCTCCCAGTCTCTGCCCACCCATTTGAGCTTTTCCGCCGAGAGGCTGTTGGGTAACCAGCGAATAAGGGCCCGTGGATCTTGCATGGGTTTTATCCTCAACCATATGCGTAAGCTTGAGGATGTAACTTATTCCGACAACGGTATCCACTTTAAATGGTTCGCCCGTCCTTCCGTCAATCAGCCTTGTTTTTCCGCTAAGCGGAAGGTTGGCTTTTTTAAGTTCGGCGATTATTTCATCTTCTCCTACATTATCAAAAACAGGCAGTGCAGCTTTGTCACCGGATTTTGCCAATGCCCAACCGAGATGACATTCCAAAAGCTGTCCTAAATTCATTCTTGCCAAAACAGACAAGGGGGAAATAATGATATCTATCGTCCTGCCGTCTGGTAAATAGGGCATGTCCGAAACGGGCATTATTTTTGCTATAACACCTTTGTTGCCGTGTCTTCCGGCAATCTTGTCTCCAACGGTAATTTTTCTCATTTGTGCCACTTTAACGAGAACTCTTTTTATGACTCCGGGTCCCAACTCGTCTCCTTTTTCCCGGTCGAGAACATTAATTCCTATAACAGTTCCTCTTTCTCCATGAGGAACTTTAAGAGAAGTATCCCTCACTTCTCTCGCTTTCTCACCGAAAATGGCCCGCAGCAGGCGTTCTTCGGATGTTAATTCCGTTTCTCCCTTGGGCGCAATTTTTCCTACCAAAAGATCGCCAGGTCCGACCTCGGCACCAATGACAACAATTCCGTCTTCGGCTAAGTTGGCAAGGTCGACTTCCGAAACGTTGGGAATGTCGCGTGTTAACTCCTCGGGTCCCAGTTTTGTATCGACGACATCGCATTCATACTCCTCGATATGAACGGATGTCAAAAGATCCTGTCTCACCAAACGTTCGGATATCAAAATTGCGTCTTCAAAGCCATATCCGTCCAGTGTCATGTAGGCAATAACCAAATTTCTTCCGAGAGCTAATTCTCCGTTCTCCATGGAAGGACCGTCTGCAAGAAGCATCCCGGTTTTAACTTTGTCGCCAGTTTTTACTCTCAAAACTTGGTTGTAACATGTTGAATGCGATGTTCTTCTGAATTTTGAGACATAGTATGTTTCCGTCCTTCCGTCATCAGATAGTTCAACATCCTCAGACTCTCCCGTCATTACCGCTTTTTTGTCAAGTTTAACAACAATCTTTTCGCCATCGGCATATTCGACCTTCCCGGAATGAAGCGCGTAAATACTTCTTTTCATTCCCTTGGCAATTTTTTCCTCCATGCCGGTTCCGACAACAGGAGCTTCCGGCGAAACGATAGGAACTGCCTGACATTGCATGTTACTACCCATTAACGCGCGGTTACCCTCATCATGAGACAAAAAGGGGATAAGCGAAGCGGATGTGCCGACAACCTGTCTTGGGGTCAGATCAATATAGTCAACAAGGGAAGAATCTCCATAGGTTGCAACCCCTTGGAATCTGAAAGAAACTCTTTTATCTTTAAGATATCCGTAATTATCAATATCCACTCCGGCATGAGTTATATGATAAAGCTCTTCATCATCTGCACTCATATAGACTATTTCATCCGTAACTCTTGGTTTGATAACACTTCCCTTCTTAATTTTTTCTACTTTTCTGTACGGCGTTTCGATAAACCCAAATTCGTTTATTTTTGCATACAGGGAGAGATAGGAAACCAATCCGATATTGGGTCCTTCAGGGGTTCTTACCGGATCAATCCTTCCGTATTGAGACGAATTAACGTCTCTTATGGAGAACGATGCCCTTTCTCTATTAATACCACCGAGACCCAAAACAGAAACTCTTCTTAGATTGTCAAGCTCGGATAAAGGATTCGTATCATCCAAAATCGTGGAAAGTTGATTGGACCTAAAAAATTCGTTAAGTGAGGCAATAAGCGGACGGGCATTTATTAAGGTTGAAGGAACGGGTTTGTCATCGGGAGAAATCAAACTCATCTTTTCTTTTACCGATCTTTCGAGCCGTAAAAGTCCTATTCTGAAAGCATTAACCGCTACCAATTCACCGACTCTTCTTAAACGCCTGTTGGCAAGATGATCGATATCGTCAACCTTACCCACGCCGTTCTGTAAACCAATAAGATATTTCAAAGCACCCACGATGTCCGATCGTGTGATAACGTGGTTTTCTTTAACATTCGCGGTATTCGTCCCCAAACGTTTGTTTATCTTAAACCTTCCGACCTTACCAAGGTCATATCTTTTAAGGTCTAAAAACATTCCCGTAAAAAAGGCTTCTGCGTTCTCCAAAAGAACAGGTTCACCCGGACGCAATTTCCGGTATATTTCCAAAAACGCCTCTTCACGGTTTTTTGAAGGATCCTTTGCAAGAGTCGAGGCTATATATTTATGCCTCGTGTCAGTATCGACTTCCTTAAAGACATTGACTATCTCCTCATCCGAGGACAGACCCATGGCTCTTAAGAAAGTGGTGGCAAAGACTTTTCTTCTCCGATCGATCCTTGCTGCAATAACATCGTTTTTCGAAACCTCAAATTCCAACCATGACCCACGCAGTGGGCGGACTTCAGACATATAAAGCATACGTCCGGTTGATACATCCAGATTACCCGAAAAATAAAGGCCGGGACTTCTTACAATCTGGTTGATAACCGACCTTTCGATTCCGTTAATGATAAATGTTCCTCTTACAGTCATTTGCGGAAGGTCTCCCAAAAAGACATCCTGTGTAACTTCTTTTCCTGTTCTTTTATTGACAAGAGTTGCGGTAATCTTAAGAGGAGCGGAGAAGGTCAATCCTTTATCCTGGCAAACTCTTGGCTGAATTTTCGGTTCACCCAAAACAGGCTGACTCAAAATAATCCTCCAATTTTTGCCGGTAAAATCATCAATGGGGGAAATATCCGTTAGTTCCTGTGCAATTCCTTCATTTAAAAACCAACCCCACGACTCTCTCTGCACTAAAGTCAGATCCAATTCGGGTAGGTTCTTTTCTTCCCTTCCAAAATTTCTACGAGAATTATTCAGCGCCATTTCTGATAATAAAGAGTTTTCGTTTTTTTAACCCAAAAACGCCCCAGTTATATAAACGGGACAAAAAAGTGTGCATACAATGAAGTACGCCTAGCATCGGTTTTTATCATAATAATAAAGCGTAGTCAAGAGTCAAAGTAAAATATCTAATCCTTACCCAAGTATTTTCTGACATTAGCAGAATGTTCTGCAGAATCTTTGGCATAGTAGATCTGCCCGTCCGGTGCATGAATATAAAACCAATAATCGGACGGTTGCGGGCTCGCTGCTGCCTTCAAAGATATAAGACCGGGACTTCCGATAGGTGATGGAGGAAGCCCTTTGTACTTATAAGTGTTATATGGAGAATCGATTTCCAGATCATCAAATGTAAGCTGAGGCCACCAATTTTTCGATTGTTGGCTATAGGCTGTTGGCTGTTGGCTTGCTAATGCGTACTGGACCGTTGCATCAACCTGAAGAGGCCAGTCGCTTTCAATTCGTTTCCACAGTATTCCGGCAACAATGGGTCTTTCATCCAAACCTTTAGTTTCCCTTTCCAAAATTGATGCCATTATAACAATTTCTTTTTTTGAAAATTTACTCTCTCCCGCGTATGGAAGTACACTGCTTTCATATTTTTCGGAAAATGTATTTGTCAATTTCTGATAAACAGTCTTCGCAGTGACCTCGCGGGGAAAAAGGTACGTATCCGGGAATAGATATCCTTCGGCGTCTTCACTCAATGTCAAAAATTCGCTTCGGAAGTTATCCCCTCTTTCTCCTTCAATTTCAAGAGCTTTAATTATTCTTTCCACAACCTCTTCCTTCCTTAGTCCTTCCGGTATTGTTACCCATAACTCCTTTGCACCCCTGCCCAGAATACTTACAATCTCGGAAACGCTCATTGAGGGTGATAAGTCAAACTCACCTGCATTTATATTTTGTGTTTTATCAAGAAACTGGACATATATCTTGAAGGCAAGTTTGTTTTTAATAAGTCGCTTTTCATACAAACGGTTTCCTACCCCCGAAGCCGATAACCCTCTTTCTATCGTGACACTAACCTTTTCCGACGATGAAGAAACCGGTGAGGTCTCCCTTTTGAACCAGTAAAAAAAACCCGATACTCCCAAAATTAAGATCGCTAACAATATTACCAAAAGAAAATATATTCTTTTCATAACTTTTATTTTAACAGAATCTTATAAACTGAGGGTGTAATATTAAAAAGTGCGCCGGCCGATTTTTGTCTACGAAAAAAAGACACCAGCCGGTAACCAGCCTAAACCTCCTCCAGAAGAGCACGGCGGTATTTTTTATCCTTTGAAGTATAAATAAAAATTCTTCCGCAGGAACAAGTCACTTTATCGGAAGTTGCATTATATTTCTCTTTCTTGCCTTCAGTCAGCGGTTTCCCGCAGCCAACACAGCGTCCCTGAGACAAAAGCCACGCCTGAATCGGAGCGATGACATTTTTCAACATGTTACTGACACTTAGTATACCACAAAATTTTTTACGTTTGTCAAAAGTAATTTTTCTGAACCGTTTTTTGATTAGACAGAAGCATGATCGGTTGAAAAGTAAGGTGTGTAAACCTAATCCACCCCATAGGGTGTATTTCTCTGGGTCAAACCAAAGTCAATGTTTATGGAAAATGTCGAAGTTGACGGCAAAAAACTCCCACGACTTAAATTGGTAAAATAACATCAAATACTTTCCAGACGCTTCAAAGGCGGGGATAAGGTTGAATTTTTTATAGTCGCGGGGATTGATCCACCCGAAACTGTCGTGGTCGGGGCTCAATTTCACTTTTGACGAGGTTGCCTTACATTTGAAAAAAGTGCCGACTATTTGCCAATTTTCATTCCCGACTTTCGGCCTCCACTCGCCGACATAAAATGGTCTTCCTATCTTTACACTTAAACCCGTTTCTTCTTTAATTTCCCTAAGTAGATTTTCATCGAACTTTTGACCAGGAACGATCCACCGCCCCCACAACATCAAATCTTCCTGCATTTGATCCGTCGGAGTATTTTGTCGATTCGCGTAAGATCAATATCTTATTCCGATATTCAACAAACGATTTCGTCGCAACAAAAAGTCTACATTTCATGTTAATTATTAATCACACTCCTTTAAAGACACGGTCTTTAAAGGGTATCAAGGTAACTTTGCAAAATTAGGGCTGCGGAGTAGGCGTCTTCCATCTCCCGCCTTTTTTTTCTTTTAATCCCCGCCTCAATTGAGAGTTTTTGAGCCATTTGCGTCGTAAGCGACTCATCCCACTCAATTATCTCAATTCCTTTTCCACTTAGACTTGTCCTTAGATCCAAACTGAATCTTTTAATTTCTTCCCCCATCTTCCCTTCCGGCATTCCGATTACTACCTTTTCTATCTCCAACTCTTTAATAATATTTTCTATTTTATCTCTTAATATCTTTATATCTTTATATCTTTGTATCTTCATTGGCTCCGCAATTACACCATCACTCACGGCAAGGCCGATTTTTTTTCTTCCGTAATCGATCCCTAGATATTTCATAAGCAACAAACAAAAAACAGTAAACAGTAATCAATTACCAATAAACAGAAATTTGTTGAAAGAAAATGGAGATTAGTAATGGAAAATAGAAAACTGAAAATAGAATGTGTTGAGTTTACTATTTTCTAATATCTACTTTCTATTACAATTTTCCAATTTCCTCCAACTATTTTCGTTGCATGTATTACAAAGTAACCAAGTAACTATTAACTATTCCACAATCCTGCCCCTCACCACCAACCGTCTTGGTTTTAAGGGGTGTCCCGGCGGAACACAGGTGACCAAACTTATATACGAATCATTACTTCTTTGGTCCAGTATATCAAGGTTGTCGGGTTCAACCTCAAACATTCTGTCAACTTTGTACTTATACTCCAAACCATCTATTTTTACAAAAATCTCGTCGCCTTCTGTCAATCTTGGAATTGTGGAAAAAATGCTTGAATAATTTTTGGGGTTATAAAAAATCGGCAGTACGGAATGGCCGAATATTACCGTATTTCCAATTTCTCCCGGTACGGCCGTTCCCGGATATTGTATAAGGCCTTCCGAAAGATCTTCCCCTCCTTCGTAAACATAGGCATCATTTATCCTCAACTTAGGAATTGACAAACGATAAATTTTTGCATAGTTGTCCGGAGATTTAAGTTCATATTCGCTGGACCAATTGGCAAGTCTGTCAAAGTCTTTCCATGCTGATAAAAATATCCCCGTTCTCTGCTCGTCGTTTATGGGAGAAATGAGTTTTGGATACCTTTTTCTTGCATGAATCTCATACTCAACAATCGGAAAAGTGGAAAGTATAATTAACAAAATTCCGAAGATAAACATCAAAAGAGGAATAAGACGTTTCTTTTTAACCTCTTTCATATTCTTATTTCTCCGGGTTGACGGAAATTGTGATATTTTCTGCGATTCTGGGAAGAGTTCCAAGCTTCCCCGGAAGCGGAAGGCGGACAAAATCAACCACTGCACGCTCGAAACCGGGAACATTGGACGACAGGTAGGTGTGTGCAGCCTCGGGAAATTTCCCCTTTATGTTTTTAATAATCTCTTCCTCATTTACCTGCGGAAGGAGATCTGCCGATATTTTAAGTTCAATTGTGTAAACTCCTTCATCCTCACCCTCCTCAAAAGAAAAGTCTGTTTCAATTTCTTCCGTATTAAGAATGTATCCCGAAGGAGTCTTCTTGCTTAAATAGTCGGCTGCCAATTTTTCAATATCCTCTTTCTTAACAGCAATACCTCTTGCGGAAATGTCTAAAGTAAGGGATAAAGAAGTTGCCTCATCCCCAGGTTTCTTATCAAAATCCTTGTCCATAATTTCATAAGAAACCGAGTCTTCAATAAGTATCTTCCCGTCAGAAATGCTTTCCGAAAGATCCGTCTTGAGTTTTTCCTCCAGTTCCGTTTGCAATGAACTTAAAAGTTTCTTTTGGTCTGCATCGGAAACGGCACTTACTTCCCTGCTGCTTCCACCCGAAAAAGCGGACTCGTTTGTTGCTTCCATGTCGGAGGTGGAGTAATTGGAAATAGAAAACGTCGACCCTGAAGCCAAATTATACTGTGCTCCAATTTCCTTTGCTGTAACCTTCGCCTTTGTAATACCGCGGGTAATTACACTTCCGCTTGCAACGGTAATATCATTATCCAATGAAAAAGTCAGTCCCTGCGGACCTTTAACAAGGGTATCTTTCGTAAGACTAATGGAACTTCCTGATCGGTAGATTGTTATCTCGCCCGCAGCTTTATCACCGACTACTTTCGTTCCGCTGACATCTCCCAGTTTTTCACCCGAACCGCTTTTTTCTATCATTTCTCCTGCCACAACATTTCCAGAAAGATCACTCGAAGAAGACGACGTGTCGATTGTAATACCAACTTCGTCATTTATTGCCATCGGTGACACATAAACGGTTACTTTCGCTTTTGGAAGGGTGTACCAAATTACAGCCAAAAACAGTAATACCAGCGGGATAAATAATAAGCCTGCCAAAAGAGGTTTTTTGCCCCCCACAATATGTCCCGGAAGAGATATCTTTGGTTTTCGAAAAACGTGTTTTAAGTTGCCAAAGAAGGCAAATACTCTGCCCCGATTTTTAACAGGAGGCTCTTCTTTTACAATATTAGATTTTGCCATCTCATTATTCTGCGGTAAACTACCGGAGTTTTCTTCAAATCCTTTCATGTCGGTAATTCCCGAAGGACCGGAAGTATCGACATTAAATCCAAAATCCTCCGGTGTGATTTCTTCATCGGGAGGAAGAACATTTTCCTGACCTTCCGGTGTCTCGGGCAAAGGAGGTTCCACAACTTGTTCATGAGAAGTTTCCGGAATATCCGTTTCTTTTTCCGGCAGAATGTTCGAAACAACCTTTTCCACATTTCCCATTTCCGCTCCGCCGGCAAGACAAACGGCATATATCTTCTTCTCCGGGTTAACAATTTCAACCTTTGGGGTATGAAGAAACTGAATTTCATCAAGTCCCTCCCAATCGGCTTTGATAAGATCCTGCTTTATTTCGTCAAGCTCATCGTCTTTTGCATTATATAAGATAATTCTTGAAGGATACGGTTCACCGGTATAGAAACGCGACAAACCCTCGATCACATCGTCTGTCGGGGAAACGCTCCTTGCTATCTGTGAAACCCCAGCCAGTTTTCCCAGACGGAAGATTGAAAGCTCCATACTTTCCTGCGAGACGCCCAAAAAAACCGCACTTACGTTCGATCCCTCCTCCGACTTATAATAATTGGAAAGCGCTTCAGACAGAACAACAAACCCGACGGGAGAAAGGGCTAATTCGGAGCAAACCCTCTTTATTTTTGAAATATACTTTTCTTTTATCTCCCCGCCTTCAACCCAAGAAGAAACGACCCCGAAAACCGTCTTTTTCGGAGGTTCGATGTCCTCAGAAAGGCTTTGAACAACCTGTGAACACGCTGTATCGCAAGCCGATAGCAATTCCTCATCCAGACTCCATGCCGACGGTGTACTTATAGACAAAACATTCACTTTTCCGTCATCAATCTTCCAGATCCCGGCAGAAACCCATTCCGGTTCAATAATCACCGACCAGAAGAGTTCTTCCTCTTCCTTCTTTTTGGGCAGAAAACTCTTTATATCCATAAAAAATATAATACTAATCTACTAATATATTCGAATGTAACGAATACCTACAAATAAGAATATTCTCCATTTACCATGGATTTAAATATTTAAGTATTTTCAATTAACCAATAAATGGCAAATGGTAAATGATAAATTATTAGCAGGTATTAGTAGAATTAGTTCTAATTCGTTGATTAGCATTATCTACTTGTCCAGTGTCATATACACTCTCACTAATCCACTGCCGATTTTCTCCTGTTTATTAATCTTAACACGTCCGATCTCACCCGTGAACGCAACATGCGGTCCTCCGCAAAATTCACGGCTGAAAGCACTTTCAATATTGTCTCCTATAAAATAAACGTTGACTGTATCGGCGTATTTTTCATTAAAAGCGTGTATGGCACCAGTTTTTAACGCTTCATCTTTCGGCATGACTTTGCAGTTTACAGGAAGGTTTTTAGCAATAATCCCGTTTATTTCGTCAATAACATTCTTTAGTTGCTCCTCGGTTAACTTTTCCGGGTTGGGAAAGTCAAACCTGCTCCGGTCTTTAGTGATATTCTGGCCTTTTTGTACAACGTGGGATCCCAAAATCCTTCGTAAAGAAGCAAGAAGAAGGTGAGTGGCAGTATGAAGTTTGACCACCTCAGACGACTTGTCGGCAAGTCCCCCTTTAAAAACACCGGCGGAAGTGGTACGTGAGAGATTTTTATGTTTTTCAAATTCATCAAGAAATAATTTCCTGTTATTTAAAGAAAACTTCCTGCCTTTTTCTTCAAGAACTTCCAGGGTAAGCTCAAGCGGGAAACCTTCGCTTTGGTAAAGGTCAAACGCAACATTTCCGTTAATGTCTTCATTTTTACTGATGAGCACCTCCAGTTTTCTCATTCCCCGATCGATCGCTTTGGAAAATTTCTCGGCCTCCTCATTTATTACAAGTTGTACTTCATTTGGGGGGTTCAAAGTTATTGGAATTTTATTTTCCGACAGGTCGATTTCGGGAAAACCCAAAAACTCACCATTCGCAATTTTTTTGGCGTGAAGAACGGAACGCCTTATCAAACGGCGCAGGATATAACCATGGGCTTTGTTGGTAGGAAATATTCCGCTTGAAATAAGAGCAATCGAAGCACGAAGGTGGTCGGCGATTATCCGGCAACTTATGTCCGCCTCCTCGGATTCCCCGTAACCTACTTTATAAATTTCGGATATTTTCTCAATTATCGGGAAAAACAGATCCGTCCTGAAAATGTCCGGCGTGTTATTAAGAACCGCCGTAATTCTCTCCAACCCTCCTCCGAAATCAACGTTTTTTTGCGGTAATTCTTCAAGTCTTCCTTCACCCACCTTTTTATACTGGATAAAAACAGAGTTACCGATCTCTAAAAATCTACCGCAGTCGCAGTTGGGATGGCATTTTTCATTTTTATAAATGGAGTTTTCATGCAAATGAAGTTCTTCTCCAAAATCGTAAAACATCTCACTATCAGGGCCACCTATTTGACCAATTGGCATTTCTTCAGGGATACCGGTCAATGACCACCAATTTTTTTTATCAGCATAAAAAACAATTTTGTTTTCGGTAACACCTAACTTTTTCCAAATTTCAAACGATTCGTTGTCTTTTGGAACACTCGCAGACCCCTCAAAAACGGAGACCCACAAGTGATCTTTGTCAATTGAAAGCTCTTTGGTAAAAAACTCATACGCCCATTCAAGTTGCTCCGCCTTGAAATAATCTCCAAGGGACCAATTGCCAAGCATTTCAAAAAAAGTTGTATGTCTGTTGTCACCCACTTCTTCAATGTCCCCCAAACGAATCGAGGGTTGGGAATTTACCAATTTTTTTCCCTCCGGGTGCGGCTCACCCAATAAGTAGGGCACTAGGGGCTGCATACCTGCAGATGTAAAAAGGGTTGAGGGGTCATTTTCCAAAACCAAGGGCGCAGGATCGATTTTCTTATGATCTCGTGGAGAACTTTTGAAAAAGTTAATATATTTTTCCCTTACCTCACTTGCTTTCATCGGACTTAAATTATAGCTTTGTCTTGATTTTTAATCTATATGATTATATATAAGGATTATATATACTTATAAAGATGGAAAGATTTAAAGGAATTCTTCTTTTTCGCAAACAAAATAAAATAACATCCGTACCTGCGGACGTCGCATGGGAAAAAGAAAAAGCTCTCGAGGAATTGACATCAAGGCAATTAAACCATCAAATTACAACTGATGAATATTTGAAACAATTGGATCATCTTCACTCGTTGGATTTCAGAAAAATAGCTATTGCACGATCAAAAATTACCAGACGAAACGGTTTTTTCAGATGGCTTTTTTAATATTCAGCCAACTATCGAATAACTAATATAACGGCATAACTTCGGGTAAGTATTGCGTCATTTTTTCTTTTTAAATAGTTCCAGAATTCCCGAAAGTTTCTCTGTTCTGATCAACCCGCCTCCCAAAAGCGAATCGTCAAGTAAGTTATTAATCTTTTTAATTCCCTTTTTTACATCAAGCAGAATAAAAAAGACCTGTATACCAACGAGAACCAGTAAAATTGTAAGAACTACAACAACGGTAATTAAAAGCGTTTGAATTGAATCCATAATCAATTAAGTTCCAGATTCTAAATACTAAATTCAAAATAAATCACAAAAACCAAATTACTTCTCTTTTGGTTTGATATTAACAATCACCACTGTTTCTTTGCCGTATCTTGACTTGGCAATAAAGACGATTTCTTGCGTGTTTTCATCAATTTCGATCATATCCGAAAAAAGTCCGTTGTCATCAACCAATACTGCCTGATTGTTAACAGACAAAGATGCGCCGGCATCTGTATTTCCCCTTACTTGAATTTCACCAATTGGGCTTTCTTGCCCTTGTGAGGGATAAAGTACGGAAAGTGTGGGAGGTGAAATATAGGAAAGATATTGGTAAAAAAGATAACCCAAAAATAACGCCACAGCTAAAATTATCGAAAATATTGTGGCCATTTTCGGATTGATTGAATTTTTTAGTGCCACATCCGGTTTGGGATTTACCAAAATATCTTTTTCGTTTCTTGGACAATCTCTTCTGAAAAGGGCTGCTGCGGTCTCTTCGGAAATATCAAGGCTTTTTGCTATCGTCCTCACAAAACCAAGAGTAACCGAGTATCCCGGAAGCCCCTTCCATTCACAATTTTCTATCATCTCAATAAACTTTCTTTTTATTTTTGTCTCTTTCTGCACCTGAGACAGAGAAAGTTTCTTTTTTAACCGTTCTTCTTTCAGATAAGTTCCGACCGTTCTCATAACAAAATATCTAATTACTGAGGCTGTTCCGGTGATTTACTTTTCAGTATCTCTTCAGCCGACCTGATCAATACCTCCCTTCCTTTGGAGGTGTTATTATCGGTTGCATGGGCAATAACCCCTGCGGACTCCAGCTGGTCCATAATTCTTGCTGCCCGCGCATACCCGATCGAAAGCCGTCTTTGAAGCATAGACGCCGATGCCTTGTCAAACTGACAAACGGTTTCCACCGCTTTTTTAAAAAGGTTGTCAACTTCGCCGTCAAAACCTTCTATCGAAAGGCCCGGCACACCTGTCCGCGACGTTACCTCTTCAGTGTACTGAGGTTCAACGCCCTGATTTTTCGTGAAAGATACAAGCGAGTTTATATCCCGATCCGCCACATAAGCCCCCTGAATTCTGACCGGCTTTGCCTGCTCGGGAGGAAGGTATAACATATCACCCTTTCCAAGCAGTTTTTCCGCCCCCTGTGTATCAAGAATTACCCTTGAGTCAACCTGCGAGGAGACGGCAAAGGCAATCCGGCACGGGATATTGGCCTTGATAAGTCCCGTAATAATATTGACGCTCGGTCTTTGCGTCGCCAAGACCATATGAATACCGGTCGCACGGCTCATCTGCGCAATTCTCGTAATCGTATCTTCAACTTCAACGGGAGATAAAAGCATAATATCGGCAAGCTCGTCGATAAAGAGAACTATATAAGGCATTGCCTGAAAACCAGACATTTCGTTATAGGCATCAATGTTTCTTGCTCCGGCTTCGGAAAACAGCTTGTAACGTCTGTCCATTTCATCCATGAGCCACTTTAACGCGGATACCACTTTCTTGGGCTCGATAATAACGGGGGCTAAAAGATGTGGTATCCCATTGTAATTGGCCATCTCGACTCTTTTCGGATCGACAAGTATAAGTTTCAATTCCGACGGTGAGGTTCTGAAAAGAAGAGTTGACAAAAAGGTGTTGATACAAACCGACTTGCCCGACCCGGTTTGTCCCGCGACCAGCACATGAGGCATGCGTGCAAGATCCGCAATAATCGGCTTTCCCGAAACATCGAGCCCCAATGCGACCGCAAGTTTGCTTTTTTGATTTTTCATCACGTCGTTTTCCAAAATTTTCCTTAAAGGAACAAACTCCGGTGCGATGTTGGGTAATTCTATACCGACCAGCGATCTTCCGGGAATCGGAGCTTCAATTCTGATTGTTCCGGTAGTGGCAGCAAGCGCGAGCGCAAGATCACGTTCAAGAGCAGTAATCTTTGACAGTTTGGTTCCTATTCCCACCTCAATTGCGTATTGCGTCACCGCCGGACCCATGTTCACCTCGACGACACGGGCTGCAATTCCAAACGATCCCAAAGTGTCTTCAATCGTTGCTGCATTATTCTTTACGTCCCCCCTGTTCGCCCTCCCACCACTATTATCTGAAAATATCGATACCGGCGGATATTTCCAAATTTTCTCCTCTCCGGCAACATTTGTAATTATTTTTTGTTCTCTTGACTGCGGTTCGAAAATATCGGCAGCTGCGGTGTTCGAAATTTTCGGATGATCAGAATCCTGTTTGCGTTCAGGTTCAAAAACCGCTTTTGCGTCAAACTTAAGATTGCTCTTTTGCCCGTTTTTAAAAAGTCCCGTTTGTATGACTTTTTTGCTTCCGGCTTTACCTCTGAATATATATTTTCTGAAGATGTCCCGCAAAAAAAGATAAACCTGGTCCAAAGATGTGTTAAAAAGTATCACCAATCCCACAAATGTCGTACCTAAAAGAAGAATGTACCCTCCCGCGTCGGTAATCAAGGCAGAAATACCTTTCCATCCGCTTTTACCCAAAACACCCGCTCTTGTCAGAAACATGACTGAAATAAAAAAAAGCAAGGTACCAACAACAACGTTTGGCTGGCTTAAGGGAATTCTTAAACGCGACACCATAAGTCCCAAAACCAAAAGTATAAAGGGGACAAAGTTTGCACACCAGCCGAAAAGCTGCTCTATCCATTCGTTTATCCGGTAGAGAATTACACCGTTCTGCGTAAATGAAATTAACGTCAAAGCCGACATTACATAAAATGCAACCGAAGAAATTGTATATACCGCAGCCGGTTTCAATTTTAATTTAAAAGCCTTTTTCGATTTTGTTACACGGCGTCTTTTTTTACTCATACAAAATTCATTATATATTAATTCCGATCGAACATTAAAGAAGTGAAGCTATGTCACCAGTCATCCATTCAAGGAATTCACGACTGGTTTTAGGTTGTTAGCCACATATTCATCAAATTGTCTGTCGTACTTGTCTTTGATCTTTTCAATTTTTTGTTTAAACGCCTCGTCATTTTTCTTTTTATCCGCTTCATAATTTTCTAGCAAAGCTTTCGTTTTTTCAGGATCTTTTTTCATTGCTTCATTAACCAAGTCTTTAAACGAATCGTCAATTTTTTTGGCATGTTCAAAAAGGGCGTTTGTTTGTTTTTCATCCAATTTTCCCACATAAAAATCAATCTCTTTCGGAGTCATTTGAATACTCAAACCCCCAAGAAGTTTTACGAGTTGTTTCTTTTTATTTTCAAGAGTTTTATTCATCATTATTTGTTTCAATATCTCCTCCTTTTTGATTTTCTGTCTTTTTTTGCGATAGTCTGGCTTTTAAAATCGTTATATTATGAGCTACTTGTTGCCTGCGGAAAAAATACAGCAAGGGATTTCTAAGATTTCGGTCAATAAATCTAAACAATTCATTTATTTCTATGTCACCATAGACTGAACTATCCAAGGACAACCGAGTATCTCTTAATGCATCAACATCTGCGATTATTTCTTTACGACTTTTTCGTAAATTTTGATCTTCCGGAAAGTCTCCATCTTCCATTTTAATTGTTTTTATTTCCGGCTGAAAAGGTTCGGTGTTTTGGTTTAACTTAATTGCCGCTTTTCCGACTCCTGTTTTTGCAAACGAATCACCGACTGTTCTTTGACTTCTTCCTAAAGCTTCTCTTTCTTTTTCCTCTCTTTCCGGTTTTCTTTCTTCTTTTACTTCTTCAAGGGTATCTGCCAACTCCCTCAATCTTTTCGAAACGGAAATCCTTTCCGTGGTTTCGGAATTGCCTTCGGGGGAAACTTCCTGTTGAGGACGAAATGAATAATAATTTGTTTTTGGATTAAATTTAAGCGTACTAAACTTTTCCCGTATCTCCAATGAAAGAGGTACTTCTTGAACGATCTTGTTTCTTTCCGGCGGTTTTATCTCTTCAAACCATGATTTTGGATTACCATTGTCCTCAGCGACACCCAAACGTTTTTGTTTCAGGGATTCGCCAATCTTTTTTTTCATCCATACACCAGGGGTTTCTTCTGAATCTTTTGGTTGGGATAAACTTACGTCTTCCACAACCAAATCTGCACCGCCATCTTTCAACCTAAGGCGTCCTACCCTTACCAACTTACTGTTTGGATCTACCGAATACAATTCGTACATCCCATCGCCGATATCTACAATAACTTTTCCTGTTGTAACATATCCGGCAAGCGTGCCTATATCTTCATCTGAAGTATTCACTGCCTCATGTACAATTTCATCAAGGTTTTCTGGTATTTCAGCTCCCTGCACATTTTGCCGGTTTTCAACTGCAGGTAATGTATTTCGTGTTCTTCTTCTTATTGTGGTTGCACCCAATCCTATGTTCGCACCATTTCTTGCCGGTGGGTTAGAAGATTTTCTTGCATTTTTCCCCGGATAAGCCTTTTCTGCAATTCTCATTGTTTCGTTTAGAGCCTGCCAATAAGCGTCCAAATTACGCATTTCGTATCCTAAAAATAATCCTTTTACTGAAAAACTTGTACTATCGGCAAATGTACGGGCAAATGTTACAAAATCAGGAGCTGTCGCATACACTTCAAGTAATTTCCGCCTATCCTCATCTGATATTTTGCCGTCAGAAACCATAGTCTCTAAATTATTTACATCAAATCTAAAAACTCCCAGAATATATAAAAAATGATCTTGTTTTGCACCTGCAACCAATGAGTCGGGAAAAATATGTTCAACAGCTTGATTAAAATAGGAGTCTCCTGCCATAATAATATTTCCTTTTTCGTCTGTCCGGGCGATTCGATCTTTTACCGCATCTATATCCACCTGATTTTGATAGCCAAGAATTTTCTTCGAGATATCCTCTTCACTAATCTCAGCCCTTTTCCAAAAACTCTCCTGAATAGCCGTTGCCAATTCTTGAAGTGCAATTCCACCTGCTACATCCGGACTATTGCCAAATAATTGGGTTGTTTTTGTTCCTTCGTGTGTCATTCGCCAAATTGCCTCTCCCAAATCTGACCTGCCGACCAATCGTGCGGAATCAATTTTTCTTCCGGCGATAGTCAAAATTCCATTAACCAATTCTGCTTTTCTTACACCATCTTTTCTTGCCTTCTCAAATTCCGCCAACATTTTTTCTTTGTTTTCGGCAATTTCAATTCTTGATACCCCCATTTGTCTTTCCGACTGCAAAACCGCACTTTTGCCGGAAACACCTTCTATTTCCTCCCTTGAAAGTGAGGGAAAACGTTGCTTTTCTTCTGCTTTTTCTTCTGATGTTTTTGCCCCAACTTTCCTCAAACTTCCTCTTCTTCCCATAATTTCTTCAATTTGAGATTCTGTTTCGTCAAAAGTCCTTAACGCATTTTCCCGCATATTTTGAAGCTTGGCTTTTTTACTTTCCAAATTCTCGATCTCTTTTTTTAAATTCTCCCTACCTTCATCTTTTCTTTTCATTTTTACCAATATCACTTTTTTTGATACCAACATTCTTTTTGTCTCGCCGATGTCTCCGCTCTCCCCTTTTTCCCGACCAATAACATCAATTTCTTCGGCTATTACAGCCCGTTTTGATGAAAGCAGATAATATTTACTGAGTTCACGGCTTTCGGCAATTTGCGTAATCGCGTCACAAATTCTTTCGCTGTCGCAAGTTTTTGCCAATTCTGGTAGTTGATCTTGCCTCCGGTCGGCAAGTATTTGATAGGCAATTGCCAAAATTATCGCATCTTCAGCGGTTAATGATTTACTGCCGGGATTTGCAAGTTCTTCTATAACCGATGGGCGATCATGCTCTTTGGAAAAAATACCGTCTTCAGTTTTTTGTAGTATTTCCGTTACAACCCGTTCGGAAGGATCTGGTCCACCAGGTATCGGAGACCTAATCCCGCTGTTTTCCAAAAGGAGGTTTCTTTCTTCTGTTCCAACCGCAAAGTTATTCTTTGCCGAAGCTCTTACTTGTGTTAACAACACATCTGAACGATAGTCTTGTTTAACGTCTTTTCTTGCTTTTCCCGCGTCTTCAACTTCTGACTGCTCAAAACTATCCACCCGGAATTTATCATAAATTTTAGTTTTTTTATCAATTAATCTTCCTTCCTCCCTTTCGGCTCTTCGAGCGAATGCACGGGCTTCCCCTCTGGTGCATTCTTTATCTTTCAGTACATCCTCCAAATCCTCAACGGCAACTGCGTGTGCTGCCATCTGACCGGTAAGTGCTTCTTTACTTAAAATTTTCGCCACCCACTGCCGGCTTACCAACTTCAAAACGGTATTTTGATATTCAACCAACACTTCTCTTTTATCCTGATCGGTTAGTCCTGGAGGGAGTGCAAATTCAGGAACTTCAACCCCCGCAGCCTCAATCAGAGCATTTCTTTGGTTTTCGGCTTCCTGAAGAAGAATTGGAAGTTCACCGTCAACAAATTGAAAATTTTCCCTATTTAACTTTCGTAAATTTACTACCGCCTCATTTAACACTTTCCCAAATTCACCAAACTCTTCCGGATGATGGAAAAGTTTATTGCCTAACCCGTTCATTAGATGTTTAAGTTCTCCTCCATAGGGTGTCTTGTAGTCACTTTCTGACTTACAAACTTTTTGAATATCCCCGTCAATCAACTCCCTTTGTTTTCCAACTCTTTTGAGATATACACTTTTTTCGGATTCCTTCTCCGCAACACCACCTTGGTCTGTACTTTGGCTATTTTGTTCTATCACATCATTCATGGCAGAATTTAAATCTAACGCAATTATATCGCCAATTGTCGGAATTTACACTTATATTACGGAAACTGACAGCATTCGTATAACGGTATCTGGAATAATCTTTATACTTCAATCACAATGGGTAAAATCATCGGCCTTCGGCCTGTTTTCTGGAAGAAGAATTTCTCAAGAAAATCCTTTGCCTGTCTTCGAGCATAATTTTTATCAACACGGCCTTTTTTCTCGACATATGTTGCAAGCCGTTTTCCCGCATCGTCAAGAAGTTTCCTTTCAATTTTTTCAAAAACAAACCCTCTGCTTATAATTTCGGGGTAGCCCTTCAGTTTTCTATCTTTTCCGATTTTAATAAGAGCTACGGCAAAACCTTCGTGCCCCAAAACGGTCCTGTCACCCAAAACGACCTTACCCACGTCTCCGATTCCCAGCCCGTGAACCAAAACCTCTTTCGAAGGAACTTTTACTCCCAATTTTGCCGAACCGTTAGAAAAATCAACATTATCACCGGGCTTTAAAATGAAAACCTTTGCCCTGTCTCCACCATTTGCTACTACTAATTTTTTATATGCATGCATAAAACGTATTGCACCGCCTATGGGAATAAAATACTTAGGACGTACGATACTGAACATCGCTATTATATCCTCCTGACTCCCATGTCCCGAGACGTATAGACCTTCATTAAGATCGTAGTAGTGGACATCGACCCCCTTGTCAATCAGTTCGTCTATCACATAATCCTCACTCTCTTTTGAATACGGCGGAGCGGGGTCGGCGGAAAAAACAACCATATCGCCCTCAACAACCTCCAGTCGGTCGTGTTTCCCCTGAGCGACTCTATACAAAGAACTGCCAACTTGCCCATAACATCCCGAAATTATGTAAGACATTCTGGAACGCGGATAGTCATAAGACTCCGTAAGCGAAATCACCAAACCTTCGGGGTATTTTATATATCCGAGCATGTGGGCTGCTTCAACTTTCTTTTGTATAGACCTTCCGACAAAAACAACTTTCCTGTTAAGGCGGCTCGAAACGTTAATCATCTGCTGAAATCTTGCAATATTTGAGGAGATTGCCGTCATAAAAAGTGCCTCTCGGGCGTTTTGAGCTACTTTAAGAATATTCTCCTCAAGATGTGTCTCACCGGACGTATAGCCCGGTTTGTTTGCACCTAAACAATCCGATGCTAGAAAAAGCGCCCCGCCTTGCGCAAGATCTGCAATCTTCTGCTTATCAATACCCATCCCTCCGACAGGATTTTCATCCATTTTATGTTCGGGCACATGGAAAACCCTTCCTTCCGGAGTGTCTATGGCAAACCCGCATGTATCGGGAACGGAATGTGTAACCCGAAAGGGATGAAATGTGAACGGGCCAACCTGAAAACTGCTTCCGTCGGGGTTAAAAGTGCGAAGTATGGCATCCTCTACACCGTAATCTTTAAATTTATCTTTCAAAAATTCCGTAACTAAAGGAGCTGCCCAAATGGGGGCAGAAACATCACGTAAAAGATATGGAAGAGCACCGATATGGTCTTCATGTCCTTGAGAAACAACAATGCCGACAAGCTTACTTTTATTTTTTAAAATATATGAAAAATCGGGAAGTACCAAATCAACTCCGGGCATTTCAAGATCGGGAAAGCCAACACCACAATCAAGAACGACCATTTTCCCATTGGCTTCATAAACATAAAGATTTTCTGTTACCGATACTGTACCGGAAAGGGCTATAAATTTTAAAGACATAATAAAATCAAATTCGAAGCACGAAGCACTAAATCCGAAACAATAATTAAACAATAAATCCAAATATTTAAAACATTGTTATTTTGAATTTTGAATTTATTTAGGATTTCGATATTCGAATTTCGAATTTCTTTATATAAGGTTTAACTGTTCTGCTTTTTGGGAATCTTCACCGATTGTAACATCTTTTTCGTTTATTTTATTGAGAATTCCTGGTAACCTTTCAAAATCGCCGACAAGTTTTTGCTTCACGTCTGTACTGCGTAAAGCAGCAGCGGGATGGTACATGGGAACGACAATGATTTTTTTACCTTTCCAATCAATAAAACTTTCTTTTCCATGGACTGCCGATATAAAAGCATTAGGTATAAATTTCGCCATTGAAAATCTGCCGAGAGTCACTATCATTTTGGGTTTGATAACGTCAATGATTCCGTCAAGATAAGGCTCGTAAGACGAAATTTCTTCGGGGGTAGGATCACGATTTTCGGGAGGCCGATGATGAACCACATTCGTAATATAAACATCCTCCCTCTTAAGATCTATTCTTGCCAAAAGAAGATTTAACAGCGCTCCCGCATTTCCGACAAAAGGAATCCCTTTTTGGTCTTCCCAATATCCCGGACCTTCGCCGATAAAAAGAATTTCCGTGTCGGGATTTCCATCTCCAAAGACCAGTTGCGTCGCACCGCTTCGCAATGGCAAAAACACATCATCTTTCATTTTGGATTTGAGTTCGTCAAGAAGCTGCTGTTTTAACATAACTTCGATATTCGATACTAGGATACTACGATACAACGACAAAGCATAAAACTATTATTTCAATATCCCAATATCCTAATATCGCATCCTACCTCGGCAGATACTCTTTTATGTTTTGTGGGGTCAGATCGAACCTTTGCCCTTTACCCTCGACAATTAATCGAGCGATTTTTCTGACAACTCCCTTAATCGTTCTCTCAAGCGTTCTGGTACCTGCATCAAATCCTAAAGGTCTGACTATTTGAGGCCAAACATCATCCGATATACTGATTACTCCATCAGGAATTCCAGATTCTTTCAAAATTTTCGGAAGCATATAGTCCCTTCCGATTGCAATTTTTTCTCTGTCCAAATATGAAGGCATGGAAATCGGCTCCAGCCTGTCAAGTACTGCTGTGGCAATATGGTTTGTATTGTTTGCGGTTCCTACAAATAAAACCTCAGACAGATCGTAGGGGAAATCAATGTAGTGATCAGTAAAGGCATGGTTCTGTTCAGGATCCAATAGTTCAACCAGCACACCCATAATTGAAGCTCTGCCGGCATCGGTAACACGATCAATTTCATCAAGAAGGACGACCGGGTTTTTAGCCTTTGCCATTCTGACTGCTTTTATAACCTTCCCTGGTTCGGCTTCCGGCTGAACTCTTGACTGGCCACGTAAATCAAAAGGGCTTTCCATCCCGCCGAAAGGAATCCTGACAAATTTTCGCCCCAAGGCTTCCGCAATGGAGATTGCAATCGTTGTCTTTCCTGTTCCAACAAGTCCTACAAAACAAAGAGCCGGCGCTCTCATCATACTTTCGTTGTCCCCTTTTTCCTGTTTTAACTTCATAATTGAGATGTACTCTAAAATTCTGTCTTTAATTTCATCCAAACCGTGGTGATTCTTGTCCAAAATAGCCTTAGCGTGAGTCAGATCGAGATTGTCTTGAGTGCGATCGTACCAAGGAAGGGACGTGATCCATTCAACATAACGCGATATCCTGTCAAGTTCGGGAAGAAATGACGGAGAGGCGGTAAGCCTTTTAAGCTGGTCAAGCCGTACGGTAACAATACTTTTCAGGTCTTCGGGCAGTCTGACTCCTTCCATTTTTTGCGATAGAATATCAAGCTGTTCCTCGGAGGTGTTTGCCTTTAGCATTACATTAATGATACACGAAATATTATTTTCGTGTCATTGAGGAGTTTAACAAAAATAGATAATTACAAATTCCCCATGCTTAAGACCTAACTGTCACTTGCCCTTCATTTGTTCCAATAAACGGCTTGTCGGGAAATGCGGTCCGCCACCACTGCCGGACCTTGGAGAGAATCTGGAACTGCCCTGTCGCCTATCTCCTCTGTTATAAGATCTGTCGTACGATCTTCTGTAACCTCCGCTACCTGAATAACCCCCGGTATTGCTCCGTCTTTCCTGTCCTCCCTGCGGTCTGTCGCCGTTTCCGTTTTTTGGTTTGTCATGATCTAAAAGCATTGACAGATTCACCCTTCCCAATTCATCCACTTCTTTAACACGAACCTTGATCTGATCACCAATTTTTACAATATCGGATGGGTTGTTCACAAAATCGTCACTCATGTCGGAAACGTGTACCATTCCTTCTTTGCCGGGCAATATTTCGACAAAAGCGCCAAACGGCTGAATCCTTTTTACTGTTCCGTCATATATTTCTCCGGCAGCCGGTTCCTTGAAGATATTTTCAATTTCCGTTATGGCTTTTTCAACTTCAGCAGAATCAATAGCCGATATAAAAACGTTACCCTCGTCATCAACGTCAACCTGTGCGCCTGTTCTTGAAATAATTCCTTTTATCACTTTTCCTCCCGGTCCGATCAATTCACCGATTTTCGCGGGATCAATTTTTATTATTCTTATCTTGGGGGCATATTTAGAAACCGCCGGACGCGGTGCGGAAATGGCACTGTTCATTACGGATAATATATTTATCCTTGCATCGCGTGCTTTTTTGAAAGCTTCCTTCAGTATACCTACGGTAAGATTAAGAGTCTTAACATCCAGCTGAAGTGCCGTAATTCCCTTTTCCGTTCCTGCAACCTTGAAATCCATGTCACCGTTTCCGTCTTCAAGCCCAACAATGTCGGTTAGAACAGCAAACTCTTTTTCCGATTCAACTATAAGACCCATTGCGATTCCCGCTACCGGAGCTTTAATCGGAACTCCCGCATCCATCAGAGAAAGGGTCGATCCGCAAGTTGAAGCCATTGAAGTTGAACCGTTTGACGAAAGTATTTCGGTCACGACTCTTATCGCGTAGGGAAATTCATCTTCGGATGGAATAACCGGTAACAAAGCGCGTTCGGCCAAAGCTCCATGACCGATTTCGCGTCTTGAAGGACTTCCGACTCTTCCCGTTTCTCCGACTGAATAAGGAGGCATAGAATAGTGGTGCATGTATCTTTTTGTCTCCTCCCCTTCAGCCGACTCAATTGTCTGTCCCAATGAGGGAGCACCAAGTGTTGCAATAGACAAAGCTTGCGTCTGCCCACGGTTGAAAACGGCTGATCCATGGGTTCGGGGTAGAAACCCCACCTCGGCGGAAAGAGGTCTAATTTCGTCATGCTTCCTTCCATCGGGGCGTTTTCCGGATAAAATCAATTTTCTTACCTCATCCTTAAAGAGACTGTCAAAATATTTTCCGGCCTTCTCTTTTTCGGAAATGTCATCAAAGTTTGCCTTTATGGCATTTTTGACTTCATCGTAAATTGAATAACCCGCTTCTTTGGTTGCCATTTGGGCGACAAGTTTTTTTATTTCGTCATTTGCCAAACTTTTTACTTTTTTCGCCACCCCTTCGTCGTTTTTTTCTTTTTCCAAGGAAATTTTTGTAACATTTACGCTACTTGCAAATTTATTTATTTCTTTAATAATTGCCTTCCCCTCTTTTTGTGCCATCTCTATAGCCGAAAGCATTTCGTCTTCCGGAATTTCACTTCCGCCTGATTCGATCATGACAATTGCTTTCTCTGTTGAAGAAACGACTAAATCCAGGTCAGATTTTTCCAATTCCTCCGTTATGGGATTGACAATAAACTTTCCATCCACTCTTCCAATTCTGACAACTCCGATCGGACCATTCCATGGAATGGGTGAAATGGATAAAACAGCAGATGCTGCCACTGCAGCCGTAATCTCCGGAGAATTTTCCATGTCTACAGAAAGAAGAGTTATCATCATTTGGACTTCCTTTCCGGAATATTCCTTGGGGAACAGAGGTCTAATCGATCTGTCAATCAATCGCCCTGTCAATATTTCTTCATCAAGAGGCCTTCCTTCTCTCTTTACCCAACGGCTACCTTTAATTCTTCCTCCGGCATAAAGTCTCTCCTGATATTCAACCGAGAGGGGAAAATAATCCAAAGGTGCTCTCATAGGAGCCGAAACTACAGTTGCGAGAATAACCGTTTCGCCGTATGTTGCAATAACTGCTCCTGTTGCCTGCCCGGCAACGTGCCCTGTCGAAAGTGTGAATTTTTTTCCTGCAACTTCAAATGTGTGTTCAACTTTTTTCATACTACTCATTTAATATCGTATTTATGTCTGAACGAATTTTTATACAACAAATTACTACCGGTATTTGTAGGAATCAGTAGTATTTATTTAATTCGTAGATATTTATTACTTTTCCAATCCCAACTGCTTAATGAGGTCTTTGAATCTGTCCTCACTATGTTTTTTAAGATAGTTCAATAGCCTTCTTCTTTTCGCTACCATGGATAAAAGCCCGCGTCTGGAATGGTTATCCTTCTTGTGTTCTTTTAAATGTTGCGCAAGTTTATTAATCTTATTCGTAAGAAGCGCGATTTGAACCTCCGGGGAGCCTGTGTCGCCTTTTTCTCTTGCGAACTGCTTAATGATGTCGTGTTTTTCGTCCTTTTTAAGTGCCATAACCGTATTAGCGTAAGTAGATCGTATTCATTCGATAAACCTAGCTGTACTTGAGTTGGTATATTACCATACTATTTTCTCTTTCACAATCAACAAAATCGTTTTCTCAAAAGACATTAAGACATAAATACACCCTGCGGGTGTACTTCTATATAACATCAATCAAGCGAAGTGCCTCTAAAGACCTTTGGCTGGAGCCATTCATTCGGAGGATTTAAGACATCGTCATTATTGGGATTGCTCGGGTCTGACCGATCAGCAGTTTTATTATGTGAATCTTCGTTATCCTTTCCTGAAAAATCTGCGAAATCGGTTGGGGCGGTAATTACATCTTCTTCGTCTGCTGATACGCCACCAGATGATCCTGCGTTTTCGTTCTGCATCCGGGGAATTGCTCCTTTTGGATATCTGTCCGCCGACAACCCCTGACCGGCATTCCGTTTTCCGCCAAGTCTTAATAGGGCACCGGTCACTTCAAATGTCTCAGCGGAAATGTTCCCGGTCTTATAATTGTCTGTAGCACTTTCAATTCCCATCAAAAGATTCGTTGCAGCATCAGCTGGAATTGCAAGCTGTGCTTCGTTAAGAAGGAAAAATGTCAACTCTGAGACGGATGCGAGTGGTTGTGCATAAGTGTAAACAATCCTTGAAGGGTCAACTGTCAAAGGCTGTGTTCCAACATGATACATCTTTGCCTTTTCATAACCTTTAGAATTAAGCTGCGGAAAATCAGCATCGGTCGTCCCTCCAAAGAAAATTATGGTGTCTGAAGCAACACCCTCATAGGATATTTGAACCTGCTCTTTTTTCGGGGCAATTATTCCCGATTTGGGAATTACTGTTAACTTAAACTGATTGTCTATAATGTCATAGCTTACTCTTTCGATTCCGTTAGCGTCATAGTTGGAAAATCCGATAACGAGATTTTTATTACCCGAATCGGAAGATACTTTGTCGATCCCAATAAGCCGGTTCATAGCAACAGTCATATCGGAACCGCCTACTATTGACACCGCTTTTATGTCTTTCAGAACCAGATATAAAGACAAAGCCGATGAAACCTGGTCAAGATCTGGCTTGGAGGGAAGAAAAATACTGAGCGAATTTGAATTTTGGATTATCGATTTGAAAGAATTCTCCATTATCGGCTCGATATTAACACATCTCCTATAGTAAAATCAAGCTGGGGATGCATAATGAGGCCAAATTCCTCACCCTGCTTTGCTTCAGAAATGTCTTTTTTCTCTTTTTTCATTGATGTAATTTTTACATTTCCGATTACTTTTCCACCTCTTGTGAGTTTTAGCTGGTCTTCCTTCGCAATTTTTCCCTTAATAACTTTGCAGCCGGCTACTTTTTTATTTTCGTAAGGAAACGACGCAATGATTAACGCTTCACCAAAAATTTCCTCTTCAGCGTTTTTTAGAATCTCTTCAATCCTTTCAAAAAGCTTGTAAATAATGTTAAACGTTTCAATTTTAACCCCTTCGGTGTCTGCCAATCGAAAAATATTATTTGAGGCTTTTACTTCAAATGCAAATATTTTGCAGTTCTTTGCAGATTTTGCCGTAAAGACATCTGCTTCAATAATGTCGCCTACACCCGAAGCGATAACTCCGACGGAAGGAGGAATGTTTGACAAAATAGCCTCGAGACAACCGGAGGATTGTGCTTTAATAACCAGGTTCAACTTTACCTCGTGTGGGACATTGCCTGAAAATTCCTGTTTTTCACCGACCTTCATAACAGACGTATCGGGAAATGAGCATATGACCGCGCCTACCGCCGGCATTTTTTCAAATCCCAAAACAAGACCGGGAAATCCGGGAGCAATTTCCCTGACCGGCTGTCCTGTATGGTCAAAAAGACCTCTTACTTTGGTCTCGATTGCATCCGAGTATATTTTTTGTCCCACACGCAACTTACCGTCACGAATAATAACCGATGCCATACTGCCTCTTTGATCCTTTTTTGTCTCTACAACGAAGGCATCCAACTTACCCTCCTCGTCGGCACTCAAATCGTTCATGTCAGCCACAAGTGCTATTATCTCTACCAACTCTTCCAGGCCTTCATTTTTTTTGGCTGAGACTTTAACATACGGAGTATTCCCCCCCCTGCCTTCAAAAGTAACTCCTTCCTTCTCAAGAGACAAAATTGCCATTTCCGTATCTGAACTCGGAAGGTCAATTTTTGTCAGACAAACAATAAAAGGCAGTTTTTCACTTTGAATTATCTCGAGTGCTTCCTTGGTCTGTGGTTTAACTCCATCATCAGCAGCCACAATTAAAACAGCAATGTCGCAAACATTGGCGCCCCTCGATCTCATTTGAGTGAATGCAGCGTGCCCTGGAGTGTCTATAAAAGTTATTACTCTTCCGTCTTTTGTGCCGACAACGGATGCTCCGATACTCTGTGTTATTCCTCCTGCTTCCTTTCCGGCAACGTTAGATTTTCTCAAAGCATCAAGAAGTGTGGTTTTACCATGGTCTACGTGCCCCAAAATAGTGACGATAGGAGATCTTTGTTTCAACATAAATTTTTACCTTTCCAAAAACTGGTTTTCCCATTTTAGCTCTCAACAGTTTTTCCATTCTCATCCTTTTTTTTAGATTCTGTCTGCTCGCCTATCGCAGCTTCAGCGAAGGGGGGGTCTGTTCTCTCCGCCTTTTCTTCTTGCTCTGCCAATTCTACCTGCCCGTCCCGAGCGGAGTCGAAGGATTTCACTAATTCTTCCTTTTCTTCCTCTTGTTTCTTCTTGCCTTCCGCACTTTGCTTAATATCCACCTTCCAATTCGTTAATTTTGAAGCCAATCTGGCATTTTGCCCGTCGCGTCCGATAGCCAACGACAATTGATCTTCCGGAGCCGTAACTTCTGCAACCATTTCTTTTTTCTTAAGTTTAACGGTCAAACCTTCCGCGGGGGAAAGAGCTGCTTTGATAAATTCTTCCGGTTCGTCGTTATACATGACTATATCGACTCTTTCGCCACCAATCTCGTTCGTCACAGATTGCACTCGTACTCCTTTTTGGCCCACACAGGAGCCGACCGGATCCACACCCGACTGTCCCGAGGCAACGGCAATTTTCGTTCTCACGCCCGGCTCGCGGGCTATAGCTTTAATAATAACACTCCCCGAAGGTATTTCCGGAACTTCTCTTTCGAAAACTTTTTGGACAAACTGTGAATCGGCCCGAGACAGTATGATCTGTTTCCCTTTAGGTGTTTCGATTATATCTTTCAATAAAAACGACATCCTCTGATTTGCATCAAGTCTTTCGTTTGGTATACGCTCCAAAGAAGGCATGATCCCTTCCGTTTTTCCGAGGTCAACACGAACGTCGCTTCCTTCAAATCGAAGTATCATTCCCGAAACCAGTGATCCGACTTTGCCCGTGTATTCACCCATAATGGCCCCTTTTTCGGCTTCCCTGATCTTTTGATGAATAACCTGTTTTGCCGTCTGTGCAGCAATTCTCCCAAATCCGGGCGGAGTAACGTCCTTTTTCTCAACACCTGATGCGTCGGGGACATTTCCTTCTTCGTCCGGTTCGATATGGTCCCAGGCAAGAATTTTTGCCTCGCCGTTGGAGGAGTTT
The DNA here is from genome assembly GCA_964488535.1 of uncultured Gammaproteobacteria bacterium. Classification (GTDB taxonomy): domain Bacteria; phylum Patescibacteriota; class Microgenomatia; order UBA8517; family UBA8517; genus GWB1-38-13. Next base: position 28,656 of record CAZAUT010000010.1, read on the forward strand.
AAAATAACTTCATAATCAAAAAGTTCCGGATCGCTGCCTGCGTCTTTAGCATCTTTCTTGTAAGCAGCAACAATTGCCTGCTTGATTGTCTCCAATATAACCTCGGGGTCAAGCCCCCTTTCCATCGCAATGGCTTTTAGTGCCTGCGCAAATTCTGTTCTTGGTGTTTGCATAGTCAGAGTGAAAGAGTGGAAGAGCGGGAGAGTGGAAGTCCTACTTTGTGAAGTTTTTGTCTTCACTTATACTCTTCTACTCTTTTACTCTTCTACTCTGTTTTAACAAAAACGGTGGGCATCTCTCCCACCAAGCCTTGCATCTTATCTCCAACTTTGTAGTTTACTAAAGAACAAGATAATAGTCAATAAAATTAAGATTGGCTTCAACAGCATTTTTTAATAACTATAAGCGGTATACCGTTTATGCCGGTAGAACTAGATGAAATTGCCGAAATTAGTAAGCGTCTGCAAATAAGTGCACAAAGAAATACTGCACACAACGCATGGCTCAATGGGGAGGGTAAATTAACAAAAACAGAAAAAAAGCTGGTTCGAAGGTTTGGCGGAGAGTCTGCCGAAATTTATAAAAGGCTGGCATTGCAAGCTCACAGAAAAACCCTTCTTCAGGATTGGTTGAGTGGGGAAGGTGTATTAACGAAAGAAGAGGAAAAGATTGTCGCGCATTTTGGTGGAGGAAATGCTGAATATTACAAAAACAAGGCTATAGAAATTCACAGACGTATGCTTTTAGATAAGTGGCTTGGTGGACGAGAAGATCTGACCAAAGAAGAAACAAAGTCGGTTAAGCGTTTTAGCTTGTAAAGAATTACAATCCTTCTTTTTTCAAGTCATTCACTAAATCTCTTTGTTCGCGTGTTAACCGGTCCGGAACGGAAATATTTAATCGAACATATTCATCACCTTTTCCGCGAGAGTGAATCGATTGCACTCCCTTACCACGAAGGCGAACCATTGTACCGGATTGGGTACCCGGACGAATTTTGATTTTTACCAACCCGTCAACCGTCGGAACATCAATAGCTCCCCCAAGTAAAGCCATCGAAAATGGAATTTCCATCTTGATATAAATGTCGCTTCCGTCTCTTTCAAACAATTCATGGGGCTTAACGTTTATTGACAGAATAAAATCGTCAAATTTTATTCTTTGGCCCTCATCTACTCCTGCAGGGATTTTAATCTTCCTTCTTTTTCCATTAATCTCAACATCTTTTTCTGCACCATTTACCGCATCCATAAATTCAATCGCAATTGAGTATCTTGGAATCTGTCTTGCACGAGCGGAGCGGGCTCCGAATGGTGTCCCGCCACCAAAAAAGCTTTCAAAAATGTCAAAAGGGTCGCCGAAGTCATAATTTGAAAAGGGCGATCCGCCTCCACCTGAAGTTGAATATGTATAGGTAAAAGGACCCCATTGTCCTGCCTGTCCTCCCGCAAAAGGATTTCCTCCACCCGCTTTTCCAAATCCTCCACCCGGTTCAAAGGCCTGATGTCCGAATTGGTCGTACGCCGAACGTTTTTGGGTATCTGACAAAACCTGATAGGCTTCGTTAATTTCTTTAAATTTCTTTTCGGCAATTTCTTTTTCGGAACCGCTATGTTTATCGGGATGCCATTCAAGAGCCTGTTTTCTGTAAGCACGCTTGATCTCATCCGCCGATGCGGACTTGGTAACACCCAAGATATCGTAGTAGTCGGTTTTTCCGTTAGGCATAGAAAATAGAGTAAAAGAGCAGGAGAGCGGGAGTAACTGACTTTTACTCTTCTACTCTTCCACTCTTTCACTCTAATTTAGCATTCAGAATATTCAAGTGCTAATTATATACTTGATCAAATCGAGTTTCCACAATCATATAATAAAACAGAACAGCCAAAATCCATTCCAGATGAAGGTCTTTTATGGAAATATAAAACACGAAGTTACCCCACCACTTCCCCTTCTTCAACCCGTTCGGCAGGCTCAGGATCTTTGGCTCGTTCGACATTCTCAGGGCCATTGGCTTTTTCATCCAGACCAGAAGCGCCTTTCGTTGCTCCTATTTCGTCATAAAAACCGATTAATATTGCATCTAATTCCGATGGAGATTTTTTTCTTAAAACATGTCTCTCTGCTTTTTTAGGTTGTGATAATGTAAGTTTTTCTCCCATAAATCCCTAAAAATATATTCATAAACATGCATCGTTCCAGGCGGTTGATACTTAAATTTTCCGACTAAATCCCTCACCGTAAATATGCCATAAATATACCATCCAATTCTAATAATACAATATCCTTAAACTAAGGATAACACATAACCACTACAGAAATAATTAGTGTATTGGTTAATTATGAAATTACTGATAACATCGTTTCAATATAATGAGAATGGAGTTGTGTACTCACCACATAGGTTGGCATAAATACTATCTTAAAAGAAAAGCCAAAAATCCAAGTCTTGTTTTGAGAAGTGAGATTTTTCGTATTCTTTACCCGCAATATTTTATAGGTACATTGGAAGAACAAAAAAATTATTTTTTATCGCACTCCCGCGCGTGTCTCGCGGTCAGACGAAACAGTTACGAAGACATTGGTGAAAACAAACCGGACATCATCTGTAACGCGTGCCTTAACCTGGAGTGCAAATTATCAGCAGCTTCAAGGGAATTACTCCCGTATTGGCAAGAACGTTTTGAGATACTTCAAATAATCTTGGCGGAAATAAACAGGACAAGTTACAGTTTGACAAATAAAGAGGGATTGAAAAAAATAAATTTGTACGCAAGTGCCAGAGCCCACAAACTCTTGTCAAAAGCCATTACCACTTCGTTGGGTTAATACTTTCCTTACTTCTCTTACAATTCTCTCGCCGACGGTTAATAAATGATCGGGGTAATATTTCTTTATAATCTGGGCAGGAGTCGCTTGAATCTCGCCTTTAACCCACGACTTTACCGCATCGGAAAACAGTATGTTTTGTGAATTTTCCCCACAAATAACTGCTTTTGAGGTTAATTCTGTTATTATTCTACAACCTCTCCTTCTTCCACCCGTTCCTCCTTTTTTGGAGATTTCTTCTTCTCTTCCCCATCTTTTCCTTGGCTCGCCGAAGGTTCACCGGAGGCGGCTTCCTTTGTCTCGCCGGAGCCTTGCGCGGAGGCGGACTGTCCTTGCTGTTGATACATTGCCTGCCCGATCTGGCTTAAGGTATCCGAAAGTTCTTTGCTTGCTGCTTCTATTTCTTCTTTGCTCGCATCCTCTTTTGCCAAAACATCTTTCACCGACTTTACCTTTTCCTCAACTTTGCTTTTAACATCGGCGGGAGCTTTATCTCCAGCATCTTTAAGAGCCTTTTCTGCGGCTGCGACCATCGAATCGGCTTGATTTTTAGCGGCAATTTTCTCTGCTTTTTTAAGATCTTCTTCTTTGTGATGCTCGGCTTCTTCCTGCATTCTTTTAACTTCATCGTCCGAAAGCCCAACCGCTCCCGAGATTGTAATATGCTGGGTTTTGCCCGTCGCCTTATCTTTTGCGGTCACTTTTAATATTCCCGAGGCATCAAGATCAAATGTAACTTCAATTTGCGGAACCCCCCGCGGTGAAGGCGGAATTCCGTCCAAAACAAATCTTCCCAAACTTTTATTGTCGGCACTCATGGGACGTTCGCCTTGAGTGACATGAACTTCAACTTGTGTCTGATTATCTGCAGCGGTCGAAAAAACCTCGGTTTTCGAAGTTGGAATCGTTGTGTTTCTTGCGATCATTGGAGTTGCAACGCCTCCCAATGTTTCAATTCCCATTGTAAGGGGTGTAACATCAAGAAGAAGAATATCTTTTACTTCACCGCCTAAAACACCGGCCTGAATGGCAGCTCCGACGGCAACGACTTCATCCGGATTAACCGACTGGTTTGGAGCCTTGCCGAAAAATTCCTTCACGACCTCAACGACTTTGGGCATTCTTGTCATTCCTCCAACCATAATTACTTCGTCAACGTCGTGTGCGTCGATCTTAGCGTCCTTCAAGCAAGCCTCGACGGGTTTTATGGTTTTTTGAATAAGTTCGTCCACCAGACTTTCAAGTTTTGCGCGTGTCAACTTCATTGTTAAATGAAGCGGAGTTCCGTCTTTCTGAGTAATGTACGGTTGATTGATTTCAACTTCCGGAGCGGCTGAAAGTTCAATTTTGGCTTTTTCTGCAGCATCTCTGACCCTTTGAAGAGCCTGTTTATCGGCTGCGAGATCCACGGCATTGTCTTTCTTAAATTCGGAAACAATATAATCAACAATCAATTCGTCAAAATCATCCCCCCCCAAATGAGTGTCACCATTTGTCGCCTTTACTTCAAAAACACCCTCACCAAGTTCCAATATTGAAATGTCAAATGTTCCGCCACCCAGATCATAAACGGCAATTTTTTCCGCTTTTTTCTTATCAAGCCCGTATGCAAGAGCTGCTGCCGTCGGTTCGTTTATGATCCTTTCAACTTTGAAACCGGCAATCTCGCCGGCTTGTTTAGTAGCCTGCCTTTGGGCGTCGTCAAAATAAGCAGGAACTGTAATAACGGCCTGTGACACATCCTCCCCAAGATATTTTTCTGCATCTTTCTTGAGTTTCATCAGGATCCTTGCGGAGATTTCCTGAGGTGAGTACTTTTTCCCTTCTACCTCAACGTAAGCTGCACTGTCTTTTCCGGAAACGATCTCATACGGAACCATTTTCTTGGTTCGTTCAACCTCTTTGTCGTCGTGCCTTCTTCCCATTAGACGTTTAATGGAATAGATTGTATTTTTAGGGTTGAGAACAACCTGTCTTTTTGCTACATCGCCAACGAGATTTTTCACAGGTTCAACAACCGACGGAGTGATGTTCCTACCGGTATCAACAGCGGGTATAACCACAGGACGACCACCCTGCATTACCGCCACACACGAATTTGTTGTTCCTAGATCAATTCCAACTATTTTTCCCATACAACTAATTAAAATATAATACCAATCTCTACTAATATATACCAATATAACTAATATCTACTAATTCAGTTATTCGTAGGTATTCGTTGCATTCGTATCTATTTGTTGATTAGCATTATTTAAATTTGTAAACTTTTACTTTTGCGTGTCTTATAACCAACCTGTCACCCGAAACTCCGGCCTCGTCCTTAAATTTCCACCCCGGCAAGACTACTTCGGTAATTTTTCCCTCTTGGTCTTCAATCTCTGTATCGATTGTTTCAACCGCCTCCTGAAAATTATGGTCGAACACACTTCCTTCCTGCGGTTTTATTTCTTCCAAACCTTCCTGTTCGAAAACCTTACGAAATTCGCCAATAGCAATTGCCAAGCCCGAGTCGTTCAAATGCTTCTGTGCCGACTCAAAATTATCTAACACCGAAAGGAGTGTGGTCAAGACCCTTTGTGTCGAAAACTTTATCCAAAGAGTTTTTTCTTCTTCCATCCTTTTTCGGAAATTATCAAAGTCGGCAAGCGTTCTTGATAATTGGTTCTTTAAAAGTACTACTTCAGGATTTTCCTCCGGACCAGAGGTCCCTCCGGACCGGCGGTCATCTTTTTTTTTCTTCTCTTTGGTTGTCTTCATATTACCGTGTTGCCTCCTGAATCAAACTACCGAAATACTTTAAAACAGGCACAACACGAGGATAACTCAATCTTGTCGGCCCGACAACCCCCAAAGCACCTTTCTTTCCATAAACATTAAAATGTGTTGTAACAATGCTTACAGGAGAAAGATTTGGCCAGGAAAGTTCTTCTCCGAACATAATATCCAAAATTGAGCCCGGATCTGCCCGATGGAACATCAGGTCGTTTATCCGCTCGACTTCGTCGATCATCGAAAAAAGGCTTTCGCAGACGATCATGTCCGCAAATTCGGGATTTTGAAAAATATTTGCGTATCCGGCGTGCCAAATTTTGTCGTAGCTGTCAACGGCAGCAACCGCCAAACTGCCCGTTTGGCGCGCAAGCGCATGGGTTGCCTCGCCCATTATTTTGTCAATGTCACCCTTTCCCCGCGTGACATCTTCTTTGGCTTTCACTTCCTCCGCCAAGCTCATCTGCTTTTCTTCCATCAGCTGATCGACATAAAGCTTCATTGCTTTCGGTGTCGGAACACGACCGGAGGAAGTGTGGATTTGTTTTAAAAATCCGGATCTTATGAGCGCCGCCATTTCATTTCTGATCGTCGCCGGTGAAATTCCGAGATTGTATTTTTTTTCAAGCGCCTCGGATCCGACCGGCTCGGCGGTACTAATATACTCGTCAATCAAGAGTTTCAGGATTTGTATTTGTCGGGCGGAAAGTGCATCGGACATGGGTTAAGGTGAAAGAGTAAAAGAGTTAAAGAGTAAAAAGTGTTCATGTCATTCTGAACTTGTTTCAGAATCTTTTTTTACCTTTTCACCTTCTTGCTCTTTTACCCTAACGTATTAGCACTATCCTACCACGAGTGCTAAAGGAGTGTCAAGTACTTTATTAGATATAAAAATAACACGCAGATCCCGTATCAAACGCAGTATGAGCCGTATTCGAATAGAATTGTCCTGCAAAGCGGGATCCTGCTGTGCAGGAAAAAGGCGAATACTAAGTTGATACTGGGATCAAAACCGACTTGTTCCTGTCGGGGCGCACCCGCCAACAATTTTGGCACGCCCGTCCGCCTTTGGAGGAAGACGTGAACGAATAGTTCTCAAAAAGTCGAGTGCGAAAATGTGGCGGGAAGTACCTCCTTTTTTGTGTCCCGCAAACCACGTACATTTTTTTACAACAGCAAATACACTCCAACAACCGAGACGAATGCGCCGAGCAATTTATTCTTCAGATTCTCCCTTTCCTTAAGAAATATTGCAGCCAAAACAACTGTCACTATTATACTTGTTGCCCGAAGCGGCCCAATGACCGCCGCATTCTGCCCAACCTGATACGCCCTATAAAGCGAAAGCATTCCCAAGGTGTCAAACACACAAAGAAGAGTAATTTTAAAGGCTCTGTCTTTTTTAAAATAATATTTGAGTTTTTTAATAGTAGCGGGTTTGATAATCAAAAGTGTAATAACGGGTAAAATTGTTGCATAAATCAAAAAGTTCGCCGAATCGAAACTCCGTAAAATAAAGAATCCGTTGACATCCCCCATTCCGAACAGAAATGCCGATATCAAGACAAAAACAACCCCTTTATTGAAAGTAATTTTTCTGTTCTCAAAGCGGGTTATTGCAACCCCTGCAAGAATTATAATTGCCCCCAAAATCATCTTTATAGTAACCGTCTCGTTTAAGAAAAAATGCGCTCCGATGACATTCCAAAGCCGGCCTGTTGCCGAAAACATTACCACCTCGGATACACCGATATGCTGAAAGGCCTTATATTTGAGGATGTATGCGGGAGTAAGGATTGCCGCAAGAAGTATAAAATTCCAAAACAATGATGACGGAATGTGTAAGTTCAAATTACCTCTAAAAACAGCAATGATAATCGCGAGAATCCCGCCAATCCCAAGAAATATGATCGTTTGCGCAAGAGGACTTGAATCATCATCTTTTAATAAACTTCGGTGAAACAAACCGTTACAGGAAAGAAGGAGAATACTGATAATAAGATATGCTTCCCAAGACATACTTCATTATATGAACAAATGTGTTCGCATACCATAATGCTAAATGTTGTCAGGTATATCCAAGTCAAACTAGGCTGGAGAAACACAATCATATCGCGTCTGTGTGGCGGGGACATTTGAGGTTCAACCCTACAGACGGATATCTCTTCATTTGATCTATATTGTTTTTCAGATTTCATCGGGGTAATATTTAAAAATGAAAAATCTAAAGATTTCACGGAAAGAAGCAGTAAACTATGGACGTGTAGGAGTAGATGCATACAATTATTCACTTCCCAATATTGAAGGTGGAACATCTTTTATATATGCTGAATTAACCGGTGAACACGGAGAAAGAACAACAACAAATAGAAGTCGGATTTATTATATAACTGAAGGCACTGGCGAATTCGTGGTAAATGGTGAAAAATTTAAAGTAGAACAAGGAGACGTAATTCCACTTCAACCACACACCACCTACAATTATTGGTCTGACAAAGGTAATACACTAAAGGCAGTACTTGTAATGGAATTGTTGGATATATCCAAATTACCCAAAAAATAGTTTCCAATTATTTCCTTCCCCACTTGCCTTTCTTCTCAAAAACATCAGCTGCTTCAATTTGCGGTCTCCGTCGGGGTTGGAAATAATTTTATCTACTTCTTAATGTTTGGTAAAAAAAGCGCAAGTAAAATAAGTGTTCCTCCAATAATAGTATTTATGGTTGGAATTTCCGAATAAAGAAAATATCCAATAATTACAACAAAAATCAGTTCGGAAAGCATGATGATACTGGCTTTTTGTGCTTCCAGATACTTAAAACCGTCAATAGTAAGATAAAACGCACCTACTCCAACCAAAGAAAAACCTAACAGTTCAACCCACGTAATCAGCGATAAATTAAAATTAATTGCTTCATTTGAAACAAAAAGAAGCGGACATACCAGTATGAACGAAATCAAATAAGCAACTAAATTTACCTGAGTTGAGCTGTATTTGTCGGTCAATTTCTTACTTGTTGAAGTATTTAATCCAAAGCATAACCCTGACACCAAAGCCGCCAAAGAAGGCAAAAACGTTATGCCGTAAAAGGATTCCTTATGCATTAAAAATAATCCTGCGACAGATAAACCCAAACTCCACCATTTAATTTTGCTCATCTTTTCACTCAAAAAGACCGCTCCAAATAAAAATGAAGTAATCACACTAGCTGCATAAAAAACAAATAAAGTTAATCCCAAAGGCAAATGCGTTACGGCTATGTAAAAACAGGAAAAATCAACAACTATAAGAAATCCCCGAAACAGAAAAAGCGGGACATCTTTTTTGCTGATTGTTTTTAATGTTTTGGTAAACTTGGCAATCAAAAAAAATAAAACCGACATTATAATTGCCCTCAAAAAAAGCTGGAAAAATACACCCAGAGAGTCGGATATTAATCGGGTAAAAACTCCAAAAAGGGAAAATAAAAAGGTGGCGGAAACAAGTTCAATAAACCCACGATTGTTATTTGTCTGAAAAGACTTTTGCATATTTGTCTTTTAATCAACCGTTGATATTCTCCAAATTATACCTGTATTATTGTTTTTATGAAAAGGCAAAAAGCAGGAGAAAATACTATTTTGACTTCTTGATTTGAACAAGACAATCCCTACACAAAGTAAGATGTGTCAATACAAGTACACCCTACGGGTGTATCTATACCTCCACCCCTTACTTACCGAGAGGCAAATCTTACCTTTTAAAAATAAAAGGGGTATGATATCAGATAAGATATCATTATGAAAAACAAAATATATTCGTTTGACAAACATCTTAAAGAAAGTTTAAAGGATGCCGAATTCAAAAAAACATGGCAAGAATCAGAACCTGAGTATCTATTGGCGATAAAACTGATTGAGAAAAGAAGAAAAAATAATTTGTCTCAAAGAGAACTTGCTAAAAAATTGAACACCACTCAAGCGGTAATTTCCCGCATTGAAACCATGAACGCAAACCCTTCCTTGTCGCTTTTGAAAAGAATTGCAAAGGTCTTCAACACCTCTCTTCAATTAAATTTTAGATGAGACGAATTTCTTATTGAGAGAATTATTTCTATTTAATTACCGTTCCAAAAAGATCGTTTTTATTGTTCCAATCCAACCAAAAAGCAAACGGTGGAAAACAAATAAAATATTAACAATTCGTTCGGCGAAAGTGTTTCTTTCAACTTTTTGCACTATTGTCAAAGTATCAAGAAGTTTCGGCCTGCAAACTTTGTTTGAAGTAAGTAAAATTTGCGATGTAAACAACTGAACTCCGAATTGATGCCAGCAGTCATGAAACGCAATGTATTTGCCGTTTTTTAATTTCGGAAACCACAATTCAAAATCCTTTTTGACAAATTCATATTCATGAGCCCCATCAACAAAAATAAAATCTACCTCTCCCCTAAATCTTTTATCCGCATCCTCCGACGTGCTTTTTAAAGGAACGATAAATTTTTCAACTTTTGCTTTTTTGATGTTTCCGATAAATTCGCTGTAGGTATTCACTTTCCCAAACCTTTTTATGTGTTCCGAGTTTCCCGTATGGGGGTCTATGGCAAATATTTTCGCGCCGTTTCCATCTCTTACCCCCAATCCAAAACAAATTGTTGAACGACCCTTCCACGAACCGATTTCCATTATTTTCCCGTCTTCCGGAATGTTTTTTGCAATACCATAAAAGTATTCTCCTTCTTCCTTAGTCAACCATCCTCCGATATGGGAAATATTTTTATCAAAATTAAGCATCGCAGTATCAAGCAATTTACTAAAGCAAGAAATCTCGAATTGTCAATTGTCCTTATTCCATCAACTTATGTTCATTGTGTCCCACCTGTGGAGGAGTTTCAAAAAAACTCCATTCTAGATCTATTCCCGTGTTTTCTGCCTCTTTTTCAAAACCAAGATCTATATAAACGGAGTCAAGCGCTTTTTTAACTCCTTCTTTCTTCAATCGCTTAACATCCTCCCAACCTAAAACCTGCCTTGGATGTTCATTTAAACATACAACCCCGCCTCTGGAATGATATTCCTCCGGATTCTCTTCTTTGGGAAAAACCTGCGTCAAAATATGCCTCCCCCAGCTAAATGAAGCGTAATTACGGATTAGTATACGCGCCTCTTTGGGACTGAGTGATTTCAGAGTAAAAAGAATTTTTTCCAAAAAGGACATTGGATAATAGTCATTTTCATACCTTAAACGATTATTAAGTTCAATATCGAATTTCACCGCTTCACCTAAATAGCTTAATGTGTTTATTTTTCTTTCTTTTTCCACCATTTTATATAATTTTCTCTGATTCTATCAAAATGTTCTCAACAAACAAACCTGTAAAAAAACCAATCCTTGCAGCAAAGTAATGTCGTCGGGAAACGAACTTCGTGATGTGTTTGATAAAGCAAAAGAAAAAGGAGGTGTGGTCGGAAAATCAAAACCGCTTGACATAATTCAGGCATAAATTACCACCAAACAGTGATAATCTCAACATGTACGTACATATGGAGATTACAAAGGTAAGATTGTCACGCTTACTTCGTTCGCTAACAATGACAAGGAAGAAAAAGTTTGAAATATGGGTAAAAGTAAGAGGTGCAAATACAAGTACACCCTACGGGTGGAATCATACCTCCACCCCTTACTTTCTGAGCTTTCTTGTGCCTGACTAAGAGACAAAAAACGTTAATTTGTTGTCTCTGTTGGGGTTGGAGAAATGGTTTCGGTTTCTTTCTGCGGAATGGGGGTAATCTCTCTTCTGACAAAAGTGCGTTTCAAAAGATTCAGAAATATTCCCAATTCATCGGATTTAAGTATCGCCGAAACAATTATATACACCACCGCACCCATCACGCTAACCACCGCCGTAAGGATCAAGAGATTGGCGGTATATCTGGTATCCAATACAAACCTCTCAAAGGGTAGATTTCTCGTTGTTTCAAGCTGGGTTAAGAAAGACAGCCGTTTTACCCAAACGCTTCTGTCAAATATTTTCAGTACGAAAAACATAAATGCCCCCGATGCAGAAGAAGCGACGAAAGACTTGAAAAATGGCCTTAAAGCAGTGGCGTATTTAACTTTCAAATACTTCTTGTTCAAAAGATAAAAGAGCGCGGATGCCTGGAAAATGCACCCCGTCGTATACGCCAACGCCAAACCCCAAACCTCAAGTTTAAAGATATTTATAAAAATAAAATCAAGAGTAATTATCGTGGTAATACATAATATCGACACAACAACGGGCGTCTTAGTATTATTTTGTGCATAAAACGCGCGTGATAAAAGGGAAATGGCTGCTTGAAATACGACACCAACGGCAAACGCCGACAGCACATATCCGGTCTGAACAGTAGCCCTCCAACTAAAAATTTCAGTTCCGTACACTAAACGAATCAAAGGAACTCTAAGAACAATTAAAAATACCGATGTCGGAAGCGCTAAAAATATCAGTTGATTTAATGAAGAAAAAAACGTCGATCTGAATTTCTCGGCGTCGTCGGCATCACGAGAGAGTGTCGGCAGAGCAGCCTTGGCAATTGATGTTCCAAATAGTCCTACCGGAAGAAGCTGAAGAGTATTCCCAAAAGTAAAATACGCATAAGACGCTTTACTTAACAAAGATGAGAAAAAAAGCTCAACAATTTTTGACACCTGCAGAAAGGCAACTTCAAGTAGCCGGGGAAGGGCAAGCCGGGCAATCGTTTTAACATTCTCGTCAATTTTAATCTTCATTTGAAATCTGAAACCCAATTTCATTGCGACAGGAAGCTGAATCAAAAAATGCGACAAGGCCCCGATAACAACACCAATTGTCGGACCCATCAAATGCATATTTTCCGACAAAGCGATTGTTCCCAAAATTATTCCAAGGTTATACAGAAGAGGTGCCAACGCCGGTATAAGAAAATGCCTCAACGATTCCAAAACTCCCGTTAAAACATAACTTATAACAAAAAGTCCTTGGGCTGCAAAAAGCCAGCGGGCAATGGAAACGATTTTTTCCCTTTCAGACGGCAAATATCCGGGAGAAAAAACACTATATATGGGATCAGCAAAAACACCCATTGCAAGAGCAAATACGGCAAAGAGAAGCATTCCGATGTTGAGTACCGATGAAGCAATTTCCCAAGCGTGGCCATTACCTTTCTTGATCGATTTCGAAAATACCGGAATAAAAGCAGAAGAGAATGTTCCAAAAACCAAGACTTCAAATATAAGGTCGGGGAGACGGAATGCTGCAAAAAAGAGAGATAGTTCGTCGGGTGTAAAAAAGTGAGCCAATGTTCTTTGGCGGACCAATCCCAAAATACGCGAGACAACAATCATTATCATAATAAGAGTCGCAGCCGAAAGAACCGATCCCTGCGGTTCGAGAATTATTCTCTTGCCTTTTTCAAAGATTTTTTTCAACATTTTATATTGCTATATTGTTATATTGTTATAAATCTGAAAACAGTTAAACAGTAATCTGAAATCTGTATCTGAAACCAGATACCAAAAATCAGATCTCTGCACAAGTTTCGCGGTCGATGTCGTTCTGGCTTGCGCTAGTCACGTTTGACTTGATCCAGAACCTGTTTTTTCCTCGTTTGATTCTGGATGCGCTTGCGCTTTTGACGATGTCTTAAGCTTTGCTTACCAGAATTACAGGGGTTGTTTAATAATTTGCGAAACTTGTAATTCTCGATAATACATCCTCCATTTCTCGTATCCCGTATATCGTGTTTCGTATCACATATTGCGATCAATCTCATTTTAGATTATACTCACAAAATAGTTCAGAGTTGAGGGTTACTTTGTTACTTAGAAAATAACTAAGTAACCAATTATCTAATTTACTAACTAACCGCCATGCCTGTAACAAAAACTGCAAAAAGAGCCTTAAGGGGATCAAAAAG
>CAZAUT010000011.1:0-41873 GCA_964488535.1 uncultured Gammaproteobacteria bacterium
CAACTGAAACTTGAATCGACAGACGGTAAACATTATCTGACCGATGTTGCCAACATCGAATCAACATTCCGGATAATATAATCCATACCCTCTCCAAAGGCAGATCTGCTAAAAATCTCTGTTTCAAAATTATCTGAAGATTTAAATTCCTAAACACCAGTGGAACTCCATACTGAAAAATGAAAGTATTCGGTTATAATTACAATATGAATCTGTCTAAACTAAAACAATTTTTAATTGATTCAAATAATGCCGGATATGCCGGTGGTGAAGAAAAGAAATGGATTAAAGAGCCGGATGGCTCAACTACAATTCCTTTTAAAAAAGGGGCATGGAAATCTCATGACAACTTCTTTGGCGGCGAACCATACGGCGGAAGAACAATAGTTTCTTTTCAAGGTAAACCATATTGGATAATGGTTTATTACGGATGGGTTGAAGAAGGAGTAAAAACAAATAATGTTTATGAAATACTGAAAAACTCTCTCAAACAGATGCCTTCCGATCGTCCTTTTCGGGGACCAAAAGAATATAAAGAGAGAGAATTTACCTACATAAATACTTGGCAGGGTGGAGTTGACAGATTTTCAGGAGAGGAAAAGATATTTCAGGAAAAAAAGTTGATTTACAAAGCAAATTATATAGGTGGATTAGTTGACCAAACGAGGGGTGTATAAAAATGAATTCAAGAATTTCCAATATTATTAAACACAAAATCTTCTTTTATATTGCACTGGGAACAGTGTTGTTGCTAATGGTTCCCCTCCTACTGATGAAATTTAAAATTCCTTTTCACGATCCGGGAAGCGGTTATGAGGTTGTTAATTGGGATCTAGGTGATTTTATCTTAATGGGTGTATTAATCTTTGGAACCGGAAGTTTATTTGTAATTACAGCCAGAAAGATTAAAAAGAATAATCACAGAATTATTTTGGCAACCTCTTTCCTTCTTCTTTTCTTGTGGATTTGGGTAGAACTCGCTGTCGGCGTCTTTACAAATCTGGGAAATTAAATTCCTTATACGATTAATCAAAATTATACGGGAGATTTTACTGTCCGGCTTCATCGTAGGCTTTTTTAATATCTTCGATAATTAATTTTTTCATCGGCAAAAAAGCTTGCGTAAGACTATCTATTTGGTCACGGTTTCCGGACGAAAGCAACTGAGGCAATATCTTCGGAACAACTTGCCAAGATATTCCATATCTGTCTTTCAACCAACCACACTGCTCGGAGTCGGGCACGGCCGAAAGCCTTTGCCAAAAATAATCAATTTCCGTCTGATCTTCACAGTAAATCATAAAGGAAATTGCTTCATTGAAATCAAAATCATGCGGTCCCGAGGAGTCCATTGCAGATAACCAAACACCCTCAAGCATGAAATCGGAAAACTGTATACTCCCCTGCCTCTCCGGATCCATACCCGGCGGATATCGGTTGATGGTTCCTATTTTTGAATTATTAAATATTGAAAGATAAAAATTAATTGCTTCTTCCGCTCTGCCGGCTTTTTCTCCAACAAACAATAGTGACGGAACAATAAACGGTCTCTCGTTACCAACGGGGTCCGAAAGAATCAGCTGCCACGATACCCCATACCTGTCCTCCACCCAGCCATATTTTTTGCTAAAGGGATATTCCTGAAAGGGCATCAGTTCCTTTCCGTCTTCGGACAACATCGCCCAAAATCTCACAATATTCTTATCCGCTTTCCTGTCTTTTGAAGGGTCCACATTTACAATAAAGGACAATGAAGGATTAAATTTAAATGCTGGACCTCCGTTTATGGCTGTAAACGAAGTTCCATCCAGTTCGAAATTTACCACATCAACGTCACCCGAAGGCGTGTCGTAAAGAGTGACTACGTCGTTTACTTTTGACCGTGGAAAGACACTGCAATAAAATTCCGCAGCTTCCCTGGCACTTTTATCGAACCACAAGTTGGGAACTATTTTTTGCATCAGTTATTATGGCATCGGTAATTATGTTCTCTGTTAAAACTTTGTAAGAAAAGTGGAAGAAAAATATACCTCTCTGCATATTCAACGGAAAATTGTTTTAGCTTGTCTAAAACCCCGAAGCAATAAAAAATATTGTATATCGACAAATCAAATTTATTATGTTAACTTAATAAGAGGAAGCAGTGTTACCTGCTGCCTCTCCCTATTAAAGGTTGCTGTGAAGATTCGGTTTTGTTTGTCAGGGTGGTACCCCGCTTGAGTATTTCATATACTCTTCTTGTTTCTCAATCGACCGGCGCTGTAACCAAAATATAGAAGTCATCAAGTAACCGTACCATTTGATAAATCTTTTCTTTGAAATAACTTTTTATAACTACCATCGTAAGGAGGATATTACCGAATTTAAATTTAATATTCAGTAATCTGAGTTACACTTTTACGCTTCGGAGACTGAAATTATTATCGGGAAAGTATTTTCGGAAGTTTTCCCGGGTTAAATCCTCAGAACAAATCAAAAACCTATAAATTTTCCTTTACCCGATCCTGATGAATTTAAGTTATTACTACTGCCACATTTTCCTTTGCATTCGCTTTCAAATTTTGGATACTTTCTTTCTACCGGCTGAGAGACGGACGAACTGTCGATGCTTTGATAAAAGCGTCTCATTGGGCCTTTGCGCGACAAGACCTGATTGATTCCCATTTTATCGATTAAATATCCTGCAGTAAATATGGCAATGATAAAACCCACTGTAACAGCAATAAAATTCTTCTTATAGGAAAAATCATACTTTTTCAAAAAACGGATCCCTGTATACATACCCGCTACAGCAATAACAGGTATCCAAAGCGGAAAACCGCTGAGCATGGTATTAAAGCGCCACTGCGCCATTGGTCCGTGTTTTCTTAAAACAAACAAAATAATATTAATTAGAAATGCGGAGAAAACGGATAACCCCGTCAGCCCTGCAACAGAAAAAATTGTTCCGAAAACAAAATACCATTTTGGCTTCATCCTCACCTGTCCCTTTTTTATTTTCCCCATTATGTTCTTTTCCATATCCGGCCTTTCGACTTTCCGTACTCCGGTAAGAGGGAGTGTTTTTTCTTTTTTATTGTTTTCTTTTTTCATATTTGACTTATGTTAACATTATGTTGGTTTTTTCCTGTAATTTTCTCAGCTTCTTTTAAAAATTAATCTTTATATGACGTACTTTCCGTCACCGATACATATTTTTTTCATCAAAGTCTTTGCCCGGTTAATTCTCACAGCAACCGTTCCCATTGGAATTCTTAATATATCACTTATCTCTTCATACGTTTTACCCTCCAAATAATAAAGCGATATCGGTTCCCGATATTTCAGCGGAATTTGTTTTAGACATTTTTTAGTATGTTCAATAAGTTCTTTTTTTATGAGATCCTCTTCAATTGCTATTCCGCTGTCTACTTCCAAACCGTCGTCAAGAGGGTAATGATACTTTTTTCGGGATACTACATTCATTGATTCGTTATGCACTATTCTGTAAAGCCAGCTTGAAAATTTCTTTTTAGGATTAAAGCCGTTAAGGTTAATATAGGCTTTTATGAACGCATTCTGGACAACATCGGCTACTTCCGATTCATCTCCCGTTAAATAACTGGCATAGCGTAAAAGTTTATTCTGATATCTATTGATGATTTCAGAATAGATTTCTTTGTCTTTCAAGCGCACCAGAGCAACTAATTCTTCGTCTGATAATTTTGAAATACTTTGCATAAGTAAACATTATAGCAGTAAGCAGTAAATCCTCCTTTGTCACACAAACGAGACTGCGGGCGGACAAGGCAGATAGTGGTGAATAATAGAAAAAGCAAAACCCCGCCGGATATCTCACAGCGAGGTTTTACGCTTAATAACATTATTGGTTATTATTTCTGCCATATCCCATTCCTTGGCCTTGTCCGGAACCATTTCTCATTCCCAATCCAAGTTCGGTTCTAATTGCATTGGCTTCTTCGGTTTTTCCCTCAAGCATATATTTATGCATTAAAGAAAATCTTTCAAAGTTACCCTCGTTTACAACTTGGGTTACTCTTCCTTTCCCCTGCATCAAACTTTTCCAAGCATTATAATCATTGTTGTTAAATGCCTGTGTCATTGCTTCGTGTCTTTCAGCTGTGTAATTAGGCCCTTTGACACTAGGGTCACCTCTATATGCATTGACCGCTTTTGGGACAAAAACCAATCCCCCAATTGTTAAAGCAGAAATCGTAAGTAAAACTTTATTCATATATTTCTCACCCCCAGTCTCACATTCTTTCCTGTAAGGAAAAAAATCGTTGTAACGGATATTCATTAAACGTTACTATATATAGTACAAGGAAGGACCTACTTTTCTTTCAGGTAAAATTAACAATTAATTTTTCACCTACAAAAACAATTACTACGAAGCCAATTTCAGAAACCTTTTTACTTAAAATACCATTCAATGGATCTTATAAAGATTGATAACCAACCCGTCGGGGAGAGTATATGATCGGACGATATTTATCTTCGGATATTGTACATTTTCCCTCTGGGCAACCTCGATAAACGAACATCCGTAGGGACATAATACTTCGGAAAAACCATAAATATTCTTTCTTCCTTCCGGAA
Organism: uncultured Gammaproteobacteria bacterium; assembly: GCA_964488535.1. Classification (GTDB taxonomy): domain Bacteria; phylum Patescibacteriota; class Microgenomatia; order UBA8517; family UBA8517; genus GWB1-38-13. The sequence goes on from CAZAUT010000011.1 coordinate 4,600, forward strand.
GTATCCTGGCGTCAACCAAAACATCGCTTTCGGTAGCCAATATTTCACCGCTATCCACATAACATACCGTATCGGGTGGCGCTATTTCCGATTTGTATAAACTGCAAAAATTAAGTGAGTCGTGGATTACATAATTTCGAAGCATCACCAAGGCCGAATAATTTCTCAGATATTTGGTGCCCAAACTTTCAGGTGACATCAAAACATAATCGACGTTATTTAGATATTTTTCAATGTCTTTATTTGTTCTAAAAGTGTCCTGGCCGTAAACAGCATGCAGGTAGTAGATATCCGGGGTTGTCGTCGTTACGTTTTTCAGTTTTTCTTTGTATTGTCTGAATTTCAAATAGGTATCAAAATTTGAAGGGTTAAAATGCTCATGCTCAATTGCAACAACAACTTTTACAGGTTTTGTATCCGATAATATTTCCATATCATCCAAGGCATCCGACAGAGCCCAAGTATTCACATCATATTTTTTCACAAGAGAGTCACTGATATTGACAAGATCAAATCTCTGAATTTTGGCGATCTCAAAAGAAATATATTTTCCCTCGACCGCCGGCGGACGTAAGGATAACATAGTGTAATATGTAAAAAGAGTGCAAGCCAAAAATATCGATAAAAAACTCCCAAGATATTTTTTATATCCCGTTAATTCATTTAAACCATAAGCAACCATGAATGAAGCAAATGGAAGTATCGGCATTGTATAGCGTCCGTCCTTATTACTTATGAAAGTAAAAATAAGGTAGTTGACTACGATCATTGCCAATATGTAGTACTTTCTGCTCCATTTTCTGAATAACAGGATTGTTAATATAATAAAAAACGGAGCCGAAAAATAAAATGTAGTTTGCGAATTTATAAAATCGTTGATGTAGCGTGTGAAATTTTCAGTGCTTAACAAATCCTGCGGATCAGCACCCTGTTCCCCAATAACGTTTATCTTAGATTGGAAAATAAAACTATCAAAATTTGAGATATACCAGGGTGAGGATACAATTAAAAAAATAATTATTCCGAAGGTAATGTTTACAATGGCCGGTTTGAACTGCCTCTTTTTTAAAATATTCCACAATACAACAAAAACCGGAACCGTCAAAAACAATACCCCTGTCCATTTCGTGATTATAATCAATGAAGCTGATAAAAATACAAGAAGAGAATATTTTTTATCTGTCAAATAATCAGATTTTTGCAAAAAATACAGGGTCAATAAAAGAAAGAAAATAACCGGTATATCAAGCATTAACCACTTGGAAAAACTGTAAACTATCGGGAAAAATGAGAAAAAGAATGCGGTAAAGAAAGCAATCCTTTTGTTATTTATCAGAAGTCCGAAGTAAAGATAAACCATTGCGATCGTCGCGGTAAAAAAAAGTGTCCCCACAATTTGCGTCAGTTTTGGCTCCCCTCCAAAAAGCAATAAAGGAACGGAACCGACAATATGAACCAATGGAGGATAATAATTCGAGGCGGTGAAGATAGAGAACAAATCAAGTGATCGGATGTAGTCCGCAATTCGAAGGGCTATCTGTGCGTGTGATGCCTGATCCCACGGAAACGGGGCGTTATTTGATAATATCCAAATAAGATTTACAATAAAATGAAAAAATAAAAGCGCGATTGTTAGCCGGTTATACTTATTTTCCACAACGATATTCAACTTATAGAATACTCCAATACTCTAATTGTCTCAACACTTGCAGCCACAGTCTTAAAAGAGGTTTATCGCGTACTGCAAATTATGTTGAAGGTCAGCCAAACATTAAAAGTTCCGGTTTGAAAAGAAGTAGAAGTCCGATAATTACCATTAATACCCCTCCAATTAAATGAGATGCGCGGCTATATTTTGTCGATAACCCCGTCACTTGAAGAGTTATCATCGCGGTAAAAAATACAATCAAGTCGTCAAGCATAAAGACGAAGATGTAAAGCACCATATGGGAGTAGTACTGCATTTTAGTCAAACCGCTTAGTGCAAGTATTTGAGTAAATACAACAGGAAGTCCGGCAGAACAGATAAGTTCCACAAGGTTCACTGCAAATGCCAAAAGAACTATCCCACCTAAAGCTATGAGAAATTGCTTTTTCTGAGTAATATTCTTCAGCTTTTCAAATACAATTTTTCTTTTCTCATCTCCCGTAACTTTGCATCCGGAATTTTTATTCACAAAATATTCTCTGATGCTATACCCTCCTCCACCCAATGCGACTGCCGCCACCAACACCCTCACCCAGACGATAAATCCGATAAATAACAAAAGATTAAGCCATGCTGCCATAAAAAGAAAATAAACAAATGCGGAAGTGAAAATGAAAGCAATTCCCAAAATCCACATGCGTTTTCTGTCCTTCATACCGAGAAGCAAACTTATCAAAAACAAAAGTGTCCACATCGCACAGGGATTAAATCCATCCAGCGCTCCCAAAACAACGGTAAAAATAGGAAGGGACAGGTTTTTAGTTTTTATATCACCCAGCAGGGGAAAGTTGATCTTTTCCGGAATGACTCCGTTTGCGGTAGATCCGTTATTTTTAACGGTCTCGGTTGGCTTCGGGGCAACTTGCGAATCGTCAATTCCGACAATTTTTGCCACGCTATCCGGACAATCGTTTGTCAGACAATACGATACGCGATCTTCGATCTGTTTTTTTGTCAAATATTCGGCATAACCGATAAATACCTTATCCCCAACAACTGTAAAAGGAACCCCCGACACATCGGCTTTCAAAGCTTTTCCAACAGCCGTCCAAAGACTACGGTTTTTTGCACTTTTCCATACCTCAAAACTATAAATTTTTACTTCTTTGTTCTTTAAATTCAACTCCTCAAGAAACGGTTTTTCATCGGCGCAATGCGGACATCCATCACCATAAAAGAAATATATGTTGACACTGTTCTTACTTTCTGCAGAATCGGAAGCAACAAGCTGAGCAGAAGTATTATCTGCAGCTGAAAAAAGCCACAAAAACAAAACGGTGGTAACAATAAACATCTTTTTAAACATATTATTTATCCTTGTTTTCAAAAATAACTTCCATCAATTTGTCCTTTTCAATTTCTCCTGAAAGACGTAGTATCTCATTGTCATTTTTGTCTAGAAATACAAAAACGGGTAGAACTCCGCTTTCGATATTATACTTTTTTACCTCCTCCGAGTCATTATCAAAATCCAAGTATTTTGTTTCAAGCCATGGATTTTCCTTCTCGATCTCCGCCCAACGCGGACGCATTACAAGACAACCCGGACACCAAACTGCACCTATTTTAATTACTTTCATTTTGTCTCACCTCCTTTTTGATTTTGATTGCCATACCATTTATTATTGCACCTGCAATTTTTTTATGGGCGCTTCCTAAAATTCTGGCAAACGTAGGTTGAGAGATATTCATTTTCCCTGCAGCAGCTTTCTGATCAAGTTCGTCTATCTCGTACAGTTTTAACGCTTCGAGTTCATCACTTTCCAAAACTATTTCCTTAAGTTCCCGCATAGGAACACCCCGAGGTTTAAAATAATAAACTTCGGGGTTAAAACAAACTTTTCTTGGGATCTTATATCTTGGCATACCACATTTTAGGCAGTTTTATGTTGTTCTTCCAGAGTTTTTTTGACTTCAGCTATTTTCTCCTCGAGGTATTTAAGATATTCCTCCAGATATTCTTTCTGTTCGGATTCAGTCATCATATTCGCAAATGGACAAAAAGGACATCCCCAACAACCCATTCCACGACCATATCCGAATCCCATTCCCATTCCCAAACCCGCACCGCAAGGTCCCATTCCACGACCCGTTCTTGGTCCCATTCCTCGGGGACCCGTTTTATTAAATTTTGGCATATTTATTCACCCCCTTTCATATTTATATAATGAATAAGTATTCATAATATGATATCATTCATGTCAAGAGCATTGCAATACACAAGTTTCGCAGTTGTGCAGAAATACAATTATGTCATTCCCGTAAATGCGGGAATCTATATAAATAAATTTCTGCTATAGATTTTGTATCAAGTACGGAATGACAATGTGCGAAACTTGTGCAATGGAGAAATATAAACCCAATTATATTCTGCTTTGGATGAGGGTTCCGGAAAGGAGAATGTTTTCGGGATTGCCGGAAAATTTTATAAGTGGTTTTATTCTTTCCAGCGGCTTATTGAATTTTGCCTTTTTATACAAATCCTTTGCTTCCTAAAAGATAATATTGTGCCCGATCAACCCTTCCCAAAGCCAGATAATTGGCCCCTCTTTTAATATCAAGCGCTATCGTTTCCCATATTTGTTTGTTGGTCATACATTTAATATCTTTCTTTTTGATTTTCATACTTTTGTATGGTGTAACATTTACAACCTAATCATGGTATTAATTCCGTTTTTATTCGTCAATATATTGCTTTTTGTAAAAATTTTTATGCAAAAAATAGTGATATAATCTCAATTGATATGATAGATAACACAAAAAAAGTTGGGGCGGGAGTTGGAGTAATCTTAGCAAAAAATGGAAAAATTCTTTTAGGGAAAAGAAATCCCGACAAATTCAAGGCCGATTCTTCCTTCGGAAGCGCAGGCGAATGGTCACTTCCGGGCGGAAAACTCGATTGGGGTGAAACATTGGAAGAAGGGGCAATCCGTGAGGTAAAAGAAGAAACTGGGATTGAAATATTTAATCCGAAAGTAATTTCGGTTCATAACTGTAAAAATAAATTCGCTCATTTTGTAACTGTTGGTATAACGGCAAAAAAGTGGAAAGGTGAAGCAAAAGTGATGGAACCCGACGAAATGGTTGAGTGGCGTTGGTTTGACCTAAAACATCTTCCCTATCCCCGATATTTCCCAAGTTTTGAAGTGATTGAGAATTATAAAAAAAAGAAGTTTTATATAAAAAGGTAAAAGTGTGTTTTTCTTGACAATGGGTAATTCCAGCGTAAAATAAGTCCAAAGTGTAATTTTATGAAACTCGAACACGAAAGACCTTTAAATCTTGGGGATGTAAATGGTGCAGTTGCCTTTTTCGTATGGCACCTTGCCCAAAACCCTAAAGCATATTTAAAGGCCGATGCACAACTGGGAGGACTTACCCTGGAGGGAGTTAAATCCGAAAATCAGCAATTATTTCAAGCAGTCGGGCCAATTTTGCAAAGAGTTAGGGGTAATCGAACAATTCAAGATATATCGCACCATTATTGTAGCAGCATAGCGCAATATGACAAACAAGGAACTTTGTCTTTTTCCCTTATTGATTCTGACAGACAATTATTATTGGATTTTCTTGAAAGAAATGGGTGCAACCTTACAGAATGGCAGAAAAAAATCATCTCCACTGAAATGCATATATAACCCTCATTCAAATTACTGTTATACTTTCTCTTAATGAAAACAATTTTTAAAGTTATCGTTGTTGCTGTGTCTGTAACATTCTTTTTTGTCGCGGGTTATTTTGGAACAGGATATTTCGTAAAAGAATCGGGAAATAAAGCCGTCGGCAGTACTTCTGAAACTACTCCAACTGAAAGTGTTGAATATTCTTTTGAAGATCCGCCTACAGAGTCGTTAAGAGGCAGTATTGCCACCATGTCGGGAGAAATACACTGGCAAAGCCGAACGGCGACCGAGTCGTCAAAACTGTCGGATATTCAAGAGGTTCTGCAAGGTGAAACATATTCCACAAAAGAAGAAAGCGCACTCTTTCTGGTATTTGAAAATGTTTGCGCGGTTGACATATCGGAAAAATCACAGGTCGAAATCGTTCAAACATTACCTGTAAATTTTGTATTCAAACAAACTTCAGGAAACGTTTCTTACACCAAGATCGGTGAAAATCCTGTTTCAATAAGAGCATTATCACTGCTTATCGATATTGGGGGTAATACGGCAGTATCAATTGACTCTGAACAAAAATATATTAGCGTAAAAGTTCTCTCTAATACTGCAACAGTTGCTTATAACGACGCCGGTTACGTCAGCCACCAGATAAAAATAGAGGAGGGTAAAACCTACACTTTCAATCACGGTACGCGGAAAGGGGTTCTAAAATAGTTTTTCCTTCATACCCCAACGCCCAAAGGGCGAGACCACCGAGTTTATAATCCTTTGCCAATTGAATTTTATATTCTGTAGACTTTGTGTCGGGAAAAAACACCTGATGAAAATTTCCCGTTTCATTGTTTTTATAAATAATATAATTTTCCTTATCCATCTCATCAAAAACAGCACTACATGTCGCGCAGTTAATTAACAACTCCTCTGCCCGACGATTACTAATCGTCATACCCGTTCCGGGGATAGTCGCCGAACGGGAAGTATCTCTTATCGTTTCCCATTCGTATCCATAAAGAGGAATACCAAGGATAATTTTTTCCGGCGGAACAATGGTAAGACCCGATTTAACTGAAGTGAGAACATCAAATTCCGAAATTGTTCCCCCACCCTCCCCGGGAGCAACTGCACCTGTAACATTAGACCCGATAAAATGATAGTCATACGCCATGACAATAAATTTATCTACTAACGGCTCAATGTTTTTTATATCAACCAGATTTGTTTCTTTTATAAAAGAGGATGCATAAACACAAATAGAAAGCGTCCGGTCTTTTTTGACCTTCAGAATATCGGAAACTTTTTTAACAAACTGCGTATATTTCATTTTAGCCGAAGGTGAAGCGTTGCCGACCTGTTCAATATCAAGGTTTAAATCTGTAAAACCACGCTCCTCCATCATGGGAGTTATATCGTTCATCAGGTTCTCGGCACTTTTTTCGGGATCTTCCAGCAGAGAGGCAATCTTTTCATCATCTGCGCCAAAAATCACCAGAGACAGTTTTATGTCATTATTTTTTGCGTTTGCAAAGAACGGATCTGCCTTGCCTCTTGTCAGCGATAGATATCCCGGTTCCGTTTCGCCGGGATTTGTAAATTTCTGAATCGTACCGTCTTCGTTAACGCTCAAAGAAAAGTAGGCAAGTGTTGTTAAATATTTTGTGTAATCCTTATCCGCTTTTGAAATAAGCCAATAAGGAAGAAATCCAACCACTTCACCCTTATTTTTAGCGATCGGAAGATTCTTTTCAATAGTACCAACCACTCTATTATATGAGGTTGGATAATAATTTTTGTATATGAAATATCCACCACCAAGCCCGATAAAAAATATAAACAGTCCGATAATTACTTTTTTAAACATAGTTCCAATTATACAGGAAAGCCAAAATCCTAAGGTATCAAGGGAAGTTCACACCAAGTGTGTATTACATAGTACACCTCAGGATATTCATTATAAACACAAAAAGGTGAGACCTAAAGGCCTCACCTTGTATTTTTTACTAAAAAACAAGTCACTACAACAACACCATTAAAGATATCTTTTCATTTATGGTATTGTTCCCTAAAAAGTTAATCCAGGAGCCGTTCCTGTTTCAAAATAACCGTCGACTAATCCGTCACGATTTATAGCATCACAATTTTCCGTTGACTCAAGTTTTGCTCTCAAAACGTATACATTGCCGTCGTTCATAAACTCATAACTCATATTACCCTTCTTTTCGGTTCCCGCTTCACAACTTGTTGTCACTACCTGAATATCTGTGTTGTCTTCCGAAATATATACGGGATCCATCGGAATTACGGAAAGATATTTTCCCAAGTTTAAGCCAAAAAAATCTGTCACTGTAACATCTGAGTTGGTTAAATCGGTAAAATCCGAAGTTGCTTCCAAACTTTGCTTATCGGCAAGTGCTAGATCAATTGCGCGTCTAATTGTTCCCAAATCTGAAAGACGCTGTGAATCCCTTGACCTCCTGGCCATTTCGACCGGATTAAGAGCCAAAAGAACGATAAGTGCCAGAATTGCAATGATCGCGACGACGACTAAAAGTTCTATTAATGTAAATCCTTTTTTCAAATGCTTCTTCATCTTTTTCTCACCTCCTTCTTTAAATTATTAAATAAATTATTAAATTATCGTTTTATTTTGTTTCCTATTTTTCTCCCTATACCTGATACTTGATACTTACCTGAACGGTTCGTCCTTTCCAAAAGAATATTTTGAAAGATCCGGATTCGACGGATACCCTACCCACTCCTTTCCAAAGTCGGAAAACATTTTATCTGCTTTCTGAATACCGGAAACCGAAAGAGATGGTATAGAACTCTTGGATTCCACCCTGGCTTTCAATAGCGCCGAATATACTATTGCAAAATAAACAATACAGATAACCGATATATACAATTCCAAAATTATAAATGTGCCCTGGCTTATTTTCTTCATTTTTTTATAAATATTTTCATATTGACCTTACCCGAAACTACTTCGTTTTCTCCTTCAACATCCAAACGGATTATCTGTGTATGATACGGAAGTTTTGAAATATCACTTAAAAATTTTGAAAGGTCGCTGTATTTTCCGTCGATAGTAAGTAACATTGATATTGAATCATAGGGTAATTTTTCCTGAGTTTTTTCCCGGCTAAACTTTATCGCAAGATCAAGATTGTTGACCGATGCCAACCTCTCCAACTGCCCGGCAAAATAGGAGATATCATACACACTTGACGGAAAGGAGCTTCCGATCCTTTTTATATCGGCATCGTACGTGCTCATATCTTTCACAATCCCATCAAGAACCGCTACATCACGCTGTGTCTCGGCAACTTTTTTCTTTGCCGTACGAACGGTATCCGAAATCCGTGCAAGGGCAAACAACCCATAAACAACAGCTAAAAAAGAAACCAAAGAGATTAGGGCTACAATTTTAAATTTTAATTTTTCACTTAAAACTATTTTTACCATGTGATTGATATTAAGAATTTATTTTCTCCGGCTTTATCCAAATTACTGTAAGGCATACTCAGTTCTTTCGCCTTGGAGTTAATTGAGATATTTTCATAATATGCCAAAATACTGTCCCTATCACCCGTACCTTCAATATCCCAGGTCCTAAGTTTATCATTAGACATACTTATCGAACTTAACTTTAGTGTTTGGGGCATCATTAAAGATATCGATTTTAATTTTTGCCCTGCATCTTCCTGATTATTCACGAGATCTATAGCATTGTCGACAATCTGATTTGCCGTATTTACATCGCGCATTAATTTGTTGGCTGGATGCTGGGAAAAATGGGTATTTAGTTCGTTTAACTGTTTTTCCAAGGAAAACCACCAAAGATTGAAGGTGAAAATACTCACACCAATCAAAATCAAAAGTATCAGGTTTGCATAAGCAAAGCCGGAAAAATAAGATGCTGTTCTCTTTTGCTTCCGGAGAGCTTCAATCTTTTTCTTTTCTACCGTCGGAAACAGATTTATGCCATCAAAAACATCCTTTTGCAAATGCCTTACACCAGCACCTATGGCAATTAAATATCTTGCAAGATCAAACTCTTTGTAGTTTTTGGTGACCACTCCGCTTTGTTTTTTAAAACCCGCAATACGAACAGGAAGGTGGACGGATAAACCGGTATCCTGGGAAGACGAAAAATATTTATAAATCAGATCACCTGCCAGAACGATCTGTTCTATTTTATTACCCTCCTTGCTTTCCCAATAATCGATTACTTTCTTTGCACCGGCCGATATTCTTTCCGAAAGATCCGTGTCGGTATTTATAGACAACACCTTGCCGGACGCACCGCGCCCAGCCCCCGATGCCGTAAAAACCGGTAAAGATCCCTGAAGAACCAGGTAATCGATGCCCGATTCCTGTGCAATACATACCAGTGAAATATTATTTAAATTTTCACTTATTGCCCTTTTTAACGACGCTGCCGAAGGTTCAATCGCCAGAATTTCCATTCCTGCTTTGGAAAATGTAGAAATGATATTTTCAACGTATGAGCTTTTTCCGACAATAACAAGTACTTTCATTGCATTTTTTTCTTCTCCCAAAAGTTTCCAGTCAAAAACGGCTTCCGTCTGCGATATCGGAGAAATTGCCGGTATCTCCCAATATACAGCTTCCGTCATCTGGTGCGGTTGCAGTTTGGGCATCTCAAGTTCTTTTAGATGAAGAACCGATTCGGATAGCGCAAGAACAACTTTTACCGAATTCGAATTTGGGAGATTATTTTCTTTCCAGGAAATCAACTGCGAAAGAGTTTCGGATTCGTCATTGGCCAAAAGCAGACTGTCAAGTTTTATAAGTTCATTAACACGCCTGCCTTTCCTGAAAGCAGATATATTGAGCCGGTTGCCGTTTAGTTCGGCTCCGAGCAGGTAATTCATAAAAACTTGTTTAGATGTAACTACTCACCTTTATTAATGCTCCTACATCATTCCGTAACCGATATGGAATCTGTATAGATTCCCAATCAAGTTGGGAACGACAATGTGTGTCAGGGGTTGTAAGTAGTTCCATCTTTAATTATGTATCAAAAGTCATATTTCTGCAAATGACGAAATTGTAAAGGCACCGCCTTCATTAAAATAAAACCTCGCATTCTGAAGTCTTGTGTCATAGATCATTTCGACATTGTTGTCTATTTTTATTCCTTCTGCTATTATCGCACCACGGAAGGCCTTCCCTGCAGTTTCCCTCACCCAGGCACATCCGTGAATGGCATAGAAAAGGATGCTTTGAACATTCGGGTTTATCGTAATGGCAATTTCGTCATTATCGTCGTCACATACAGTTTCAGGATCATCCGTACCGTTATGTTTTTGTGACGCCATCAGCAAAAATGTCGTATCGATTGACGTAAAATTTACATTTGCCTCCACAGTAAGTGTTCCGTTGGCAAGAAAAATGAGGCTTGTACTCTGATCAACGGAGGGATCAAGTCCGATTGTCTGATTCGAGTTAAATTCAACATTACCCGCCACATATACCGACCCCGAAAGATACATTGATGAATTGGAGTACGTTTTTAGATCTCCATTTATTACAATGTTTCCCAGAGTCGGGGTTCCGTCTGCAGCAGGCGTCCAGCATGGCGTGCTTGGATCCCCTACAATACAGTCACCATCGTATTCCCCGCCGTTATCCATGATATAATCAACAATTCTTTCTATCCCTTCGGGAAGAGGCTGTTTTTCGGGCATTTGGCATACCTTATCGGCCGGGTTGCACAGTTCCTTATACGGACAGAGTATTCCATACTCTCCGCTGCCGGAAAAAGCCGTCCCGTATACTCTGCACTCTTTCAGGCTTTCGGCAAAAACGTCTCCATCGATACAAGGTCCCGAACCGTTACCCAACCCTTCCACGACACCAAAGGCGGTAACATTACCAGCTATTTGTGTGGTTGCAACAGGTTCGTCGCAGCTTTCTTTGCCGTCTATACCGTTATTTTTTCCCCTTATAAAATTATTCGAATATACATTTACCATAACATCTTTTCCGTTGATATAATCGTAACCGCGAATCTCTACATTATCGTCAATCTCTATCCCTCCGCGTCCCGCCTGTATGAAGCGCGTAAAGTCTGGCGCAAAAACCTCATTTTTAACAACGGCACGAATTTTCCTAACATAATTTTTATATTCTCCAACCGAAGTAATTTCGCTTACAAGGGTAATTACACCATCTTCGGATTCTTCCGGTAACTGCGTTACTGAAACTGTTGCCTTGCCTTCTTCAACACTAAGTTCGTATGAATCATCGTGCATATCAGAATTTTTCATTCTGTAAATTGCATCTTCAATACCGGAATTTGCAACGTAAAATGCCTTTGTTGAACCCGCAGTTCCTCTGGCCATCATACTTTCCCGAAAACCGGTTTGTGAAAGCGACATTCCTATAAGAAGAGTAACCATTCCGAGTACGAAAATTATCAATATCGCGGCTTGCCCTGAGTGCAACCGAAGGGCTTGCCCTGCCTGCGGTGAGCCATGCCGAACCGAGTGCAACCGAAGGGCTTGCCCTGCCTGCGGTGAGCCATGCCGAACCGAGTGCAACCGAAGGGCTTGGCCGGAATTGTTACCACGCAACCACGCCATTCCCCAATTGCTTGCGAAGGCAAGCCTGACAGTTGTTTTATTTCCACCTTTTTTCATAAGGAACCGATTGTCACTCTCGGAACTGCCGAGGTTTTATAATCGATTACATGTTCACCCAAAGAGTCCTTGTAGATCCCTTGAACAGCAATATTTACGACCGCAACCGACTCCCCAACGGGCGAAAAAGTAAAACCGGTAATTTCAACCGCGTAATCAAAAACGGAGGAAATGCCGTCACTGCATATCTCACCTTCAGCCGCTGCGTATAAAACATTTTTATTGACTTCATCAAAAGCATACGTTATGCATTTTCCGCCGGAAAGGATATTGATTGTTCCGACATCAACAACATCAACATTTTCGGACTCAATAATCTCTTTGGTAACACGTCTGACGAAAACTCTCACGTTGTCGGAGCTTGTTTCAATCGAATATTGTTTTGAACGGATAGTAATTGCGTCATAGAGCATTTGAATGGAAACGGTGGAAATTATTCCGACTATTGCCACCGCCACCAAAAGTTCCACTAATGTAAAACCGGTATTGTTTTTTTTCATTTTCTGTTTAATGTTTTGATATATAAGAGACCAAATTTATTTCTGTCGGTCCCGTTTTTTCCTGCCATAAAACATTAACCGTCACAAATCGCGTTTCAAAATGGTCGGATCCATCGTCCCTGTCGGCAATTTCAACGGACACAATGTAACCGTCCCCATCAATGTCTTCGGGGTAGGAGTCTATATTATTCAGTGTCCATATGCCTCCGTTTTTTGTAAGATAGTAAGAACCGTTCGCAGGATATGTGTTCCAATCCCACCGGCTCTCGTTTTCTTTAAGATAATAAACCGCCTCCATACTTTCCTGTGCTAAAGCATATGCTTTTGTATAATCTTCACCCTGACCTGCCGAGCCGAGTGAAAAAGAGTAAACATATACAATTGCAGGTATAAAGATTGCAGAAAGTCCGATTGCAATTATTAGTTCAATCAAAGTAAAACCATTTATTTTCATAAATTATTTATTGTTACGGTAAAATCTTCGGAAATAATTATTTCCCGTTTTTCAGTACCTTCTTTTTCTTCTATAAGAATTGACATACACGTGGGATCGCAATCCCCCGTAATCCTTTGAAAGTACATTTCCCCTTGTGTTATTTTATAGTCATCGGCAAAATAAATTCTTTCTCCCAAGTCATCGCCTGAGCAATCGTCAGGTACATCAATTTTTTCACATCTTCTTATAAGTTCGTAACTGCCCTCGGTAATTTCTATTCCGTATTCCGGGAGACGGTCATCCCTAAAGACATCCAAATCCTCAGTCTGATTGGTATTTTTGTCAACAATAAGTTCCCCGTTCATACTCATATTTCTTGCCAATTTAATCATTGAAACCAATTCATTTGCAGTATTATCGAGTGAAGCCTCACGTCTGAAACTGTTGATATTATTAATTCCCATCAAAGAAAGCACGCCGATAATCCCTATAACAACAACCGTTTCCAGAAGGGTTACACCTTTGTTCATAAAAATCTCAAATACTTATATAGATTCCCGCGTCCCTGCCTGCGCAGACAGGCGCGGGGATGACAAGGATAATATTATATATAATAAAGTCTTGTCACTTTATCTTTGATGTCATTTGATAAATGGGGGCTATAACGGAAATTGCAATCATTGCTACCATCCCCCCCAACAAAACCACCATAACGGGTTCTATCATTTCCGTAAGTCTTTTCAGATTTCTGTCTACTTCCGTTTCGTAATATGAAGAAAGTCTTAACATACCAACATCTACCTTGGCCGTCTTTTCACCGCCTTTTATTGTTCTTGAAATTATCGGCGGAAAAAGCATTTTATCCTCGTCTGAAAGGGAAACGGAAAGTGTCTGTCCTCTGGTTATTTTTTTATTAATGCGGTCGCAGGCGTCTTTATACGAAGCGTTGTTTACTATTTCGGCTGCCAGTTCCAACGCCTTCGGAAGATGAATGCCGTATTTTACACACCCGCCTACAATTCTCAGAAATCTGGCCAGAATAAATTGACGGACGATATCGCCTATCACCGGCAATCTCACTATCTTGGCCCCTGCAATTTTTCTGAAATTGCGGTTTTTAAAAAGTAAAAAAATACCTATGATAAATGTTATTGCCAGGGTAATAATTATCTTCGAATAATTAACTAAAAATTCCGAAAAATTTGAAACCATCCTTGTAATTGCCGGCAGATCTCCTCCAAAATTCTTTGTTATGCCAACAATTTTTGGTACTACTACACCAATAATTATACCGACAACAACCAGAGAAACGCTTAAAACAAGAGCGGGGTAAAACATAGCCGATTTTACTCTTGCGACGAATTCATGTTCCCGCCTGAGTTCATCCGCGAGATATGTTAATGTTTCATCAAGGCTTCCGGTGATTTCACCCGCCTGAACCATTGCAATATAAAGGGGTGAAAATACCGACGGGTATCGAGACATTGCTTCCGAAAGTTTTCTTCCTCTTTGGACGTCCTTATTTATCGTATCGATAATTTCCGATTTCCGGTCGCCTTCTTCAACATAAGCCTCCAATGCTTCCTGTATCGGAGTGCCGGAACCGATGGACGAAGCGAGATGGTCGGTAAAATTTATCCTGTCATATGACGAAAAATTTGTACCCATTGTGAAAAAAGACGGAAATCCATATGACCTTCCGGATTCTTTAAGCTGCGAAATATACCAACCGCTTTTTTTTATTTGAGACGCAGCCTCCGTAATATTATCGGCGTTTATGCGCCCGCTTTTTTTACGGTGGCTATTTACAATTTCGTACAAATACTCCGGCATATTATTCCGATATCACCCTGAACACTTCTTCAATGGTTGTAATCCCTTTCGATACTTTAATCAATCCGTCTTCCAGCATAGTTTTCGGACCTTTCGATCTTGCCGCATCCCAAATCTCGTCGCTCGATCTTTTTTCAATTATCAGTTTTTTTATTTCATCATCAAGAAGAAGAATTTCAAATATCCCGCTTCTACCCCTGTATCCGGTATTCAGACAATGGGAACATCCTCTCGCTACAAAATTGCTGGTAAGCCGGCTTCCGACACTCTCCGATATACCCCCCCTTGTTTCACTAAGCCTTTTCCATATACTGTCACTGATCGGCGTCTCTTCTTTGCATTTCGGACAAAGGATGCGTACAAGCCTCTGTGCAATTACCATATTCAAAGTTGAAGCCAAAAGAAAAGGCTCACAGCCAAGATCCAACATTCTTGGAATAGCCCCCGCCGAGGTATTTGCGTGAACCGATGAAAAAACCAGATGTCCTGTCATTGCTGCGTTAATTGCAATAACAGAGGTCTCCTTATCCCTGATCTCACCTACCATAACTATGTCCGGATCCTGACGCAAAATAGATCTTAAGCCTGACGCAAAGGTTAAATTTATTTCGGAATTAACCTGAATCTGGTTCACCCTGTGGATTCTGTTTTCGACAGGATCCTCTATCGTAACAATATTTATACCGGGTTTATTGAGAAGTCCCATTACCGTATAAAGCGTAGTGGTTTTACCGGAACCCGTGGGGCCCGTTACAAGAAACATTCCATGCGTTCTCTCCAACACCTTTGATACTGCAATCTGGTCTTCGGGAAGAAATCCAAGTTCGTCAAGATTGAATTTCGAAAGATGAGTCTGAAGAATCCTGAGAACGGTTTTTTCGCCGTAAACCGTCGGAATTATCGAAACCCGAAGTGATATTTTTTGTCCTGTTTTCGTTTCGTAAGAAAATTGCCCATCCTGAGGCAGTCTTTGTTCATCAATTTTAAGATTTGAGAGAATCTTTATCCTTGCAGTAATTGGCGAATGCTGCTTAACGGGATATATTTTATAATCTTGTAATACACCGTCAACACGGATTCTTATCAAGAGATGTTCCTCTATCGGTTCAATATGAATATCGGAAGCGTCCTCCCTTACGGCATATTCCAGAAAACTTTCCACTAAAGCAATTGCGGAAAGAGAAGTGTCATCGCTTTTGATAACATCTTCCAATCCGCTGTTTCCGCTTCTTTCTTTGTAAGCTTTAAGCGCATTTTTTAAACAAGGCAGAGTTGTTACATAAGGGACTACTTCATATCCTTGTCCGACGGTTTTTTTGATTGTTTCAATTGTTTCAAGATTTTGAGGATCGTGCATGGCAACACCAAGAACACCATCCTTATTTTCAAAAACCACCGCCATTTTTTCGGCAGAAAGACTTTCGGGTATAAGGCTGATCACGTTGTGGGGTATCTCGATTTTGTCCAGATTAACAAAAGTGAGATTGAAGTAGTCGGCAAGTATCCTTCCGTAACTGTCTTCGGTAATAAGTCCCCGTCCGAGAAGAACGTCGGAAACGTCGCATCCTAAATGAGCAGATACTTTCAAAGCGTCGTCGAGATCTGTTTTTTTAACTAAACCGCTGTATTCAATTAGAGTTCTCAAACGGTGCGGGTCTATAGGCATTAATTAATGATAGCAAATTTTACGCCAAGTTATACAAAAGGTTTCGTTATAATCTTTGGACATTTCGTGCGTAAACGGGGATCGGTCGGACTCGGGAAAGTACATAAGAATCCGATTATTGGCAACCATATTCGAAAACTTATATTTTTGAGGTATTTTAAACATGACATGCGGGACAGGTTCAACCTGTATCCGAAGGGGTGTGAAATTAATAATGTGGTATAATGAATTATTAATACAAAATGCTCGATAGACAAGTTGGTTGAAGCCTTTATCAAGAAGGGCGGAAGGGTGGATAAGTACTATCTTTCCGAGTGGAATAAGAACAAACACGCCATTGTCTTTCTCAATGGCTGGTTCTCCGGCAAAAATATCCGCGAAGCCCTCACAAAAGCCCTCTCGTAACAATATTTCTTCTTTTCTTGATCACAAGTTCCGCACATTGTCATTCTCGATTAAATCGGGAACCTATATGCAAAAATTTATTTGTATAAGTAGGGCTTAAGACTTTATCAAAAATTCCCGCCTTCGCGGGAATGACAAGATAGTATTTCTGCACAAGATCGAAGCTTGTATTGATTTTGGGATGTATAATATAGGGTAATGATACCCAATCGCACCTTAAGGTACTTTTCTAAATTCATCAAAGAAATTCCTGATCTGACGGGAAAAGAACGCGAAGTTCTTTTGGGACGTCTACGCAAAAAAACACATATTTTAATCGGAGAAAGATTCAGTGTAACCGAAGGAAGGATCAGACAAATTGAAAAAAACGCTTTAAGAAAGATACGGAGTAAAACACATCAACTGAATCTCTTCAGGAAGAAGTAGAATTAGTTACTTAGTTAGCTGGTTGCTTAGTCGTCAATCACTTAATCGCTTTTTAAACGTATTTCTTTTGCCTTTCTATTTTTGCTTATTACTTATCGCTTATAAGTCCAGTTTCGTTTTTCTTACCAATTTGGCCGTGAAGACGATCTGCCGGAGTTCACCGTCGGAGGCCTCAAATTCGTTAAATCCGGTTCTTCCTTTATACTCCTGAAGATATGTCGAAAGCGCATCCTTGGCATCCTTCATTTCCGCTTTAAGCAGTTTTAATTTTTCATTTAACTCTTTGCCATTGGTCGTATTCATCAACTCTTTCTTCTTAATCGTCTTGTTTTTCGCTGCTTCAAGCGCTTTCTGGTCGAGTTCGGCATATTCAAGATCAGCATCCAATAGGGATTCAAGCATCTCTTTAACGGGAGCGATATCTTCTTTAAGCTTGTCGATCTTTGCGATATTTGAATTAATCAAATTCTCAATATTCTTGAGTTCATCAAGGGGGCTAAGAGTCGTATCGGAAGCAGAAGAATTTGAACTCTCTTCAACAATTTCTGCATCAACCACATTATCGGATTTTTTACTGTCCATATTGGTACTTTATGAATATAGTCAATAATTTTAATAGAGGCAAGGGGGAAAGTGTACCAAAAAACAGAAAACAATAAACAAAAGAAGTGGTATTATAGTAAATGTGGAAAACAATTCTTCAGTAAAAGACAAATTCAAAGCCGTGTGGCTTTCGCACAGTTCAATGGGCGATTTCTTAAAGTGTCCGCGTTTGTATTATCTGCACAATGTTTACAAAGACATCCGTACAAATCATAAAATCACAATTGTTAACCCCGCTCTGACTTTGGGAGCTGTCGTTCATTCGGTCATCGAATCACTTTCCGAAATTCCGGTAGATAAAAGGTTTTCCCTGTCTCCTTTAATCAAATTCGAAAACGAATGGGGTAAAGTAACAGGTCCTATCGGTGGATTTGAAAACGATCAACAGGAGAAGGAATTTAAACAAAAGGGCCTTGAAATGATCCAAAAAATAAACGATGATCCGAAAATTCTCACAAACAAAACCGTCAAACTGAAATCCGAGAATGGACTACCTTATTACTGGTTTTCGGAAAAGGACAATCTGATCCTTTGCGGTAAGGTTGATTGGGTAGAATATTTACCTGAAAGCGACAGTGTTCATATTATCGATTTCAAAAGCGGAAAATATGAAGAGGGTGATGATTCCCTTCAACTGCCTATATATTTTCTTTTGGCAAAAAACCTCCAAAGCAGAAAAATAACAAAAGTAAGTTATTGGTATCTTGCAAACGGAAAGGGGTTGGTTAAAAAACCGCTTCCCGATGAGGAAAAAACGATCGAACAAATTTTGAAAATCGGACAGCGGATGTCCTTGGCAAGAAAACTCAACCATTTCAAATGCGAAAGTGGCGGGTGCAAACACTGCTATCCGTATGAGCAGATTTTGAAAGGCGGAGGAAAATGGGTCGGGACGGATGAATACAGAAGAGATATTTATACTTTAAAGAAGCCACAACCACAGTAGACGTATTAAGTATTATGTATTATGTATTAAGTATTTAGTATTAAGTATTAAGTATATTGGCCACAAGGTAAATCAAAACAAAGTGCAGGGGGTAGAAAAGATAGAAGAACCATTTAACTGCGCATCCCCTTTTGCCGTTATAACTTCCGATAATAATAAGAGAGAGCAAGGAATAGAGTTCAAGAATGTTAAGAAATGATGTTTTGAAAATCTCACCATATATACTATTTACAATTAAGGGTATGATCAAGAAAATCAAAACCAGGAAAGTATAAGAGACAACGATTTTTATCTTCGATTTGTAAAAACGGTAAAAAGACAAAACGCTCAAGACCCCAAAGATGCCGTAGTCGACCTCAAATAAATAAGCAATAAACAGTAAACAGAAAACAAGAAATGTCCGTAATACAATACTTTTGTATTTGTTTATGAAAATAATTCCTAAAAGTCCTATTGAAAGCGTAAATAAAATATTGAGTCCCGGATCGAGTACGCCGTATGCATTAAACAAAAGTTGATATGGGATTTGAGAAATTATTGCCAATAAAAATAAACGGAGTAAATATTTCTTGATATTTTTGGTGTGACATGCTCCGTTTGCGATCGCCCATGCAAAAAGCGGGAAAGATAACCGTCCAATTATCCGCAAGTAATCGTTTTCGGGAAAGAAAAAAACGCCGACATGGTCAATTGCCATTGTCAGAACGGCAATAATTTTTATCCAAAATAAAGACATTGATTGAGATTAGCATAGAGAATAATAATTGTCACCGACCCGAAGGATCAACATCTACCCACTCTCACTTACGCTACCCGTCATCCTGAGCACTTCGACCGTTCTCAGTGTAAACTGCGCGAAGGATCTCATCCTTAAGTAGATTCTTCTCCCTCGATAAACTCGGGGTCAGAATGACAAAGTCATGTTAAGGATTGTGAGTAGTTACAAATTGGCAGTTGGAATGACAATTTGTCCATTTTTAAACAATCTCTATTTCCAACTGATATACTATTTAATAATTCATATGAACAACAAAAATCAAAAATTACATAAATTCACTTTTAACAACACCCCCCCCAAGAAGTAAAATTTGCAGAAACACTAAACGTTACCAAAGGCGTTGAATGTGACACATACACTTTTGCAGATGACAAATTAAAGGATTTGGGAATAATTAGGATTCAACCAGGGTATAAGACACCTTTACAAAAAATTTTAAAAGGAGAAAAAAAAATTGAAGGATATATTTCCGGTAAAGGAAAACTTGTTGTTACCAAAACCGACGGGTCGGAAAAAACATACGATGTCGATAGTAAAAAAAATAATTTTATGGTCGACGTAAAGATTGGAGAACTTATGCAATGGACAGCAGATCCCAAGTCCGACTTGGTTGTTTTTGAAATATGTTACCCTCCCTACCAAGATGGGAGATATGAAAATCTTTCATAATATTTGTAGCAATTTTACCGAATTTAAGAATATCTGATAACCTTTCACCAAAATATAAATCAAGATATAATACTCATTAACTAAATGAATAATGCAATAATTCTTCGTGGTTTATCTAAGTTTCCAGAACTTTTAAATGAGGTATTAAAATGAATAAGAGAAAAACCATTTTAAAAAATGTCGTTATCAAAACTCCAATAAACAGCGATTGGAAAATAATTCAGAAACTAAACAATTATGTTTTCGAAAGTGATAAAGACCACGACGACGACCTTAATATGATGTGGCCTTTTTCAAAAAATGGAATCGATTACTATAAAAAACTTGCCAATGGAAAATATGGTAAGTGTTTTATTGCATACCTGGGAAAAATCCCGGTTGGATATGTTGCGTTGTCAAAGAAAGATTTTGGGTATCGTAAAAGCAAATATGTTGAAATTGAAAATATCGGGGTAGTTCCAGAATACAGGTCGCAAGGAATTGGAAAAATACTAATGGAAAAAACTGTTGAGTGGGCAAAAAACCAAAAAGCTACGAAATTATATGTATCCGCCTATTGGGGAAATAAAAAGGCAATAAATTATTACAAGAAAAACGGATTTTATGAAACAGGTGTAGAGTTGGATAAAAAATTATAAAAAAGATATGAAACTGTTTTTGGCGTCGGAAATGAAACATCCGGAAAGTATTGAAAACTTAAAAAAGTTTTTGGGTGGGATTTTTAAGGGAAAAAGTATTTGCTATATCCCAACTGCAGCAAACGGAGAAGAACCTTTTGGAAGTTGGAAAAAAAATAGCGCGACATGGAAACTGGCAAATACTTTAGGTGCAAAAGTTACATCCGTTCAACTAGAGGATTATAAAAATTCCTCCGTTATTGAGAAATTGAAAACCAAAGATGTTCTTTGGTTTGCAGGTGGATATCCCGGATATTTGATGTATTGGATAAGACGCTGTGAAGTTGATAAAGCATTACCTAAACTATTAAAAAGAAGTGTTTTTGTTGGATCAAGTGCCGGAAGCATGATAACTTCCAAGGCATTAAGCACTACCGAATGGTATCTTGGTGAGAGAGAACCTGGTGCGAGTGTTATTCCCGGACTCGGACTTGTGAACTTTGAAATATATCCCCATTACGAGGATTCAATGCTTCCTCAAATAAAAAGATATTGGAAAAAGGGAAGGTTGTATCTTCTCAAAAACGGTGAGGTTATTACTGTTACTAACGGGAAAGTTGAAGTGTTGGGAGAGGAAAGAATACTTCAAAAATAATTTTGTATCTCGGACATTATTTTATCCTGCATCATAGTATATTCAATAAAATACAAATATTCGATTGTTTCAGGCACAACTTAGTCCCGTAGTCTAGACTACGGGACTAAATAACACACAATTAAGTTTAAGGAACTGGATGAAATTTTAGAAAAACGTCATTCCAAAATTCACTCCAGAGGTGGAAGATTCCCCACACTCCTGAAGTGTTAAAAACCTTCGGATTATTATCGACAATACCATTTGAAGTATAATACCGGTAATGAACTATCAAACAAAAAGGCGGTTGATGTCACATAATTTCTTAAAAAATCCCCGATTGGTTCAAAAATTGATCGGGCTTTCAAACATTGGAAAAACCGATATTGTTTTGGAAATCGGTCCCGGAAAAGGAATCATCACAAAAGAACTGCTCAAAGTTGCCGGCAAAGTTGTTGCAGTTGAAGTGGATGTTTATTTTTACAATTTATTGAAAAAGGAATTTGGCGGCCTTCAAAATATTACTTTAATAAATAAAAACTTCTTAGATCTTACCCCCCCCCGCCCGACCTTATAAGGTATTTTCCAATATCCCCTTTTCCATAACTTCCAACGTTATTAAAAAACTCACCTCCGACAAAAATTTTCAGGAAGGGTATTTGATAGTGCAAAAGGAAGTTACTCAAAAATTCATCGGAAAACCGATAAACAGTAAAAACAGCATGCAATCTGTTTTACTAAAACCTTGGTTTGATATAAATGTTGTTTGGAAATTTTCTCCTTGGGATTTTACTCCAAAACCCAATGTTGAAATTGTAATGCTTAGAATCGTAAGAAGAGAAACGCCACTACTTCCATGGAGGGACTACTACATTTACCGTGACTTCATCTATGTACTGTTTAACGAAAACAAAACAGCAAAGTATGATTTTGACTACGTGCTCCGACTTTTTTATAACCATTCCAAAAATTCCGGTCCGGATGTAAAGAAAATATATGCCCTCAAAGCAAGAAAAATAATCCGCCAACAAAATACCATCCACAAGATCCACAGAACAAGAAAGGATAGAAATTGGAGAAGGTTTTAGTATTTTTTTAGAGTATTTTTCCAATACTTAACTAATACAATCACGGTGCCGTAGTATAGACTACGGCACTAAAATGTGCCTGAAATGATTCATTTTTATATTTAAAACATTATTATATTTCGAAACTAATAAATTCAGCAAGATTATTTATACTAAACTATAATATATTAAGAAAGCATGAATTTGTATGCCTCGACGTGTATCAGTGGTTTGGAAAATCCGGTATCCGATTTTTTGAAAGAAGATATTTCCGATTTGGTGATTGAGAATATTTATGATGGATTGATTATTTACAATACCCCCGCATCAACTGACAAAATTCAAAATCTCCGATTCATTAATAACACATTTTTTATTCTGAAAATCATTCGTCAAAAAGATTTATCTTTTAGCGAATTGACTCGTCAAATAATTAAGGATGGAAAGATTTATGACATCCCGAAAGAAATCACAAAAGGCGCAAAAAACTTCCGTATCGTAATTTCAAAAGAAAATGCATTAACGAAAATTGATAACCATTATTTAATAAAAATTGAAAATTACTTCTCCGTTTTACTCAAGTTAAAAATTCATCGGGCAAACCCTGACCTTGAAATTTGGATAATTATAAGAAGCGAAGGATTCACGTTTATCGGTATCAGGATATCTAAACATGCAAATTATGAGAAGGTACTTCACAAAGGTGAACTACACCCACAAATAGCCAACATAATGTGCAGAATGGCAAATATCCACCCAACCGATACAGTTCTTGACCCATTTGCGGGTTACGGTGCTATACCTTTGGAGTGCGCAAATCATTTTAATGCGGCGAAAATATTTGCCGGAGAGAAAGATAAACAAGTATATTTTTTATTGAAAGAAAAACTTTTAAAAACAGGTGTTGTTGTCGGAAAATGGGATGGACTAAATAACAATTCTTTTACG
Source organism: uncultured Gammaproteobacteria bacterium (assembly GCA_964488535.1). Classification (GTDB taxonomy): domain Bacteria; phylum Patescibacteriota; class Microgenomatia; order UBA8517; family UBA8517; genus GWB1-38-13. The sequence goes on from CAZAUT010000011.1 coordinate 28,124, forward strand.
AACGGATCCATTGATAAAATAATCACCGACCCGCCGTGGGGACAGTTTCGGGAAATTTCAGAAATTAATACTTTTTATAGACAGATGCTTACTGAATCTGAAAGATTATTGAAACCCAGCGGGTTGGCAGTGGTTCTAACCGCCCAAAAGGGTGTTCTTGTTGAACAACTAAAGTCGGTTCCAAATCTTACGTTGAACAACAGATATGACATTTTACTTTCCGGCAAAAAAGCAGGGGTGTTTTTGATTAAAAAAGAATAATTGACTGCCACCCCTCACTCCAGGAGTGAAAGATACCCACACTCCTGGAGTGTAAAACACTTACTCTAACTCGGGTTTGGGATGGCGTCCACCTAACCTTCCTCTTCCCATGTACGGCATGAGTTTTTCATGATCAATGCCGTTTTCAGTAAACCAATCCCGCATTTCTTCCCGATGGTCAGCCCTTTGAGCCGACTTTTCGGCTTGCCAGTTATTTAACTTTTCAATCAGTTTACTCTTCTGCTCTTCGGTTATGACTCCATCCGAAACGGCATCGCTTAACGTTTCCACCTGCATTTTTTTTTGATCTTCCCACATTTCCAGCCTGTCTTGTTCAAACACTTCGTTTACCTCACTCTCTTTGAGACCGAATTTTTGGGCAAGTTTAGTAACAATTCTTGGGTAGGTTACGTCTTCCGCTAATGCCCGTGTCGTTCCGTAAACAGAAGCAATAAGAATAAGAGTTAAAACTACCGACGGAGCAATGTATTTTTTGTTTATTTTAGTCAAAATTTATCACCCCCCTTCGCCCTCCGTAGCTTTAGCGAAGGAGGGACCCGTTAACGTAAATCGGTTGCAAGTAAAAAAATCTACTTTCTTTGGGTTCGGGGGGCAAAGCCCCCTCTCTTTACATAATCCGAATAATCCCAATCTGCGAATAAATTCGAATATTTTGATTCAATAATCCACAATTGGTACATATTTATGTCATTTGCATTATTTGCATTATTCGGATATTTTCACTCTATCTTCTCTACCTGAAAAATAACTTAAAAAATTAATTCTGGTGTCATTTAATTTGTATAGATTCCCGCCCGCGCGGGAATGACAATATAGCAAAATTGTGTATATAATTAAATCAATGAAGAAAATTACCGGTTATGTCCTAGCGGCAGCAATACTTATTGGACTCCTAATATTTATTATTACAAGTCTTTGGATTGGAAGCGATGTGCGAAGATACTGCAGGTCGGCTGTAAAACAATACGGCGGAGACTGTGTAACAGCGCTTTCGGAACAGCTGAATGATACGGGTGTTCCTTACACTGACAGAAATCACGCAATCTGGGCTTTGGGACAAATGGGTGATCCAAGAGGATTAACTTATATCACAAAATATTACACCGGAATAATCGGTAAGAACGAAAATCCCGAAAAAGGTTTAAGCCAGTATGAAATGGCTAAAGCAATTAAGCTAATGCAGGGAGGACTCAACCTTCCGGCGATAGTGTGGAGACACGGGATAAAATAAAATCTAAATTTCTAGTTTCCAAATCCTAAACAAATCCCAAATAATTAAATTTCAATTTATCAAATTAAATCTTGCCTCCTATTGTTCCATCCAAAATAAGGCCAATTTTCAAATTTAAAAATAATTAAATAAAATGTTAAATGATAAATGGTAAATTAATCTGATGGAATTTTTACTGTAAAAGTTGATCCTTTTCCTAATTCGCTCTCGACATCTATCGATCCTTTGTGAAAATCTACAATTGTTTTTGCGATTGAAAGACCTAAACCAAAACCTGCAGTGTTTGATTTACTTCTCGATGTGTCGGATCTGTAAAATCTTTCGAATAAATAAGGAATATCTTTCTTGGATATACCGATTCCCCGATCACTAATCTCTACTATCCCAAATTTCCTATTGGCTCTGACTCTCACCTTGACTTCCGATCCGGTTTTGCTGTATTTTACCGCGTTATCCAAAAGGATGGTAAAAAGCTTATCCAACCCCTCCCTGTTACCTTTGATAACAACGTCATCAACATCAATGGTTATTTTTATCTTATTTTTCTTGGCTATTATTTGCATTTTTTTGACGGACAATGCAATCACCTCCGATAGTTTTATTTTTTCAAAACTTAGAGTTCTGCCGTTCTGTTGGTACTTTGCCAAACTTAAAAGATCATTTGTGAGATTGGACATATTTTTTATATCCGATAAACTGTCGGAAAGCGTAAAAAGAGCGTCCTTCAGTTTTATTTTTTTATCCCTTAAAGCTACTTCGATCGAGGTTTGGAGCGCCGTAAGTGGGGTTTTTAATTCATGACTGGCATCGGCGATAAATCGTTTTTGCTCGTCCATCGCCTCTTCGATCGGACGGAGTGTAATTCCCGCCAAAAAATATCCTGCAGCCGAAGAAAGGACTAATATCACAAGGTTGGTATAACCAAGTATCAGAAAAACTTTTTTCTGTGCACTTTCAATATCCTTAATAAACAGCCTTGTCTCACCCGGAGGTGGAAGAAAACCGTATCTTCGAAGTTCCAACCTTGTTTCTATTTCGTCAATCCTTCTTTGAAACTCATAAGAAACCATCCGGTAAATAAAGGCAGAAAAACTAACGCTTATCGCCATTATTATCCCCAGATAAACTATGGTTAATTTAAGACGGGCTTGATTAAACATAAATAATACTAACTAATTGGTACCAATCTACTAATACCTACTAATTTTCTTATTCGCAGGTATTCGACGTATTCGCATGTCATTCGTTGATTAGCATTATAATCATGTAATTTTGTATCCGAATCCTCTTACCGTTTTAATAAGGTGCTTGTTTTTTGGATATCCTTCGTCAATTTTTCTTCTTAAGTAACCTACGTAAACTTCTACCGTATTCGGCAAAATGTCCGCATCGTATTCCCATACGTTTGCGATAAGCTCGTCTTTCGTAACAATTTTTCCTTTGTTTCTCATAAGGTATTCCAGAAGAATAAATTCCTTTCTTGAAAGACCAATTTCTTTCCCATTTCTTTTTACTTCAAAAGTTTTTCGGTTAAGTGTCAGATCCTCCGCTGTCAATATTTCGTCGATTACAATATTTTTCGGGCGTCTTCCCAGTGCTTTAACCCGTGCCAACAACTCCTCAAACGAAAACGGTTTGGGTAAATAATCGTCAGCCCCTGTCTCAAGTCCAACCACAACATCCTCCACGCTTGTTTTGGCAGTTAACATTAGTATGGGTATATTTATGTTATCTTCCTGCCGAAGCTTTTGACACAGAGTCAATCCATCCATTTTTGGAAGCATCAGGTCCAATATTATCAGATCATACTTTTCAGCCGATGCCAGATCGTACCCCTCCTCCCCGTCATAGGAAACGTCAACAGTATGATTTTCCTGAGTTAATCCTTTTTTTATGGAGTCGGCAATCTTTCTTTCATCTTCCACTATTAATATTTTCATTATCGCGAGGTTACTATTCTTTTCTGAATACGGGCTGAGATTGGAATTTCCAAGATTCTCCACAGATCTTCATTAATCGTCATACATAGCTGTTCCATAAGTTTACAAAATGGACAAGGAAGTCTTTTATCAAGATAATCGATCAACCCGGTGTCATATGGTTTATCCAAAAGACTGGAAATAAACTCCTCATGATAATTCTCATCCAACTGTTCCAATATGGATAATATTATTCTCCTATTGATATACTCGTCGATTAATCCCCAAAGATCTTCTTTTTCGTCAACACTCTGAGCAATGCGGGAAACATTCCGCCTAACCTTTCTTATCGAGACTAAATGATCAAAAAATATTTTACTCATATTATGTTAGTATGCTATTAATACCTTCCAGAGGGCTGATTCTGCCGTATTCCCAAGGCCCCAACGGTATTTTATTTTCCGGATCGTCGACAAAAACCACTATTACTCTCCCTTTTTTATATTTCATTCCTCCGAGATAGTCCATCACTTCCGGGCTTCCTCCAAAATGTTTTCCTGTCCAAGCTGCCGGACCAGAATCCGCAATTGCACACACAACAGAATTTCCATTCTCAACATTTATGATAAGAACTTTTCTGTATTTATACCAATTTTTAAGATATGGCTGGCGGGTGTTCCAATCGGGTAAGTACAGCGTCTGAACAACCGCATACCATTTTTCAGTTTCTACCAAACTCTCTGTCAATTCTGATTTTGATTTTGAAAAATATCCCCACGCGCCCAACCCCGGTGCCAAATCGCTTTTTTTATATTTCTCATCGCCGTGTTCTAAAATATTGTCCCCGGGATATCTTTTCAGATGCTGCTCTGCCCCGATCAGACCGAATACTGTATTTAAATGTTCTCCTTCAAGAGATGCTTTAACGGGCATTCCGGTAATATCTTTAATCACATACTCCAATATTTTTTCCTCGTTTCTCGCAAGCGGGCGTGTCACCTGAGGGAGAATTTTTGCTAATGCTTCCGAGAGGATTTTGTTTTTTATCGTCAGGTTATCGTACGCTTTTCCAAGGGAAGAATAATCGAATATCTGGTGAGGTTCCGGAAGTGATTTTACAGCTGTTGGTGTTCCAAGCAAAAAGGATCCGCTCAATATTCCCGCACCTAAAAGTTTCGCAGAATGCGCTCTCAGACTATTAACAGAAACTCCCCTCTTGTCAAAAACATTTTTCGCCCGAGGAAAATTTTCAACAAGTTTTTTTTCTGCTTCCAAATTTTTTAGCTTCAGTTTGTTCCGAAGATACTCAAAACTTATCTTTTCTTTGAATATGTCGTTATAGGTTTGGGCGGGTGACTTTTTCATAGTTTATCAGAGTTTACGAAGTGAATAAGCGACTAAGTGATTTTTCTAAGTTACCAATACTCAATTCCTTAGTTAACTTAATCACTTAGTTAACTTAATCACCTTCTCCAATCTTCTCATTGTCTCATCTTTCCCCAAAATAATGATCGACTCGTTGATTGGCGGGGTGAATTTTATGCCCGTTATCGCAATCCGCAAGTCCATAAAAAAATCTCCTGTCTTAAAACCTTTATCGGCAATGTTTTTCATTAAACTTCCATTAATATTTTCTATATTCCAATTTTCAATTTTCGATACCACCTCGTATGCGCTTTGCAAATGCGCAACATGGTTACTTCCCAAAAGATCTTTGTCGACATCGGGGGCTTCAAAGAAAAACCCTGCCAGACCTTCAAATTCGGAAAGTTTAGAGATCCTTTCTTTAATCAGCGGAATGATTTTTTCGATCAATTCCTCGTCGTATTTCCCCTTATACAATTCGTAGATTTGAGCTTTAAGTTTTGGGTTTTGAGTTTTTCTAATGTATTGACCGTTAAACCAATCAAGTTTCTCGCGGTTAAAAACCGCATTCGCAATTTGTAAATTACCGTTTTTAAATTCTTTTACGTATTCCGGCAGAGTAAACAATTCCCGATTATCCTTTGGCGACCACCCTAAAAGCATAACAAAATTTAAAAGCGCCTCAGGCAAATATCCATCCTCAAGAAATGCTTCACAGGAAACATTGCCTTTTCTTTTTGAAAGTTTTCCTCCATCTGGATCAAGTATCAATGAAAAATGTCCGATTTGCGGGGCATCCTCACCTAAATATTTATAAAGTAGAAGATGTATCGGAGTCGATGGCATCCACTCAAGTCCGCGAAGTATCGGATTAATCTTCATAATCACATCATCAACAACTACCGCAAGATGGTAGGTTGGAAAACCGTCCGATTTAAGAAGCATTGCTTCATCAACATCTTTAAGATGCCATTTGACATCTTTGCCAATTACAATATCATGATACGAAATTTCTCCCTCATCGGGAACTTTCAATCTTATTGCATATTTACTTCCCGATTCAATCCTTTTTAACGACTCTTCAGAGTCCATTTCCCTGCATGGATCGCGTAACTCCGTTTTTTTCTCGTTATGTAACTTCTTAATTTCTTCTTTGTCTTTTGCGTCGCAAAAGCAGTAGTAAGCATTTCCTTCTTTCACTAATTTTTCTGCAGCGTCTTTGTATATTCCGCTTTTTATTCTTTCCGACTGAATGTAGGGTGCATAAGGACCATTAACAACAGGTCCTTCATCCCACTCAATTCCAAATACATGAAGTGCTTTAATTAATCCCTCAACTGCTCCTTCAACATAACGCTTCCTGTCTGTGTCTTCAATTCTTAATATAAATTCACCATTATATGTTTTGCCGTAGGCATATTCAAACAGAGCCGCTCTTAAACTTCCAACGTGCAAATATCCCGTCGGGCTTGGGGCAAAACGTGTGCGAATAACTGTTTTATTACTTATCATAACGTTTTTTCATACAATACCACTTTCAATTAAATTGTCATTCCTACGAAAGTGGAAATCTTTGATGAAATCTTAAACTTCGTTTATATAGATTCCCGATCAGGTCGGGAATGACACATAAAAATGGGTATTGTGTTAAATTTTTTTCTAATTGAATTGTAGCATTCATGAAGGGTATACTCAAAGATAGAGTAGAAGAGTGTAAGAGTAGAAGAGTGTAAGAATATCTTAATACCTACGGTTAAAAAGTAAAACATTTTGCCTGTTAAATCTACTTTTACTCTCCCGCTCTTTCACTCTGTCTTATGTCTTCCCTAACCCAAGTTTCAATCCTTTCGAGGAAGATTATCCGTTATTCAATATATACGGCAATATTTATTGTGATTGCAAGATACACCTATCTTATAGGAGTAAAAATTTATAGAAGATATGTACCAGAACCTCCTCCACCCCCGACAATATCTTTCGGAAAATTGCCAAAAATAGCGTTTCCGGCATCCGAAACAAAAACCCCCAAAGATCCTGTTTATACACTGGAAACGGCTACAGGTAAGCTTCCAAAGTTACCAAAACAGGCCCCTGTCTACTTTATGCCAAAATCTATTTCTACAATAAAGGCGCTCGATTCAGCGAAACAGAAAGCTGCAGGTTTGGGATTTAATCCGAACGGGACAGAAAGTGTCCCGACTGTTTACGAATTCCGCCACAATAATTCTCCCGCGCTTTTAAACCTTAATATTGTCACCGGAATATTTTCAATCTATTTTGATTTAAACTCTAAGCCTTCTGTATTGGAAAACACTCCACCAGATCCTGCCAAGGCAACTGCTTTGGCTAAAACATATCTCACACGGGCAAAGTCTCTGCCCGGCGACTTAACGGGAACAGCAACAACGGAGTATCTGAAAATTAAAGATGGTGAATTTGTTTCAGCCAACTCACTTTCCGATGCGAATATAACCAAGGTGAACCTCTACAGAAAAAATTACAACGATCTTCCGAATGTAACTAGTGTATTTGGCCAGGCAAACGTCTGGTTCATGTTTTCCGGATCAAACGAAGCCGGAGAACAAGTGATTGCAGCCGAATTTAAATATTTTGCAATTGACGAAAACAAAAGCGGAACGTACCCGATTATCACCGCAGAAGAAGCCTGGGATAAACTAAAATCGGGTGCTGCTTACTACGCAAATTTTGACAGCTCTTCGCAGGGAAATATTATTATCCGAAAAGTATACCTTTCGTTTTATGATCCCGAAATGTATACGGAATTTTATCAGCCGGTTATTGTTTTCGAGGGAGATAATAATTTTGCAGCCTACGTTCAGGCGATCTCACCCGAATACGTCCAGTAATATACCTTAAATGGAGTAATTGGCAAAAATCCAATCGATTAATTTTTCGCTTTCTCCAAATCTGTCGTTACTGCCGAATAGACCGATAATTACCTCCATATTATCCCGCTCGATATATGTAAGTAAGTTCTCCATGGCGCCATCGGTTTTCCCGGTTTTAATACCCTTAACACCATCGATTTTTCCCAAAAGCTGATTAATGTTGTAAAAAGAACGTGTTATCTTTCCGTCCGTCCCGTAGATAGTATATTTTTGAGTACCTACTATCTGCCGGAAAACGGGATGTTGCATAGCGTAAAAAGACGCCTTAACCATGTCCTGAGCAGTCGTTTGCTGCCCTTCTTTATCAAGACCTGTCGGGTTAAAAAAAACACTACTTCTAAGACCCAGATTTTGGGCTTTGATATTCATTGCCGAAATAAACATATCGCGTCCACCCGGATAATTTGCAGCCAACACTTCAGCAGCGTCATTAGCGCTTGAAAGCAGAAGTGCATAAAGAAGATCTTCAACGGTTAACTTTTCATTTTCCACCAAACCCACTCTCTGTCCCTCCGACGCAATGTCCCCTACCGAAAGAAATTGATGAAGGTTATAAGAATCCAGAGCAACTAAAGAAGTAACAACTTTCACGGTAGATGCCGGCATAACTGCCCCAGTGGAATTTTTATCATATAACACCGCCCCGGATTTAACATCTATTGCATAAACCGACTTTGCCTGAATATCAATTACTTCGGCTCCGGAATATGCGGGTGTTTTTATGACATTTAGAGACTCTGTTTCCGTAGCTGCCCCAAGAGTATTTTTTGGGCCGATATTCTCGTAATAACCAAGTTCATTTCCATACCATGCACTCAAATTTGCGGAGAAAATTGCGATAAAAAGAAAACTTATAATAACGAGGGAAAGAAAATTAATTTTCTTTGGAAGACGTTTAGATAAAAATCCCATACCAAAAACATTACCTTAAAGAAGCCAGTATTACAACAATTACTTCTTATTTTTTTGTTTTTTGTTCCTCAGTTTTTATATGAAGTTCTTTCAATTGTTCCGCTGTTGCCTCACTTGGAGCATCTAATACTGCCGTCTGGCCAGAGGCGGAAGTAGGATAGGCCATAACTTCTCTAATATTCGCTTCGCCTAAGACCACATATGTGAACCTATCAATTCCCGGAGCTATGCCTCCATGAGGAGGAACCCCGTATCTAAAGGCCGTCAGCATGTGGTCAAATTGACTTTTTTGTTCTTTCGTAAAGCCAATCAAATCAAAAACCTTATTCTGAATTTCCGGCTGGTGTATCCTTATACTTCCTCCACCAACTTCAAAACCGTTCAAAACCATATCGTGTTGCAAACCGCGGACTTTTGAGGGATCGGAATCAAGAAGAGAAATATCGTCCGGATGCGGGGATGTGAACATGTGGTGTGAAGGCGCAAATTTTGCTCCACCCGAACCATAAAAATAATCCTCGCTCGACTGCTCTGTAAAGAGAGGGAAATCCAACACCCAAGCAAATGCAAGCTCATTAGGATCATCTTTATTTTCGCGTAAATCGGGTTTATCTGTTCCATATTTTTCTTTTGCCTCTGTGTGAGAAATCCTCGGCCATGGCTTTTTCAATATATTTTTTTCGGGAAATAACTTTTCAACAAGCTCTGTAAACATATTTTCGGCTAAATTTAAAATATCTTCCTGTGTTACAAAAGACATTTCAATATCAAGTTGTGTAAATTCCCCGTATGCCCGATCCTTTCTCGGATCTTCGTCTCGAAAACATCTGGCAAATTGAAAATATCTTTCCAAGCCCGCCACCATTAAAAGTTGCTTATACTGCTGGGGGGATTGCGGTAATGCATAAAATTTGCCATGTTGTAATCTTGAAGGAACAATAAAGTCGCGTGCACCTTCAGGGGTTGTTTTTGTAAGTATCGGAGTTTCAACTTCAACAAAATCCTGCTCGACTAACCAATTTCTTATAAAATGCGCTATTTTTGAACGCATCCTTAAATTTTTGGTCATCCGCGACCTTCTGATGTCCAAATACCGATATTTTAATCTAACTTCTTCATCGATACTGTAACCATCGTTATCAATCGGAAGGGGCAGCTCATCCGCTTTTGAAATTAATTTCAAATTTGATATTTGAATTTCAATTTTTCCTGTTCCCAAGCCGGTATTTATTAATTTCTCCGGACGATTGCTAACCTTCCCTTCAATTTCTACCACACTTTCAGTTGTTATTTTAGGTAAATTTTGCCCCACACACTGGACAATCCCGCTTCGGTCGCGAAGGTCTATAAAGGTAATTTTTCCATGATCTCGGATCTTGTCCACAAACCCCATAAGGGTAACTGTTTCCCCAATCTTATCTTTTGTTTCAAGCGCCAACGTTCTCATGTTTAAATATACAAGTTTCGCACATATGTCATTCCGTACATGACAGGTTACCGTACGGTACCTGTCTTGATACGGAATCTTTGACAAGGTCTTAAGCTCCGCTTATATGCAGAAATTCATTTGTATAGATTCCCGCTTTCCCTCCTTCGCCTTCGGCTTCGTAAGGGCACGGCGCGGGAATGACAAGAGGTTATTTCTGCACAAAATCGAAACTCGTACTATACTGGATTATCTGCTTTTCTTAAACGTTTTTCAATTTGTCTTTTTGCCTGCGTTGTTTTTACAAAATTAAGCCAATCCTTTGATGGTGGTTTATAATTCTTTGTTTTTACGATCTCGACAACATCTCCGCTAACTAACTTATAATCCAAAGGTACAATCCTCCCGTTTGCTTTTGAACCCTTTATATACCCTGAAAGATCTGTGTGGACAGCAAATGCAAAATCAACCGGCGTCGCTCCAACAGGAAGATCGTAGACGTCTCCATTCGGAGAAAATACAAAAATACGTGAACTCAACGCGTCAAATTTTACTGCGTTCAGGTACTCTTTCTTATCCTTAATTTCTCTCTGCCAATCAGCAAGTTGCTTTACCCAAGACAGTCTTGAAAAAGATTTTCCAAACGACAATTTTTCTAAATTTTCTCCACTGATTCCTTTTTTAGACTTCTCTCCCGAATACGCCCAATGTGCAGCAATACCATTTTCCGCTTCTTCATGCATCTCGAAAGTTCTTATTTGAATTTCGACAATTTTCCCCTCATGTCCAAAAACTTTCGTATGGATAGAGCGATAGCCGTTAGGTTTCGGTTGAGCGATAAAATCCGATATTCCGATATGGGGAACGGGCTTAAAAAGCCCATGTACTATTCCAAGTGCTTTATAGCAATCGGAGACTGTCTCAACCAATATTCTCATGGCCATAATATCGTGAATCTTTTCAAAATCCCATTCGATATCCGATCTTTCCAATTTTCTCCAAAGCGAATACAAATGTTTTTTTCTCCCGCTGATCGAGCAAATTAGTCCGAATTCGGAAAATTTCAATAAAAGTGTTCTTCTCATTTTTTCAATCTGCTTTTCCGCATTCTTATATACTGCCTTCGAATGTGCTACAACTTTTTTATATTCCCCGGGAAATACATACGGAAAAGCCAGATCGTCAAGTTCCGCCTTTAATTGTCCCATTCCAAGCCGTTCCGCAAGAGGTGCATATATCTCCAGAGTTTCTTCGGCGATCCTTTTCCTTTTCTCATCCGGTACCCCTCTTAACGTTTTCATATTGTGCAGTCTGTCCGCAAGTTTTACCAAAATCACCCGTAAATCTTTTGCCATAGCAAAAAACATTTTCCTCAGATTTTCTATAAATTCTTCGTTCATGCTCCCGCGTAGTTTAATGTCGGAGATCTTTGTTACACCATCTACCAATACTGCCGTTTCTTCACCAAATTCTTTTAATATATCTTCCCTCTTTGCACCTCCATCTTCGATCGAATCGTGCAGCATACCCGCTGCAATAGTCTCCGTATCTAACTTCCACTCAAAAAGTTTCTTAGACGTTTCCAACCCATGGAGAACAAAAGGTTCCCCTGTAAATCTTTTTTGACCATGATGGGCCAAAACCGCAAAATCCCACGCTTTGTCGATGACTGCAACATTAACTCCGCTACCTAATATTCTTTGGCGAAATTTTACGTATTCGCTAGTTATAAGAGTATCTACATTACTGCCGGACATTTGTTTTAAGTTAATTTTATTCATTTGGTAAATAATTACTCAATTGTCATATGGATAAATGGTTATATTGTTGGTTTTAATACTATGAAAATGGTTGTTTGAAATTGGAAAATAGCAATGAATATTGAATATTAGAAAATTGCCAACACAATTCTTCCTAATTTCAATTTTCTATTTTCCATTACCAATTTCAATTTTCCCTCAACTAATTTCTGTTGAGTCACGAACATCCTTCACTTTCATCTGCAACGTTACATTCCCATTCCAATAATTTTCCTCTAAATTGTAAACCAAATCCACTTTCATGCCGTTCTCAAACTTTTCCAATTCGTTAAGACAGTTAAATATTACCGCCTCAATGTACTCACTCGTCTTTTTTAAGGTAAATTTGATATGATTTCCCGATCTGCCCACCTTTTTGACCGAATCAATAACACATCCATAAGTAACAAAAAGCGGTGTCGGATTGCCTATCCCGAATGGTTCCATTTTTCGAATTTCACTAACCAATTGACGCGACAGATCGTTTTGGGTCAATTCACTGTCTGACTTTAACTTTTTTTCAAGAAGCGAAATGTCTATGTTTTTCTCCGCATATTTTTCCAAAACACTGCCAAATTTCTTAAGATCTTTTGTATGGATTGAAAAACCGGCGGCCATTTCGTGACCTCCACCTCCAAGAAGTAACTCTCCGGCTGATCTGATCGCGTCGATAATTACAAATCCTGGGATCGACCTTGCAGACCCCTTGGAAATCGTTTCTCCTTTTGAGATTACGATCGCAGGACGGAAAAACTCATCCACCAATTTGGATGCAGCCAGCCCAATCACACCTTCGTGGTAGTCACCATCAAGAACAATTATTTTACCCATACTTTTTTTACTCATTTGTATTTTTACCCTCTCAACCACCTCATCAACTGTCTTTTGTCTTCTGGCATTTGTACGGTTGAGAAGCTCTGCCAGTTCAAAGGCCTTCTTACTGCTTCTGGTACAAAGAAGCCTCAAAGAGTCAATTGCATGTTCAATTCTTCCCATAGCATTAAGCCGTGGAGCGATCATATAGTTTATTTCATAAACCCCGATTGCTCCCTTTTTAATTCCTGAAATATCAATCAAAGCATTAAGACCGGCACTTTTCGTGTTATTCAATTCTTCAAGTCCATACTTAACAATTGATCTATTAATCCCCGTTAGTTTCATCTGGTCTGCTACAGTTCCCAACGCAGCCAGCTCCAGAAAATCATGTATAACGTATTTTGTATTATGTATAATGCGAGAGAGTTCACGGATAAGAAACCATGAAATCCCCGCTCCGCAGAGTTTGGTCGTATGAATTATCGCGTAAGCGTCGGGGTATCTTTCACTCTTTTGGTGATGGTCAATAACAATTACGTCTATCCCTAATTCTCCCGCTTTTTTAATCGCCTCAAAGGCAATTATTCCATTGTCAACGGTTATTATCAATTTTAAATCGGGGTATTTTTTATGAAGTTCCTCAATACTTCCCGGCTTAATACCATACCCTTCGGAAAATCTGTCGGGGATATATGGCAGCACATCAAGTCCGGTCGAATATAAATATTGCCAAATAATTGCGGATGAAGTTACCCCGTCAACATCGTAATCACCAAATATTATAGTTTTTTGTTTTTCCTTTTGAGCAAGTTTTATTCTTCTTATTACCTTAATTATCGATTTTTCATTGATTCCAGTATCCTTTATTTCTATCTTTTCCGGCCTAGTCGGATTCAAAAATTCCTCCTTTTGTTTTTCTGTTTCAATCCCCCTGTTTTTTAACAGTGTATTTATAATTTTTTGAATATTATCTTTTTCATTTTGATGTTTGATTTTTGATATTTGATATCTGCAGACTACATCCCATTTCCTATATTTTGATTCCAATTTCTGTTTCTTCATATTCGTATATTACTTGAAGTATAATCAGG
>CAZAUT010000012.1:0-41445 GCA_964488535.1 uncultured Gammaproteobacteria bacterium
GATTAACGATTCTTCTCAGATACTTTAATGTCGAATATGTATCTGATCTTTTGCAGAAGGGGAGATTGTATGAAGAATTATTAATGTATATTTTCTATTTCCTAATTTTCAATATTCAATTGATACTTCAGTCGGTCAATATTTCAATCACTTCCCCCTCTTGCATACTGCACTCTACATGCTACATTCTACCTGTTATTTGATACCTTTCATCTGTCATCTGTTACCTGTTACACTTTACCTATCACCTGTTACCTGTCACTAATGCTTTATCTTTCGTAAAAACGCAGGAATTTCAAACTTTTTTCCAAATTCGTCAATTTCCTCATCCACATCGTTTTCATATTCCGTTTCCTGGGGTTGACTGTCCGGGACATCGGAAGGTTTTTCACTCACAACGCCTGAAACCGTCGGCTCGATTTTCTGGCTCATTTTTGCAAGTCTTGATTTTGCCTCATCAAATCCTGTTGCGACCACAGTAATCCTAACCTGATCGGCCATGTCACCCTTCACAACGGCACCGAATATAATATTCGCATCCGGTTCGGCAGACGACGAAATTATTCTCGCTGCCTCATCCACTTCAAACATGGTTAAATCCGGACCGCCTGTAATGTTAAATAAAACACCGGTTGCGCCCTCAATTGATAAATCCAGAAGAGGAGAAGCCACAGCTGCTCTTGCTGCCATTTGTGCTCTGTTTTCCCCAACTCCATGTCCGATACCTAATAACGCTGAACCTGCTTCCTTCATTATTGTTTTAACGTCAGCAAAATCAACGTTTACAAGTCCGGGTGTAGTTATAATTTCGGATATTCCTCCTACCGCCTGCGCTAAAACCGAGTCCACCACATGGAAAGCATCAACAAGCGTCATTTTTCTGTCAATTACATCCATCAACCGCTGGTTGGGAATTACAATCAGTGTGTCAACTTCCTTTCTTAATTTTTCTATTCCGTCATCGGCAACCACCGACCTTCTGGTTCCCTCAAAGTGGAAGGGCCTTGTTACAACTGCAACCGTAAGAGCTCCCGTTTCCTTTGCCATTCTTGCAATTACAGGCGATGCTCCGGTACCGGTTCCTCCTCCCATTCCCGCAGTAACAAAAACCATATCGGAATCGACAAGCAATTCTTTTATCTTCTCCTGAGATTCTTCGGCTGCTTGCGTGCCGATATCGGGATTGCCTCCGACACCAAGCCCTTTTGTGATCTTCTCGCCTATTTGCAACTTTGTTGGAGACTTATTCGTAAGAAGCACCTGTGCATCAGTATTTACTGCAATAAATTCAACACCTTTGATATCACCTTGATCTATCATCGAGGAAATGGCATTACCGCCACCACCTCCGACTCCAATCACTTTAATTTTTGCTATTCTTGCCGAATCGGGTTTTACTAAAGCCATAATCAATTCAAGGCAGATTGTATATGAGGCAGGACGTAAATACAAGACGAAGGGCAGAATAATAAAATAAAAAACAATAAGCAACAAGCAATAAGCAAAGCTTAACGCTACGCGAAAAGCAATAAGCAACTTTTCCTGTTTATTGTTTACTGTTTTCTGATTATTTTTATGGCAGTAAATCTTTAATCAATTTTGAAATCTTACCTGCTATTCCTATAGTTGGTAGTTTTATCCTTTTTGACATGCTTGTCAAGTGATCTTTTGGTTCCTGTTTTGACGCATTAATCAATACACCTATGGCAACAGAAAAGGAAGGATTCAATATGTCGTCCACCAACCCGACAACTCCCCGCGGTATTCCAATCCTTACGGGAAGTCCCATAATTCTTTTGCCTGCGTCTTCAATACCGTAAACCCTTGCCCCTCCGCCCGTAATTATTGCACCTGAAGGAATTTTATTAATAAGTTTTTCCTTTTCCAGCTGAAGTTTTACCATAGAAAATATTTCATTTATCCTCGGCCTCAATATTCCCTCTACAACGGTTTTCTTAGAGACTTTTTTATCCTCATCTATACCAAACCGCGACAGGTCTATCTGATCTTCTTCTTCGGATACTTTCTTCCCCGAACCGCTGCCGAGAGAAAGCTTAATTTTTTCTGCCGACTCCAGAGAGACACGAAGTCCTGTCGCAAGATCCTTGGTTACATTTCTGGAACCAATCGGAAGAACATATGAAAAAGTTAAAGAACCTTCCTCGTAAACGGCTATTGAAGTCGTACCTCCGCCAATATCCAGTAATACGCAACCCAACTCTTTTTCAGTTTTTGTCAGAACGGCTTCCGAAGAAGCGATACCGCTATAGATAAAATCTTCCACTTTGATTCCAACCTCATCCAAGACTTTTTCAATATTTCTTACCGCAGCCGAAGATGCTGTAATAAGATGTGCTTCGGTTTCAAGCCTGACACCACCCATTCTTACAGGATCTTTAATTCCGCTGTCACCATCAACGATATATTCTTTCGGAAGAATATGAATAAGTGTTCTTGACGGTGGTAGAGAAACTGCGGAAGCTGCTTCTATCACCCTACTAACATCATCCTGCGTAATTTCCCCTTGGGGATTCGTTACTGCAATGACACCATGGGAATTCTGCGACTGAATATGTGCACCACCGATCGAGACAAAAGCCTTCGATACGTTTACACCAGCCATCCTTTCGGAAGATTCAACGGATTCGATAACAGCCTCCACCGCCTCCTCGAGATTTACAATTTGACCTTTTTTGATTCCCCTTGATTCCCCCGATTCGCTTGTTGCAACACCTATTACATTAATAGTTGTCGTAAGATCTGCCAAATCCGTTTGTAAATTTGCGATTAAAGTTGTGATCTTTTCCGACCCGATATCAATTGACGTAATCGTCTTTGTTCTTGACTTGCTCATAGGTATCTTATAATTGGTTCCTTAAATCTAAAATCCGCTTCAGTAATGCGTTTTCCGGAAAGTTCCTTATTTATTCTATCAAACTGCGATAAAGTATAATAGACTCTGCCGGCAATCAATTCGGCATTTCCTTCTAAAGGAAATATTAGCTTAATTCCGTCTTCATAATCAATTACAAAAATTCCGTTTTCTATCCTCGAGTTGCGGTGTGTTTTCAAATTCCTCAGTTTGTAGTCAAGACTGAGGCAAAAATTATCGCTGCTTGAAACAAAATCTTTTACCTTATAATCACTACCGTTCGTTTTTGTTATACATCCCGAGGAATCCTCACCCTTTTTTATTATTACACCGTCCTCATCAATAAAATAAGACATACCGCCGACTGAAAGGCAATTTCTGGGCGTCTTTTCAGTAACTTGAATATCCACTACACCCGCAAGACTTACACGAACCGAATAGTCTTTAATTAGGGGATTGTTTTTTAATATATTATTAATTATTACAGCCGATAGGATCCCATTTTTTCCGGATATTTGCATCAAACTTTCGGAAATTTCCCGGCTGCATTCTTTTTTGTCACTTGAGCATTCAACGGATTTAATCCTAAAAAACAATCCCGACAGAACGATAACTATAATAAAAAATGCCGAATATAACAGTCTACGTTTTGTCGCCATACAAACTTATTAAAGTATAAAGCTTTTCGCCTGCTTTGCTATCATCGATCGGGGGAATTTTTGATTTTTTTACAATGCTCTCCCAGTTATCATATATTCGTTTAATTTCTTTATAAAGAATATTTGTATTCAGCTTCTTTTGATCGATTATGGCAGCAAGCCCAAGGCTTCGTGCATAATTTGCGTTACCTAACTGTTCATTTTTAAAAGAGTTTGGAAGCGGTATGAATATTGACGGTATACCCAAATATACAGCTTCAGAAACAATATTTGCACCTGATCGGGAAACCAGAAGGTCGGATCTGTCAAGATATTTAGACCAGTTCCACATTTCCGAAGTAGCAAAAGGGTTATAATTCTTGCGTACTTCAGTATTCATTGATTCACGAACCATCCGAAACTCTTCGAAACTTGCCGTACCCGTCTGGTGGTATATTTTATATATTTTTGCCAATCTGGGGATAATTTCCTTCACCGATTCGTTTATTGCATATGACCCCCGCGACCCTCCTGCTATCAGAATCGCCCTCTTTCTTTTACTATTTTTCTTCTTAACGCAGGCGATAACTTCTTTTGATATCGGATTACCCGTGATAATACATTTTTCCTTTGGAAAATATTTCCTGCTTTCTTTATGGGCTAAGGCAATCTTATCGGCAAAATATCCCGATGCAATATTTGCCCTTCCGGCAGCAACAGTTTGTTCATGTAGTATTACGGGTATATGTAACAATCGGGACACAACAACTATTGGAAAAGCAGCAAAACCACCGAAAGAAACTGTAATAGATGGTCTCTCCTTCAATAAAATAATAAGTGCATGGAAAAAACCCAACGGTATTCTTGCCAGAGACGGAAGCGTCCAGATCGTAAATTTCCTCTGAAGTCTTCCTGCTATAACAGAAATATACCTTATCCCCATTTTCGGAAGATAGGTGTTTTCAAGTGTTGCGATAATCCTGCCTTCCACCGCACTTCTTGATCCGGCAAATACAATTTCGCATTCCGGATCTTTTTCCCGAATAGTCTGAGACAATGCGTAAGCGGTAGAACCGGCATGTCCTCCTGTTAATAATATTTTCTTCATTTTCATGCAGAATATTTTACCAAAGAATTATATATTCCCATTCCGGCAAAAAGACCAACAAGTGATGAACCACCATATGATATAAAAGGAAGCGGTACTCCGGTAAACGGAATGAGCGATACAATTGAACCAAGATTGATAAATACCTGTGACGTAAACCATGTCGCTATCCCTATGCCTAATGAACGCGAATAGTCATTTTCGAGTTTGGGAATATTTTTTAACATATTGAAAGATATTACAAAAAATAATGTGATAATAACGGTCACACCTAATAATCCTGTTTCTTCACCGATCACCGCAAATATTGAATCTGTAGTTGACTCCGGTAAAAACAGATATTTCTGTTTTGATTCGCCAATACCGGTTCCGTCAAAGCCTCCAAGAGCCAAAGCAAAAAGAACCTGTTTTATGTGATAGTTACTGTCGCTGGTTTCTGAAAAGGGTTCGGTGAAAGCCATAACTCTTTCTCTTCTATAAGGTGAAATAAATATCGCTGCAGATACAAAAAAAAGTCCAATTATTATAGCAGCCAAAAACTTCTTCACAGGAATATCGGAAAGAAATATTTGAACAAACGATATCGAAAATATTACTGCCGTTGTTCCCAAATCGGGTTGCATCATTACAAGCAATGAAATAATACCAATCGGTAAAATAAAAGCCATAATATTCTTTTTTACGGATGATATTTTTGCCAAGTATATACATATAGCCAATTTAACAAATTCCGACGGCTGAAAACCAATAAATCCTAAGTCTATCCACCTTTGCGCTCCTAGTGTTTTCACTCCTATAGAAGGTATTAGAACCATTATTAAAAGCACCAAAGCAACAAAAAATATATGCAGGGCAAATTTTTCATATATCTTTACATTTAATTGTGAGAGAAAGAAAAACAAGGCGATGCCGATTAATGTCCATGCAAACTGTTGTTTAACAAAATAAAATTTATCGGAAAAGGTTTCCATTGCTTTTGGTGCCGATACATCCATAATTGCAAACAACCCTATTACGGATAAGACAATAACGGGAATGAATATTCTATAATCAAGAAAAAAAGATAATTTTGAGGATTTATGAATTTTTCGCAACATGAATAATAAACAGTAAACACAAATTTGTTAAGGGAAAATAGAAATTCGAAAGTAGTTGGTGTGGCATTCACTATTTTCAAATTTCCATTACAATTCTCCAATTTCAAACAACCATTTTCGTTTTACGTATTTCCTATCTCCCATCACGTTTATAAAAATAACCGAATAACTAATGCTATTTTACTATATCACCG
Source organism: uncultured Gammaproteobacteria bacterium (assembly GCA_964488535.1). Taxonomy (GTDB): domain Bacteria; phylum Patescibacteriota; class Microgenomatia; order UBA8517; family UBA8517; genus GWB1-38-13. Next base: position 5,910 of record CAZAUT010000012.1, read on the forward strand.
ACAGCCACAACCCGAATATTGCCAAGACAATTCCCGTCAGCCAAGCACGAAATACGATCTTCGGCTCCTCCCAACCCCAAGTCAAGAAACTGTGATGGATTGGCGCTAATGGGAATATTGGCCTTTTCAGGAATTTCCACCCAACGATTTGGATCAGAGATGATGCAATTTCAACAATAAAAAGTCCGCCTACGATAAACATCGCCACAATGCTGCCGGTCAAAAGCCCGATCACTGCCAGTATTGCACCGAAGGAAAGCGCGCCCGCATCTCCTAAAAACACTCTTGCCGGCCAGACGTTAAAATACAAAAATGCCAAAAGTGCCCCTAATAAAAGTGCGATAAAAAGCGATAGCGGAGTATCAAGACCCGCCGAAGCGATTATGCCGAAAGTAACCAGGCAAATTATAAAAAGCCCCGTCGATAATCCGTCGAGCCCGTCGGTAATATTAAACGCATTCGTAAATGTGACAATAACGAAAGAAGAAAAGATCATATAAAACGGTCCCAGGTTCAGGTTTATGTTCACAAAAGGAATATGAAGTATTTGGATTCCCAGTTTGTAATAAAGAACGGCCGAAATTATACCCGCCAAAACCCACTGAAGTATAAACTTTGTTCTTCTTCTCATCCCAAACCATAAACCCAATATCCCGGGATTGGGTTTTTTAAATATTTTCATAAGATCATCCGATAAGCCAAGAAGACCGAAGGCAATAAAGGCGAAAAATATCGTATGCACCTCCCAGACAAAATCAAACGCACTTCTGATGGAGATCCCCATATGTGAAGCAAACGGAAAAAGAAATGCAAAAAGGACAGTTACCACCAGAATTATCAGTATTCCTCCGCCCACAGGGGTACCGGCTTTTATATCGTGGTACTTGTCAAAGACCGGAACTTTTCCCTTTTCCGGCGCTTCTTTCTTTCTCGTCAGATGAAGTTTATACAATAAATTAATAAATGGAACAATCGCAATACTTGTAATAAGGAAGGAAAAAAGCACCAGTCCCAGGGAAAGAGGCAGGGTATTAGGTAAAGACATAGGTGTTGTTATCTGATTTTATCACTTCATGGTCCATAATTTGTGAACAAGTTTTTCCATCTCAAGCGATCTTGAACCTTTGATCAAAATATAGGTACCGTCCTTAAGGTAAGGTTTTATAATATTTTCAACATGTCTGCGATTACTTATATAATTCACTTTATCTCTTGCCATTAATTCCGATGCCGATTCCGCAGTTATGATTGCCGATTTTCCGATACAGATAAGCCGTTTTAAATTATTTTTTGCGAGTATTTTTCCAATTTTCCTGTGATATTTATCGGTCAAGCTACCGAGTTCGAGCATGTCCCCAAAAATTACAATCTTGTCATTATTCCCTGCATAATCAGATAATACTTTAATTGCCTCTCTCGCTGCCTGGGGATTGTTGTTATATGTGTCGTCGATAATCACTGCCCCCGATTTGTGATTAAGAATCGACATTCTGTGTTCCGGGGGTTTGTATGTTTCCAGTCCGGACTTTATCCTATCCAATGAAACCCCAAGCGATTTTGCTGTCGCTGCTGCTGCAATGGCATTTGATACAAACTGCCGACCGTAAGTTGGGATCGTAACCCATTTACCTTTCTCGTAATCGTGATTAAAAAACATCAAAAATCGTGTCCCGGAATTTTTTGTAATACTTACTCTTGCCGACATCATATTTCCACCTCTTCCAAACGTTATCGTCTTCCTATTTGATACATCCAATAAACGGCGTAAAAACTTATTTTCATTATTCAGGACGGCCGTACCACCTACCGACAGCCCTTCAATTAGTTTTCTTTTCTCTCTGAATACACCTTCAACATCTTTAAAATATTCCGTGTGAGTGGGGTATATATTTGTAATTACACCAATATCAGGTTTTGTCAGCCAAAGATAAAAATCCATTTCTCCGGGATACTCTACCCCCATTTCTAAAATTAGATATTTTGTTGAGGGACGGCACTTCAGTATTGTTGTCGGAATATTATAAACAGGATCAATATTTTTATACGAAGAAACGGTATCTCCATCCAAACTTAACACCGAAGTAAGCATATCCTTAACGCTGGTTTTACCTGCGCTACCTGTAATACCAATTACACGGACTCCGAATAACTTTCTTAAAATATACAAATAGTATTTTGCAATTCTTCGTTTGATAGGATGAACCAGCCACTTGCGCAAGTATCTAGAAAGGTCCAACTCTTTCTTTGAATCTCTTGAAATATGCACTTCAGGAAATTTGGGTGTTAACCACCGTTTAACAATCAAACTACCTTTTAACATATTACTCTTTTATTATTCTTGTTAGATTAGGATTTATCCTTGAAACTATCTCGTAATTTATAGTACCAATTTTTTGAGCAATTTCGTCAACACTAATATTTTTATCATTTTCTTTTCCAATAAGTATAACTTCATCCTCACATTTTACATTTTCAATATCAGTCACATCAATCATTGTCATATTCATTGCAATTCTGCCAATAATCGGTGCATAAGAACCTTTGACAATCACACGTCCGTTATTTGACAATCCTCTATCTAATCCGTCTGAATATCCGACAGGTATCACCGCAATCTTACTCTTTCTAGCGGAATACCAAGTTCTTCCGTATCCAACCGATTCTCCTTTTGAAATCTCTTTAACTTGCGCAACAATGCTTTTCCATGTTAAAACCGGTCTTAAAACAAATCTGTTTTTGAATTGTCTTGACGACAACATCGTTTCTTTTGAAGACCACAAACCATATAAAGAAATCCCTGCCCTCACGGCGTCAAAATGGGTATCTGGATATAATATTGCGGCGGCACTGCATGCACAGTGACGGATTTTGGAATAAATTCCGATCTTTTCCAATTGTTTTATAAAATCGATAAATTGTTTCAATTGATATCGCGAGTAAGAAGGGTCAATAGTGTCTTCAATATCAGTAAAATGAGTTGAAATTCCTTCCAATAAAAATCTATCTTTATTGTTTTCTACAATTTTAGCCAAATTTAATGCATCCGCGGTTTTCAATCCTTGCCGATTAAGACCCGTTTCAATTTTTATATGTACTTTAGCCTTTCTTGCAGATTTGATCTTATCAGATACTTTCAGAATATCGTTGTTATATATTGTAAACGAGATATCATTCTCAATAGCTTCCAAAATATCCTGTCTTCGGATGTATCCTAAGATTAATACGGGTTTTATAACTCCCCAATCTCTAATCTTTATAGCCTCCTCAATACTATCTACTGCATACATATCTGCACCCATTGTTTCCAACATTCCGATTATTTCCGCCAACCCATGCCCATAAGCATTCGCCTTAACTACACAGTAGATTTTCTTTCTTCCAACAATTTTTCTGAATGTATTAAGATTGTTTTCCAAAGCTGTTTTGGAAAGTTCAATATATGATTTTGTTAAGTTGCTTTTACTCTTTGGCATATTTAATAATTAAATCAAGTAAATCAGAATAGCAAATTCCCTGTGCCTCTGCGGCTTTTGGCAGTAAAGACATTGGGGTTAATCCGGGAATTGTATTAATTTCAAGGATATAAGGAGTGTTTCCTTTTACTATAAAATCTACTCTGGAAAAACCTCTGCACCCCAAAAGCAAATGTACGCGTAACGCAATCTCCTGCACCTTTTTTGATAGTTTTTCAGAAATTCTTGCTGGAACAATCTCTTCCGAGCCGCTTTCTGTATACTTTGATTCATAATCGAAAAACGTCGATTTCTTTGGAATAATCTCAACGATTGGTAAAGCAAACGGTTTGTCATTTCCAAGCACTCCGCAAGTAACTTCAATACCTTTTATATATTCATCTACAAGCGCAGTATCGCAGTATTTCCAGGCAATTTTTAATGACTTGTTAAGTTCCTTCATATTTTTTGCCATTGATGCACCAACAGACGATCCCTGATTGTTGGGTTTTATAAAATATGGCGGTTTACCGACTGACTTTTTGATATCCAATAAACAATCTTTTCTTTTTAACGCCATATATTTGGGGACAGGAAGATTTTCCCTTTCAATAATTTTTCTAAACATCAACTTGTCCATTCCCAAGGCACTTGCCAAGACACCCGAGCCCGTATATTTCATTCCAATCAAATCTAACATTCCTTGAATCGTTCCGTCTTCACCGAATGGACCATGCATTGCGATAAATACAACATCGGGTTTTGTTTGAATGGCTGATAAACTATTAAATTCTTCTTTTTTTACTAATTTCACTTCTTTACAAATATTCCGATTTTTGATCGGGTCGCTCATCAGTTTTAATGAATCTTTGGATGTAAGCATCCACTTATCTCCACCTCTTGAAATTACAATGGGGAATATATTGTATTTTGAAGAATTCAAATTATTTACAACTTCTCGGCCGCTGATTAAAGACACCTCATGCTCAGAAGACCTTCCGCCCATCAATACAAATATGTTCTTTTTACGAAGCACAATAGGTATTATACTACGCAAACACCAATTCAAGATAAAATTTTCAATATTTTCGCTCAATCGATAAATTATTATAATTTATCTAAGGCTTTTTTAAATTGATTTCCACGGTCTTGATAATCCTTAAACATATCGAATGAAGTGGATGCTGGAGACAATAAAACTACACCATTTTTTGGCGTTATTGTGGAAGCCAAATTTACCACCTCTTCCATTGTTCTCTTACCCAAATAATGGATTTCACCTTCGAAAGAAGAACTAATTAAACTTTTTTGAATCTTCCTGGCTGTATCACCAATTAATATCACGTTCAAAATGTTCTTCCTTTTTGCCAAATATTTCCCCAATCCGTTAAAAGAAATCCCCCTGTCAAATCCTCCTAAAATTAAAGTTAAGGTTTTATTTTTAAAAACTTCAACAGCGGCTATCGTTGCTTCTGGAATCGTTGCAAGAGTGTCATTAACATAGGTTATAGTATTATGAACACATACTTTTTCTAGCCTGCCTTCAAGGGACTTAAAAGTTTTTAATGAGTCAACAATATTATTTTTACTCACACCTAAAAAAGACGCTGCAAGAATTGCAGCCATAACATTTTGGTAGTTATGTTTTCCTGATAATGGAATAGCATCGGTATTTATTGAAAATATAGTCATACCATTATCCATTACGGAAATGTCGTTATCATTCAAAAATGCACCGCTATCCACTTTATTCTTAATTGAAAAAAAATATTTTTTTACACCGATGCTTTCGGTAATTTTTACCAGCATCGGTAAATCGTAATTGCACACGAACGCATCTGTAGATTTTTGAAACTTTACTATATTAACTTTTGCTTTTACATAATCTGAGTAGCTCTCATAATAATCCAGGTGTTCAGGATATATATTTAATAAAACTGCGACATGGGGGCTTTTATTAATATCTGATAATTGATGCGACGATAATTCAAAGACATAATATTTTGTTTTTCTGTCTTCATTCAAATAATCCAAAGGTGGTTTACCAATGTTTCCCAGTAGGATAGAATCAAACCCAGAATTTTCCATTATATGATTTATCAAAGATGCGGTAGTGCTTTTACCTTTTGTACCGGTTACACCAACAATACAACCTTTACATAACTCGAAAAATATTCGTGTTTGTGATGTAAAAGTAATCCCTTTTTGTTTTGCTTTTAATAGCCCTTTCAACTTATTCGGTATGCCAGGTGATTTAATTATAAGGTCGTAATCTTTCACGCAAGTCAGGTAATTTTCCCCAAAATGGAAAACTAATTTGGGGTCCGTTGCTATAAGATTCTTCGCTTCATTGTCTATATCACCCAAACATATTCTATCTGCGATACCAATCATTTTTCCAGGATGATATCCTCTAATAAATTTATATGTGCTAATTCCCTCCCTTCCAAAACCTAAAATTAATACTTTTTTCTTTTTTATTTCCTCAAGAATTTTCATAATATTTTATAAGTTTTTTTGAAAAATATTTTGGCATATATTCGGACTCGCCCCAACTAGTAAGAAGTTTTTCCGATAGCATATCCATTTCTCTTATATTATCAAGATAACTTTTTCCAAAATATTTCAATAGAACCGGCAATCTAATCTTGCCATAGCTCTTCATTGATAAATATAGTCCTGCTTTGACTTCATCCTTGGTTCCCACACATTCAAACGGCTTTATGCTCTCTTCAGAAATTAATTTATCTAACAATTTCGTCAGAGAAATATCTTCATACAAATTACGTGGAAATATTTTCAAGATTTTTCTGGTCCCCAAAAAGGGAAATAGAAGAATGAAAGTTGATAGGCATTTCGGGCAATTACAACACCAAACACCCTCTTTTTGACCCAAATTACAACTTCGAAATATCCCAAAATATTTATCATACTTGGAAAACATTTTAGCGATTTGAATTTCGTATAAAGGTCTTAAAATACTAAAAACATTAACATTACTAAGATATTTCTTATTATAGACAAAAAACTTTCTTTCAAATTCTTGCGTCTTTGTGTATTGATGATTTATTTTATGCCCCAAATAATTAACATTACCTTCTTCAGAGCTTCTTTCATTGGAAAATACAACATTTTTATACCCATTCAGATTAGCAACTATTAACGATGTAAAATACAAAATATTGCTGTATGGAATATGTCCATTTAGGAATATTTTAGAATTTGGTTTTATAAGTTTCAGGTCAAGGTTTCTCTGTACATAATAAACCTTCTTGATTCCAGATTTATCGACCACTTCTTTCGAATACGGCGTTGTCGGATAAACAACAAGTGCAGCATCACCCAAACCTTCTTTTAGCAATGTTTCTAAAGTAACGATAGAATCTTTTCCTCCTCCAACAGGGATAAGGTTTTTATTTGATTTAACTAATAACTTTTCGTTCAATGGTGGTTTTTCAGCACTTATTATTCTTACAAAATCATCTTTATTAATATCAATCTTATTCTCAAAAAAATACTGCCCCATCCCTTTTATCAACAAATCACGCCACCAATTCAATTGTTCGTTGACCAAATAACCCGCAGAAATCTCCAGTACCGGTGAACAAGTAGTTTTCCAATAGGAGAACATTTCGGCTAACCCAAGATGAAAAATCAAATTTTGGAACCCTTTAGATTTGATTGCTTTACCATAGTGTTTTATATTATCAAAATTGAATATATCTTCGTGAATGAAGTTTAGTTCTGAAATTTGATAATTGAAATTAACGATTAAATTGTTCTTTCTTATATCGTATCCAAACCCCAAATATTTAAATATTGGGTACTTTTCTCTTAATCTAAGATAATTCATATTGAGAAAAACTATTCAAGTATTATTCAAACATCAATATTGTACCATTTGTACTAAAATATTATAATTACCCTAGACAATGAAAATACTTCAAAACTACTCTCTCAAAAACCACAATTCCTTCAAAGTCGATGTAAAAGCCAAGTATTTTGTAAGCATTACCAAAACACAGGAAGTGTTGGATATCATTAAAAATAAAAAATATTCCAGTAATATTCTCATTCTCGGGATGGGGACAAATACTCTTTTTCAAAAGAATTTTCCAGGAACGGTTATACAAATATCAACCAAAGGCATTAATGTGGTTGAAGAGAATAGCGGAGGTGTCACGGTCGAAATCATGGCAGGTGAGTCGTGGAACGGATTTGTTCACTGGGCAATAAATAATGGCTTTTCGGGAATAGAAAATATGGTTCTTATCCCGGGAACTCTCGGTGCTGCAGCAGTCGGAAATATCGCTGCCTATGGACAGAATTTTGAAGACGTATTCGTCAAACTATCCGCCATTGATATTTCAACCGGCAAAGAAGCTGAGTTTGATAAAAATGCCTGCAAATTCGGTTATAGAGAAAGCGTTTTTAAAAAGGAATTGAAGGGAAAATATATTATCACCAAGGTATATATCAAACTTGCCAAAGACCAGACAATAGACACATCGTATCATTCCCGCTACGAGTCGATTGTCGGAGAACTTTCCAAATTCGCAAGTTCTCCGTACAACATCCGTGACGTATCCAAGGCAATATCCGTTATCCGTGAAAGAAAATTTCCCGATTGGGAAAAGATAGGAACGGCCGGTAGTTTTTTTCTGAACCCGGTAATTTCTAAAAGAGAGCTTACCGAACTTCAAAAGAAAGTCCCTGGAGTGCAGTTTTACCCGATTGATAAATTATCTTACCCAATACCAAACGACTCCAAAATTAATTACTCGGAACATGTAAAAGTGGCGGCAGGATGGCTTTTAGAAGAACTTGGGTGGAAAGGTAAGTGGATCGGCAAAGTTGGTACTTCTCCCAATCAATCTTTGGTAATAATAACTCAAAAAGGGGCAACACCTGCCGATATTTTATCATTCGCAGACAAAATGAGGGCAGATGTAAAAAAGAACTACGGTATCGACCTCACGCCTGAAGTAAATATCATTTGATTTTCTTCAATTCTTCGTACAAATGAAATATATCGCCTGCGCCCATGGTTAGTACAATGTCGCCGGGTTTGATATTATCCTTCATCCATTTTATAGTTGCCGTGTGGTCTTTGGTATAAAAGGCGTATTTATTGTGTTTTCTTACTTCTCTTGCAAGGATTTCCGAATTAACCGTCGGGTCGGGTTTTTCGCGGGCAGAGGAATAGATATCCATTACGGATACCGTGTCCGCTTTGGCTAAACTTACCGCAAAATCAGACAATAACGCTTTGGTTCTTGAATAGGTGTGCGGTTGGAAAATCACCACCACTCTTCTGTCAGGAAACCATTCGCGGGATGCTTTTATTGTAGCGTTAATTTCCCCCGGATGATGAGCGTAATCGTCGAAGAATTTTGCGCCGAAATAGTTTCCCATATCCTCAAATCGCCTTCTGCATCCCAGATATCTTCCCAACCCTTTAATAATATCCGCGTGTGAAATCCCCAAAATATTACCTACCGTAAAAACAGCAGCTGCGTTTTCAATATTAAGTCTCCCTGGAACATTTAGAGAAATGTCTTCAATCGTTTCTTTCTTGCTCTTTATATAAATGGAAAATACCGTCTTCTGATCTATAAAATTCACTTTTTCAATTCTATAGTCTGCATCTTTCGCAAAACCGTAAGTAATTGGTCTTACTTTTGATCTAACTGCAATATTAAGAGTGTTTTTATTATCTGCATTAGCGATCAAATATCCGAATTTTGGCAGTTTATCGAAAAATGACAAAAAGGCCTCTTTTGTTACTTCAAAATCGGGATAGATATCGGGATGGTCATACTGAATGTTGGTAGCGATAATAATTTTTGGCTTCAATAAAGAAAATTTTGGTCTGTTGTCAATTCCAGGCGACACGACATATTCATCTGCTTCGCATATAAAATTTCTTCCGTCTTTTGAATATCTTCCTGGGGTGTTTATGGGGTAAATATTACCCACTCCCACAATATAAGAGGGATTTAAGCCGACACTATCCAAAAGTACCGAAAGCATAGATGATATTGTTGTTTTACCTCCTACACCGCAAACCGAAATTGTTTCTTTTTCGTAGGAAAGTTCAGCCAACGCTTCGGCATAGGTCAAAACCGGAATTTTCAGTTTTTTTGCTTTTAATACTTCCTCGTTATTCAAACCTCCGTGGGCTGCTGTTGTAATTAAAAGGTCAACCCCGTTTTTGACATTTTTTTTATTTATTTCTGTACTCCATTTAATACCTCTTTTTAAAAGTATACTGTCTGTCACGAATTGCTCCGGAGTATCGCTTCCTGAAACAGTAATTCCGATATCGCTTAGGTATACCGCCATTGCCGTCATTCCAACACCCTTTATGCCTGTCAAGTGAACATTTTTTATTTTCGTAAAATCCATGATAATAATGCTAATCAACTAATCCTTCGACAATATTCGACAATATTCAGGATAGATTTTTACAAATTCTACTAATACCTACCAAATATTGTCCATCTATCATGTATTATCTACCATTTTATTTAAGAATTTATAAATTGACCAATTGAAAAAATAAGATGATAAATGTTGAATGATAAATCATTCATAGATATTTATTTTCAAACCAGATTACATTATATCTTATACATTAATAAATTGACCAATTATCTTCATATAATATATAATCATTCAAAGCAGTCTGGAAATAGAAGATTATTTAATTGTAATCAAAGGCGTGTGGCCACGTTCAATCGCATGAACGTGGATACGAGGAGTAGGTCCCTATTAAAAATAGGGGAATCGGGCACCCAAAATGCTTAATGTCATAAGGGTAGTATCTGCGGAAACCTACCGGCATTCTAATGTCGTAAGTTAAATTTCAAATCTTTAACGAAAGTTAAAGCACAAAGAGTTGTAACGTTTAGAAATCTTCAGACGAGGCTGCTTCGGTGACTTTACGGATAACATTATGTGTGGGATCTTTGCATATGTCGGAAAAAGTCGTAACGCGACAGAGGCTGTTTTTGATGGTCTTAAAAGATTAGATTATCGTGGTTATGACAGTTGGGGGATTAGTATTCTTAAAAAGGGTGAAATCAAAACGCAAAAATATGTTGGGGTTATCGACAAAAAGCTTCTTACGCTTGGAAAGAGTCATGTGGCGTTAGGTCACACCCGTTGGGCTACAAACGGTGCTGTTACTAAGAACAATGCTCATCCGCATACCTCAAGGGACGGATCTTTTGTAATTGTACAAAACGGGATCGTAGAAAACTTTTCTGAATTGAAAAGTTTTCTCTTAAAAAGAGGGTTTAAATTCGTAAGCGACACAGATACGGAAGCAATTCTTCACCTTATAGAGGACGAACATATAAAAGAAAAAGATTTTATAAAATCTGCACAAAATGCATTTAATAAACTTGAAGGTAGAAACACCGTAATTATTCTTAAAAAAGATGGATGTATAATTGCCTTTCGCAATGGCTCTCCCTTGGTTATAGGTATATCTGAAAAAAACAACGACATTTACTTTTCGTCCGACACTCTTTCTTTTTCTCCATATGTAGATAAAACAATCACTTTGGAAAATGGTCAAATGGCGGTATGTAATAACAAATTAACCATAAATAATACTAAAAACAATAATAAAGTCGTAGCGAATTTCGATGAAAACATCATCAGGGATCAAGAATATTCAAAAGTTGGTTACCCCCATTTTATGATAAAGGAAATTCATGAAACACCCCAGGTGATCGACAAAGTAATACTTCAGCCTAAGAAAAATATCATAAAACTCGCCGATAAGATTAAAAGGTCTGCAACAGTATACTGCATCGGATCGGGAACAGCCGGGGCAGCAGCTTCTCAAAGCGCTTACTACTTACGAACACTTGGCGGTATCAATGCGATCAGTCTTATCGGTGCGGAAGCGAAAGATTATTTCCAACTATTTAGGAAAGATGACCTGATCGTTGCGCTTTCGCAAAGCGGTGAGACGGCAGACGTTCTCGAAGTTATTGAATTTGCTAAAAAGACCGGGGTAAGAATTGCATCCTATGTAAACATGCCCGGAAGCATTATGACAAAAATGTCGGACTATAAATTCATGGCAACTGCCGGTCCTGAAATATGTGTTATGTCGACTAAAGTATTTGTATCACAAATTGTTTGGGGGTATTTACTTTCAAAATGCGTTCAACGAAAACTTAGTGAAGGGTTTGATAATCTTCAAAAAACCAAAACTGCAATTTCGAAATTACTGAAAGATAAGGTGTTAGATAAAAATCTTGACAAGATCGCGACCAAACTCTCATATGAAAAGGATCTCTTCCTTTTGGCAAAAGGTCAAAACCTCCAGATCATCCGTGAGGGAATGATCAAACTTATTGAAGGGGGTTATATTCATGCCCATGCAATACCCGCCGGTGATTTGAAACACTATGCGATTACCCTAATGGAACCCGGTAAATATTTAATTAGCATCGTTTCCGATGACGAAAATAAGACGGACACTATAAACGCAATAAATGAAGTGAAAACCCGTGGGGCGTCTGTAATTGGAATCTCAACTTTCGCCGACAAAGCATTTGATGAATTAATAAAAGTTCCAAACTTGGATGAAACAAGCGCAATACTAAATATTGTTCCTTTGCAACTTCTGGCCTATAAAATTGCAGTTCTGAAAGGAAATAATGTGGACAAACCAAGAAACATCGCAAAAAGTGTAACAGTCAAATAACTTCGCCGGATCCGAAAATAATATTGAATTCCCATTTTTATACTATATAATATGCTAACTATATAACTATGGGTTTAGAAGTAATAAAAGATATAACGGATACTAAACCTTCCCGTTTAAGTGTTTGTCCTCCGGAGGTGATAATATTACCCACACCTGAAGATGTTGATAATCATGTCGGAAATCTCCTCATTAAGCAAATTCAAGATAAACCGGATTCAATATTGACTTTAGCTACAGGGTCTTCGCCGATAGGTGCTTATCGGCAAATAATCGACGCACATAATCGAGGGTTAAATATGCGTTATTTGACAACGATGAATCTTGATGAATATTGGAAAATTCCCACAGACCATCCATTAAGCTACAAACGCTTCATGGATGAAAATTTATTTATGTTCGTTAACATTCCCCCGAACCAACGTTTCATCCCCAATAGCGACGCCCTCAACCCCTATATTGAAGCTGCCAGATATGATCGCATCATTACCGAACATGGACCGTCTGATCTGGTCATACTTGGAATCGGACCTAAGTTGACCGGCCATATTGCTTTTAATGGCCCAGGGTCACCAATAAACTGTAGAACTAGAGTTATCTCTTTGGACGAAGACACCATTGAAGCCAACTCAAGATTTTGTGGTGGAGATAAAACTCAAGTTCCCCGTATGGCCATTTCCCAGGGTGTTCAAAATATATTAGAGGGGTGTAAAATTATTCTGATAGCAAAAGGTGTGGGTAAGGCGGAAGGAATAAAAAGTGCACTTGAAGGACCGATCGGAACACACATGCCTGCATCACTCTTAAGATATCACCCCAATACCACCTTTATATTGGACACAGAAGCCGCAAGTCTACTGCAAAGATAATTTAGTTTGACCTATCTTCAAGTAATTTTTTCAATGCTAATTTATCAACTTTGCTAGCAGCAGCTCTTATTCCTTCAATGCCTTCAATGGTACGCCCACCATATTTTTCAGTTAATTCTGCATCTCTTCTTAATGCACGTATGTATCCTTGATATTCTTCAGACATAATAGAAACTGTTCCTTTAACCGCGAGATCTCCCCCCATTGCACTCAATTCATATTCTGTTACCGAACCTTCTTTTTTCAAACCTGCCATAATAATCTGCATTATATCAAATACTCTCAATTTTATAAAAATATCTTTACGAAGGCTATTTTCATGATACAATGTTGCATATTATTATGGGCCTGTTACAAGAATCCAGAGTCGCCCAACCTGATCATTTACCTCCTTTTTTTCCTGAAAGTAATTTTTGGTTTGAACCGCCTGATCCCAACGTACTGCTTCAATCGAAAACTACCGAGCTTCAATTAACTAACGGTCAAAATGAAATAAATTTGAGCATTGGGGTTGAAACCGCTCCGGCCTATGGTATCGAGGACAGACTCAATGAAGATTGCCCGATGATTATTCCTATGGGAAAAGGACGGCTTTTGGTTGCAGTACACGACGGAGCATCAAGCAGAAAACCCGTTTATGGTTTGGCGGCTCTTGGGGTTAAAGGTTCTTATTATGTATCCCATTTGGTAAGTTTACGATTTTCACTCTCAGATGAATGTCAGGAACTATCAGAATGTCCTGACATTACCGCTGGTGATGTTATGAGAAAAGTAAACGGATGGTTGAATCAGGAATTGAGTAAAGTTCCGGGGGTTAATTATGGCGATGTACTAAGTATTCCCGGAATGTCAGCCACGTACGCTCTTATAGATGCGCCGAAAAATGAAATTACTATCGCGCATGTTGCCGATACCATAGCCGTCATCCAAAAGCCTGATAAACAAATTGAAATTCTCACCTTCGATCAAAATTGTAGATTTGACGATGAAACATTAGCGTTGGTCAAATGTATTGCACGTGAGAATAATTGTACTCCACTCGAAGTGGTTAATAACGAACAACTCTACAAGCCGGTTAAAGATCAATTGGCTCGAACATTTATAGAAAAAATAAATACTCCAAATGGCTGCGGAATATTAAATGGCCAGCCTGAACTTCTGACCAACGGATTAATTTATGAAAATAAAACTTATATTACACCTGGTTCAGTTTTAGTTATGGCTTCAGATGGGATGACAGATTCGTACCAGGGAGAAGGTCTGTGTGAACTGGAGGTTGTCGAATTATTTATGAAAGATGTTAATCAGATAAGAATTGGTGAAAGTTTCCAAATGACCAGGATAAATTCTGAACATTTTTTAAACGACCCTCACCTTATCAAGCACCCCCGGCTCATAAACGATGATAGAACAATAATTCGAGTAGAAATAACTTAGCATTGTATCCGGTAAGGATATTTTATTAAACTAATTAATTAAATAATTACAATCAAATATGGCTCGCACAAAAATTTCTGAATATAAAGCAAAGTCGATTTTGGCTTCCGTATCTTCCTCAAAGTATAACGGCTTACCTTTAAAAATATCCGACGATTTAGATAAAACAATTTCCCTCTTATCCGACATTCAATGCTACGTAATTAAAGTTGATCAAGGAATAAAAAAAAGGCAGAAAAACGGATTACTTTACAAAGACATCGATAAAGTAAATTTACGGAGCAAGGCATATGCTCTTTTTAATAAAGGGTATGACAATCTGTTAATTGAAGAATTTATCCCCCATTCGGAAAATGAAGAGTTTTATTTGTCTCTGGAACGGCAAAGAGCAGGTATTTTTGCTTACTATTCAAAAAAAGGTGGGGTGGATGTTGAGCAAAACAAAAGTGAAGTGAGGCATGATTTGTTAAATGATAAAACATTTTCTAAGATCGATAACTACTTCAAATTGAGATCCGGTATTACAAAAAAGATATTTACTGTCTTTGAGGATCAATACTTTTCTTTTGTAGAAACCAACCCTTTTTTGGTTCGTGTGGGTATTCCTGTCTTTTTGGATTTAGCCGTAGAAGTCGATGATACCGCAGAAAATCTGACGGGTATAAAGTGGGCACGAAGCGATTTTTCCCAGACAAACCACAATCTCACACCCGAAGAATCTGCGGTCAAACTACTTGCTGATAAAAGTTCGGCGTCACTAAAACTAAAGGTCCTAAATCAAAATGGAAGTATTTTTACCTTATTTTCAGGCGGTGGTGCAAGTATAGTTCTTGCTGACGAAATCGGAAATTCTGGAAAAGCCCATGAGCTGGCAAACTATGCAGAGTATAGCGGAAATCCAAATGAGGATGAAACGTATCTCTTTACTAAAAATATATTATCGCTTGTTACAAAATCTACGGGTAAAAATAAAGTATTATATATTGCAGGCGGAGTAGCTAATTTCACTGACATCCGTTCTACTTTCAAAGGTGTAATAAAAGCTTTGAAAGAAGAAGGTAACAAATTAAAAAGTCAAGGTGTTAAAGTATACGTAAGACGTGGTGGTCCACACCAGGAGGAGGGGCTAAAAATGATGCATGATTGCTTGAATCATCTCGAAATACTCGGTCGGATCGCAGGACCAGAAGAAATATTAACTGACATTATTATTAAATAATGACAACAGATATTAATAAACTAAGAAAAACTAGTCCGAAAATTATTGTTATCGGTGAATATTCATCTATAATCCAATCGATTATGGATTACGATTTCTTATGCAAAAAAGAATCTCCTTCTATACAAGCGATTGTCGGAGCAAACAAAAGAGGGCAAAGGTATTTCTGGGGAAAGAATGAAGTTCTTATTCCATTTTATAACAATTTGGATGAAACACCCAATCGTCTGAATGACAAAATTAACTTCTTTTTGAATGTTACGTCCGCTAGAAGAGTCAAATCAACCTCAGAAATAACCATTGGTAATCTTAAAAATATATTGGGGGGGGTAATTTTTGCCGAAAATACTCCTGAAAAAAGTACTCTCGATCTTTTGGACAATATAAAAAATAAGGATATATTTTTGATCGGACCTTCCAGCGTCGGGTTATTAATACCGGGTACATTAAAACTTGGAGCAATAGGGGGTGTTGAAACCAAACAGCTTTACAACCCCGTCCTTTATAATACGGGTAATATTGCTGTTTTTTCCGCCTCAGGGGGGATGACAAATGAGCTCATCAATATCCTTTCCGGTTTTGGAAAAAGGATATCGTTTTGTTTATCCTTCGGAGCAGACAGATTTCCTCTAACATCACCTACCGATGCAATTCTTGCAGCCGAAAACGATCTCAAAACAACACATATTGTATATTTCGGCGAATTGGGCGGAACGGATGAGTACGATATTGCTGAATTAATAAAATCTGGAAAAATTAAAAAGCCCATAATTGCATACATTGGAGGATCTATATCAGATTATTTTCCAGTCCCACCACAATTCGGACATGCGAAGGCTTTGGCAAAAAACCGGTTTGAATCTTCAAAAGAAAAACTGGAAGCATTAAAAGAATGCGGTGCAAAAACAGCCTCATCCTTTACCGAATTTGTAAAAATGATTAAATCTATTCCAAACATCGGAAAGGATCTTTTTATAATTGATACTACTAATCAGGATACACATGTTCGTAAAAAATCTCTTTTCGCCTCATCAATATCTAAAGAAACATCCAATGGAGTCGAAATACTAGAAGAAAATCAACTAAGCCTAGCTAAAAACCATAGTTTTTCTTATATCGTTTCCTCAATGCTTTTGGGGAAAAAGATAAAATCCAAAGAAATGGAAGAATTTACGGATCTTACGCTAAAACTTCTCGTGGATAACGGACCTTCAGTTTCCGGAACATTGAATACGATCATTACTACGCGTGCAGGTAAAGACCTTGTGTCGTCCCTTGTGGCAGGACTTTTAACTATTGGAAAACGTTTTGGCGGATCGGTAAACGGGGCAGCGGATAATTGGTTAAATGGAGTTATGTCTAATATCAATGCATATGATTTTGTTGAAGATTTTTCGAAAAACGCGAAAGTAATTGAGGGCATAGGACATAAGAAATATCGCATAGACAATCCGGATCCAAGGGTTGGTGAGCTTACAAAATGGTCTAAAAAACTAAAATACGGGAAATTCTTGAAATTTGCCCGAAGTGTTGAAACAATTACATCGGGAAAAAAAGCAAATCTAATCCTCAATGTGGATGGTGCTATGGCTGCCATATTTTTGGATATTTTATCCGAAAAAGAAGGATTTTCTTTAAAAGAACTGAAAGAACTTACAAAAGTTGAGTTCTTTAATGCTTTTTTTGTGATTCCACGTTCGGTCGGCTTCATAGCACACTATCTTGACCAAGAAAGACTCGATGAAGGACTTTTCAGACTTCCAATAGAAGAAATATCTTATGTAAAAAGACCCTAAACAGAAAGAACCGACTCTGCTAAATTAACGGAGTCATGACGGATCAGATGTTCTTTAGAAAAATACTTCCCTACTTTTGCTTTTATAACTTTTATATTCGGAAAAAGCTTTAGACACTTTTTTTCATCAATATCCACCAGTTCTTGACCTTCTCCATGATAAATTTTTACCACTTCGGAATCAATTTTGCGATTATTGGCAATCACGGTGATTTTTCTTTTAGTATAATCAAGATAAAATATAAGCGCTTTAATGTAATCAGAGGCGCGATAATATTCAGTTTCGCCTTTTTTGGTACATAAATTAAGTATAAATACAAGCTTTGCCTTGGATTTTAATATTGCTTCTTTTACTCCATCAACAAGAAGATGGGGCAAAATACTGGTGTACAAGTCTCCCGGAGCAAAAACAATTTTATCCGCATTTTTTATAGCCTCGAGCACATTGGGGTTCACATCGGCACGGGTGTCGAAATAGATACGAACAATTCTATCCTCTGGATCATAGTTCTTTTCATTCCCGCGCAGATCTATATGTGTCTCTCCCTCAATTTTTACTCCTTTGGAAGTTTCTGCAACCAAGTTTACATCCGAAAGACTAACTGGCATTATATTTGCTACAACCCTGAAAAGAGCTCTTTCTGAATTAATACCCCTGTCTTGCCCCTTATAAATATTTTCTAGCCTGGCAGTCAGTAAATTACCGAACGAATGACCTTTTAACGGACCGTTTATGTCCTGTAAACGGTCATCGAAAAGTTTTTGAGCAACTTTCTGCTGCTCAGGATCCTCCATAAGCGCCAGCAAACATCTTCTTATATCACCGGGTGGTAAAACACCCAGTTCCGTCCTTAATCTTCCCGAGCTCCCTCCGCTGTCCCAACAGCTCACAACTGCCGTAATTAAACGGGTATCGTTGAGTTCTCTGAGACCATTAAGAAGATGAAAATGACCAGTACCCCCTCCGAAAGTTACAATGTTTTGTGTATATTTCTTTTTTGAATTATCAAAATTTACCATCCTTGGATATGATATAATAATTTTCACATATTTGCACCCATGTCTAACATAAATATTATAATCCTTGCCGGCGGGGTTAGTTCACGGTTTTGGCCACTTCAACAAAAAAATATATATAAATTCTTTGGCAACATCCCTTTTGATTTTCATTTAAAAAGGATTAAAAATTTAAATCCTTATAAAATCATAATTGTTACTAACGACATGATGAATATTTCGTATCAAAAAGCCAAAACCGTTGTTCAAAAAGGAATGGGCATGGCCGGAGGCGTATTAACCGCACTTGAAAACATTAATTTAGATGATGAACTACTTATCATCGGAGCAAATGATTATTATGACGATTCTCTATTTGAAAATTTTAAAAAACTACGTAAGAATTTAAAGAAAAATAACCATTGTGCAATCGCTGCATACAAAACAATTAACTATTTCCCCGGAGGGTATTTAAAATTAAACGGGGATATTATTCAAGGTATTATTGAAAAACCTCCGCAAGATAAGGTTCCGTCAGATTATGTAAATTTAGTATTTCATTACTTTCCAAATGCAGGAATAATTTCGGAATCGCTCAAAATTTCGGTGACCGACAAAGATGATCTATATGAGACTGCGCTTGATAATTTGATCAAAAAGGGACAGGTTTTTAAATTAATAAAATACAAAGGGGTCTGGAAAAGCATCAAATATCCGTGGCAGGTTTTGGATGTTATGGATTTTTTCCTGGACAGTATCAAGGGGCAAACCATATCAAAAAATGCGCAAATATCGCATAAGGCAACCGTTAAAGGTAATGTAATTATTGAGAAAGGAGTAAGAATATTTGAAGGGGCAATTATTAACGGTCCCGTTTATATCGGGGAAAATACTGTAATCGCCAACAACGCACTCGTTAGACATTCAATGATTGGAGAAAATTGTGTTATTGGTTATTCTTCAGAAGTCGCCCGTTCTTATTTTAAAAATGACGTTTGGTTACATAAAAATTATGTCGGCGATTCTGTTTTTGAAAGCAATATTTCTTTGGGTTCAGGAACAGTGACCGGTAATTTAAGGTTGGATGAGCAAAACATTATTGAAAAAGTAAAGGGAAATGTCATTGATACCAAAAGAAACAAATTGGGCGCAATAATCGGGTCAAATGTAAGAATCGGAATAAATGTTTCAATTATGCCTGGAGTAAAAATCGGTAGCGGTTCATTCATTGGTCCGGCTACTTTGATTTATACTGATATACCCGATGATTCGTTTGTAAAAACAGCTAACAAATCTGTAATTACCAAAAATAAAATATCGGTTAAATTCGGCGGTCGTACCGAATTTAAAAATAAAATTTAATGAATATAAAACTACTTCAGGAACTTTCTGATAATATACTGAGATTAGCCCCTGAAATATCAAAAACGATAGAGGACCGTTTTAAAAAGTATGAATACTTAAACAACTTATTTCTCGAACAAGGGATTGATAATAAACAGCAAGATTTAACAACTACAATTGATCATACAGTTGGTAAATTACTGATAGAAAGAGTTTATAAGAAATACCCCGACCTTATTACAATTGACTCGGAAGAAAGTACTGAACGAATAGGTGTTGGGCCTATAATATTACGCTGTGACCCTTTGGATGGTACAAAACATTTTGTTAAAGGGATTCCACTTCTTGCCTCAACTCTGGCGTTAGTAGAAAATGGTCAAACAATTTTTGCTTTAGTTATAGATGTCTTTGGCGGTAATATTTTTCACGCAATAAAGGGTAAAGGTGCTTATATGAATGATCGAAAAATCCATGTCGGGCATTCAAATATTTTTGATCCTTTCAGTTTTTTAATGTACGAGGCACCTAACTCAAAAATATTTGCCGATGACAGAAAAACATTTTTCCTTTTTACAAAATACTTAAATATATTACATAAGATTTCATATCGCACAAGGAGTATCGGATTAGGGTCTCTGTCTATTTGCTATGTTGCAAGCTCAGCCAGCCCGGCTTATGTTGACCTCTCAAATAGTACTAAATTGTATGACATAGAAGCAGCTTTATTGATAGCTCAGGAAGCGGGTGCCATTATTGGAAATATTAAAGGCAAGCTGTTGAACACCCTTATCTACAATCCAATGTCTGATAAAAAAATTCTTGAGAATAATTTAATAGTAGCCAACCCAATCGCTTTTAAACAAATTAACGAAGTTTTCTCAAATTCTTCTTAACAACTTCAGATTCCGACCAGGGTATTTCGTGTATCCCATCCAAATTCATTGTTTTCTCGTGTCCCTTTCCGAAAAATGCCACAGTGTCGCCTTTTTGTGCAACTTTAGTTATTGCAAACTCAATAGCTTTTTTTCTATCGGGAATTTTTATAAACATTGATTTTCCATGTATAGCATCGTTATTTTGTAAACCGGATTGGTAATTCTGCATAGTAAATTCTACAGCCTTACGAATCAGCACCCCTTTTGAAATACTGTCAATTATAAGGTTGGCGTCTTCACTTCTTGGATCTTCGGATGTAATTATGCTTATATCCGCCAGTTTTGCCGAAATTTTGCCCATTTTCGGCCTTTTTAGACGGTCACGTTCACCAGCACACCCGAAAACGGAAATCAATCGTCCCTTAGTTCCCTTTCGTAAATATTCTAAGGCTTTTTTTAGGGAATCGGGTGTGTGAGCAAAATCTATCACTGCCCTAAAGGGTTGATTTTCAAACAATTCTTCCATTCTTCCTTCGGGTAATTTGAAAGTATTAAGCGATGTAAGAGCGTCATTTTTGGAAACTCCAAAGTATGAAACAGCCTTGATCGCTGCTTCAACATTTATATTGTTAAATTCCCCGGGAAGAATATTAATTTTTGTTTCTTTTGGAGAAAACACTTTGTGTTTACCGGATTTTATAAATTTCATTTTAACCTGCTCATAATTCTTAAAATTTCTATGATAATCAAGGTGTTCGGGATAAATATTTGTCAAAACGGTAACGTCAAAATCGATTCCGAATATTCTTTTTTGGTCTATTCCATGACTGCTTACTTCCAAAACCGCGTATTCACAATTATTTTTAACCATCAAAGACAAAAACTTTTGCAAAGTCATAGCATCCGGGTTTGTAATATGTGCTCCGGTATCATACTCTTTGTTTCCTACAACAGCCTTAATTGTTGAAACCATGCCGGTTTTATAACCCATTGAACGCAAGATGTGATAAATAATATGTACTGTAGTTGTCTTTCCTTTAGTTCCGGTTACGCCGATAATCTTCAGTTTCCTGGAAGGAAAATTATTCCAAAGACAGGCTGCCAATCCTAATGCCTTTCTTGAATTTTTCACCTGCAAATATGACGTTCTTTCTGCTATCCTGCGTGGAGATTTATTTTCAGAAATTATTAAACACGCACCATTAGATAAGGCAGCTTCAATATAGTCATTTCCATCAGCATTCAGTCCCTTGACCGCAACAAATACATGGCCTTTTTTCACTTCACGCGAATTTTCAGTGATACCGGCAATTTTTTCATTACCTCTAATCTCGGATTTTACCAGTAAATCAAATTTATGAAGATGTCTTACGAGATCCTGTACTTTCATTTTATTTCTGCAATTTTTGCACCCAATTTTTGAAGATTTTCGGAAAAGTGGGGATGGCCTCGGTATAATGCATCGGCATTTAAAATAACGGACTCTCCCTCGGCTATCATGCATGACATTACCATTGCCACTACGGCGCGAATTATGTACGGTGCTTCCAATGTCGATCCATGAAGTTTGTTTCCGGAAATTGAAATTATTCTGTGAGGGTCGCACATTACTATGTTTGCTCCCAGTTTATTCAGCTCACTTGTCCAAAACAGACCCGCATCGTACATCCAGTTATGAAAAAGTGTCACCCCTGCTTCGGCCTTAAGGGAAATCGGAATAAAAATCGGTAGAAGATCGACGGGTAAAGCAGGCCAGGGCTGTGCTTTTACCGAAAGATATGATCTCCCCTCCTCCTCCGGCAATACGCGTATTTTTTGTCCTGCTTCAACTATCGCTGTATTTTTACTGTATGAAATTTTAATCCCAAAACGCGAAAAGATATAGTTAATATGCTGAAAAAGTTCCGGGTGGGAATTGTTAATTTCAACCCTTCCCCCACTTATGGCACCCATAGCTAAAAAGGTAGCTACTTCGTAATGATCGGAAAATATCTCGTATTCATCCGTTTCGGGTTCTCCGTTACCTTCAATCTCAATTATACTTGATCCGATTCCTGTAATATTCACGCCCGATTTCTTCAGAAAAAGGCATAAGTCCTGAACCTGGGGTTCAGAAGCTGCTCCCATAATCTTTGTTCTTCCGGTGAGCTGTGAGGCAAAAGAAACGGCATTTTCTGTAGCTGTCGGGCTCATTTCTCTTAGCCATATTTCGTTTGCTTTCGCATTGCGGGCATTCATCGATATACCCGAATTGTCTTCGTGTACTTTTACTCCAAGGTCTACAAAGGCATTAAAATGAGGTGCAAGTGTACGAAATCCCAGCGTACATCCTCCAGGAAGGCCACCGAAAAACACTTTTCCGAATCTTGCAAGCATGGGTCCCCATAATAGGGACGATCCTCTCATAGCACTCCAATCCTCCGCAGAAACTTTCTCAAAGGAAAGGCTGGAGTTGTCAATTCTCAAAGTTTTTCTTTCTTTATTCCATTCAATCCTGCTTCCCAATTTTTCGAGAATGGACACCATCTTAGTTACATCGGTAATGTCCGGAATGTTTTTAAGAAGCAGCGGTTTCTTAAATAAAATAGTTGACGGAATTATTGATACTGCGGAATTCTTACTTCCTGAAGGATTAACTGTGCCGGTCAATTTTTGTTTACCTTGTATTTTTATATCCACACTCGCATCAATTATACATTTTTTCCGGCAATAATCCAAAATGCAAAAATAATTTTTCAGCTATGTTATACCACAACGGCGCTGCCGTTTCTGAAGCCCATGGTGAACTCTGGGGTTCACGTAAAGTTACAAGCATAATAAATTTCGGATTATCATAGGGGGCGAACCCAATGAAACTGGCAATTGTCTTTTCATCATCATAATGACCGGAAATCGGTATCTGGGCTGTACCGGTTTTTCCGGCCACTCCGAATCCCTTTTTATACGTCCATTTGGCCTCACCGCTTTTCGCAGCTTCAACCATCATTAAAGTAATCTCGTCCGAGGCTTTTTTCGAAATTACATATTTTCCCTTATCCGAGGGTAACCCATAAGATACGTTATCAATGGCAATATCTTTGACTACTTTTGGTTTTGCCATCAATCCATCATTCGCTATCACGTTGACGGCTGTAATTAATTGAATGGGAGTAACCGCAATTCCCTGTCCAAAACTCGAGGTATAGAGATCAATTTCCGACCATTCTTTAAGACTGCGAATCTTCGGACTCATTTCACCCTGCAAATCTATTCCTGTTATTTCACCAAAACCGAATTTCTTTAAGTATTCATAGTTCTTTTCAGTACCGATTTTTTTGGCCACATATGACATACCGATGTTATCGGAGTGTATTATTACATCACTCATACTCGAATTCGGGAAATACTTATCATTCCATGTGTGTATTGTATATTCTCCCACCGTCAGAGGACCGTTGCAGACTTCGCACTTTGTTTCCGGCCCCACCGCATTCATATCCAAGGCTGCTGCCATAACGATCACTTTAAACACCGAACCGGGTTCAAATGAGGTTGAGATTACGGGATTTAAAAATAATTCATTGGAATACTTCCAATATTGCTGCGGATCAAACGACGGGTAACTTGCCATCGCCAATATTCCGCCGGTAGAAGGATCCATAACGATCACGGATCCGCTGAGACTTCCGTATTTTTCAATACCTTCTCTTAATTCTTCTTCAACGACCATTTGTACTCCTTTATCGATGTAGGTGATGATATCAGCCCCTGAAAATGAAGGTGTCCTTTTTCTTCTTCCGGTTAAAAGCGGAAAACCTTTTACATCAATATCCCCTTTTTCGATTCCTGCACGGGACGATAATGTATCGTCATAAAATCCTTCCAATCCGAAATAACCCTTATTCGCACCATCGTCGTCCTTGCCTAAAAAACCCAAAAGATGCGCAGATGATGATCCCTCAGGATATCTCCTTGCCTCGTCTTTATCAAAACCAATTCCTTTAAAACCAAGTTCTTCGATTTCGTTTTTTATATCGGTTGTAAGCCTGTTTTTCAGTGGCACCCAAAATTTACCGCTATCGGCAAGAAGAGATTTTATTTTGACTTCTTCAGAAGATGCCAAAAGGTTGTTACCACGGATATCGGTCAAAAGAGGTGCGAGACGCCTTGCAATTGTGGTTGGATCGGTAATAAGTTTCGGTTCGGCAAACAACGTCCAGGAATCAGCTTGTCCGACAAGAATGCTTCCGTCGCTCGCAAGAATTTTACCACGATAGGAAGTCTGTATACTCCGCCTTTGATGCTGGTTAACTGCAAGTGCAGATAATTCTTTCGCCCTTATTATCTGCCAGTAAAAAAAGCGGAAAAATATTACCAGATATCCCAAAAGAACAAATACAAAAAAAATATTAATTTTAGCGCGCATATCAGCGGGCTTGTGCTAAAGGCTCCTCCTGATTGAAGTATAAAACATTTACATTTGAGGTAAAACCTTTCTCTTTGGAAACATTGTACGCATTGGTCAACGAATCTTTCAGAGAAATGTCTTCGCTTATCTCATTACAGTTTTCTTTAGCTTCAACTATCTGAAAAGTACTGACGTTTACGGCGGTAGATCTGCCGACATTATATATTGTAATCAATACGCCATTAATTATTGTGGCGCTCATTAAAAAGACCGTCAATATCATTTTCATTTTATATGATAATTTTTTCATAATTTTTTTTAATCACCCGTAGCTTAGCACTTCTCGCTTTGGGATTTTTTAATATTTCGGATATATCCGGAACAATAACATCTGCGCATATAATTCCTTCATCTCGGGACGATATCTCCTTAAATAAATTTTTAACAATTCGGTCCTCACCCGAATGAAAAGAGATTACAGCCAGAACCCCGTCCTTTTTTAATACATCATAGGATGATCTTAATGCATCTCTTAAATTTTCAAGCTCGCTATTAACGGCAATTCTTAAGGCCATAAATGGCAGCGTATAATCGCTGATCCTTTTTCCTGATCTACCAAAATGAATTTTATCGAGTATATCGGTAAAATCGGCAACAGTTTGTATTTTTCTTAAGCTTCTTTTTTCTACAACCGCTCTCACAACTTTGCGTGCATCAGGGTACGGCATCACCTTCTCAAACAAATAATTCAGTTTAGTTTTAGGAAGTGCATTTAATAAATCCGATGCCGATACCCCGTAATCATCGGAAATCCGCATATCGAGCTGCGAACCTCGCTCGTTAAACGAAAAACCCCTGGAAAACATATAATGGTAAGAACTTATTCCCAGATCCAATAAAACTCCGTCAACACTTTGAATACTAAGATTAGCCAAAATATATTTGATATGTACAAAATTGTCGTTTACGACAGTAAAGTACTTCTCACAACCTCCTGACGGGCAAAATAATTTTTTTAGACTATCGGATGCGATTTCAACCATTCGGCGATCGGCATCAATTCCGATAATATACGCCCCCCTATTAATTAATTCTTTAGCATGTCCGCCCGATCCAAGGGTTGCATCTACTATCAAAGATTTCTTTTTTTGAGCCTGATTATTTAAAGGTGCGACCAAACCAAACGCTCTGCAGACTTCTTCCAAAAGGACAGGTTTGTGTATTCCATTTTCACCCTCACCTTTCCCTAGGTTTTTCATTGAGCACTTTGTTTGGTTGTCAATTTTTCCAATGTATCTTCCGCATTTTCCTGAACCGACTTTTCTTTATTACTCCAGATAACGGAGTCCCAAATCTCAACTCGGTTTCCCAATCCCAAAAATGTGACGTCGGTGGAAAGATTTGCGTAATTTTTTAAATTAGCCGGTATAATAAATCTTCCCTGGGCATCTAAAAACACCTCATAGCCCGATCCGAGAATAAATCTGTCGGTATCACGTACGGCTTTTGTTAAAATTTCGCTTCGGCCTGTAAGTTTTTCCAAAATTGTGTTCCACCTTGATTCCGAAACGATCACGCAACATCCTTCATACCATTTCGCAATGATCAACCTATCTCCTAACTCGTTTCTGAATTTTTTCGGTAGTGAAATTCGGTTTTTATCGGTTATTTTTGAGAAATATTGTCCAATCAGCATGAATTATTTATATCTATAACTTACCACTTTTCACCACTTTACACCATTCTTATACATTTTCACGGACGTGTCAATACAAAAAGAACCCGAAAGGAAGAGGGGGGAGATATTAAGATATTAGGATATAAAGATATTGGCGATTGAGTGACTAAGTAACAAAGTATCTAAGTAACTAATTAACTAAGTAACCAGGTGATTAAGAAGAAAGGATGAAGAAGCCCACATTGGAGGATTTGTTTTCATTAAGTTCTACCCATTCTCCCTCGTTATAAAAACGAATATTTCCTTGCTCAAATTCTCCCGAATTGCCTTTTTCAACCGAGGAGAAGATACCGAATGCTTTCGATACATCCAAGCCTGTGTCTTCCGGATATCCTACGGTGTCCATGGTTACATAAAAAGCGCCCTTATTTATTTTATCGAGAGTGTATATGCCAATGGGTGTGTCGATTTCGTCCGAACCTGATTGAAGTGTAAACTCCGTCTCAAACTTCGCCACAAGTTTTCCCTTATCGTTTCTGAGGCGAAGCAGCACATTCCCTGTTTCCACACCTTCATCATATCTGAACTTTCCTGATGATTCCGAACCTAAAAGAAGGTCTTTTTCAACATCCTCCCCTTTCACAAGTTTTACCGTTCCCGGCACACCTTGTGTTCGTCCGTCGGGCACTTTATAAGTCAACTCATAATCTAAAGTTGTTGCATCTATAACAATCTTTGAAATTTCTAATTTCAGCCAGTGTCCGTCACCGGATGGGGTGAGAGAAACCACTGGTCGTTTTTCCAATTCCACTTCGGGTAACGTCTCTTCAGCTTCAGTTTCAGAATTTTCTTCATCGTTAGCATCTCTGCCTTTCATGAACACAAACACCCCGATAGTTACCCCAACCCCGATAAATAAAATTATAATTGGAAGTATCTTTTTCATGGGATTAAATTATTATATTAATAAATAATCAAATTCTTAAACGATTTAACAATTGAATCGCCCGGTATCCTTATATCTTTATATCTTAATTATCTTATTATCCTAGTATCTTTGTATCCTAATATCCAATTTTTCCCTCAATCCATTCCCCCAACTTCCCCACCCCCACCCTTTCCTGCTTTGCCGTATCGCGGTCACGAACGGTAACTGTATCGTCTTTTAGTGTATCAAAATCAACCGTCACACACCAAGGGGTTCCGATCTCGTCTTGGGCAAAATAACGCTTGCCGATATTTCCGCGGGCATCAAAAACACATGGGTATGTAGTATGTAGTATATTGTATATAGCTTTTGCCTTATCCACCAACTCCGGCTTGTTTGCAAGAAGAGGAAAGACCGCCACTTTATAAGGAGCGATCTTGGGATTAAGTTTTAATATTGTCCTTTCTTTCCCTTTCTCATTCTCCTCAAAATATGCATCAAACAAGACAGCCATAAATGCCCTGTCCATACCAAAAGCCGGTTCAATTACATGGGGTATAAATTTCCTTCCTGTTTGGGGATCAACATATTTCAAATCAACCCCCGACTTATCCATGTGATTCTTAAGGTCATAATCCGTTCTATACGCCAGGCCAAACAGTTCCTTGAATCCCCAAGGAAAATTGTATTCAACATCTTCGGTTCTTTTTGAATAAAAAGACCTCTCCTCATCGGTATGTGCACGCCACCTTAAAGACGTTTCTTTTACACCTAACTCGTTGGTTGTCCACTTCCACATTTCGTTTCTCCAATATTCAAATAATTCTTCCCACTTATCTGCCTCGGGGTCAAAAAAGTACTCAAATTCGCTTAACGTAAATTGCAAAGTTCTAAAAACAAATTTACCCGGAGTAATTTCATTTCGAAATACTGGTCCGCTTTGTGCCAAACCGAAAGGCAATTTCGGCGACATTGAAGATAGAACATTCTTAAAATTCACAAACATCCCTTGCGCCGTCTCTCCCCGAAGATACGCCAGTGACTTGTCGCCTGAAATTATTCCAATGCTGGTTTCAAACAGATTGTTAAACACCTTTGGTTTTGTCCAATCAAACTCCTTACACTTTGGACATGGAATTTTTTCCTTGTTAATAATCTCCTCCATTTTTTCAAGAGGATATCCTTCCACATTTTCTGTCTTTCCTTTATCTGCAAAATAGTCTCCTATCAGATGGTCTGCTCTGGTTCTAAATCGACATGCTTTACAATCAATCAGCGCTTCGGTAAATCCGGAAACGTGACCTGACGCTTCCCAAACCTTGGGGTTCATTAAAATATTCGTATCTATCGGATAAATGTTTGCTCTTGCTCCCACAAAAAAGTCCCACCACGAATTTTTAATATTGCGAAGAAGAAGTGTTCCCAGGGGACCGTAATCATAGGTGTTCGCAAGTCCGCCATATATCTCACTTCCGGGAAAAACAAATCCCCGCCTTTTACAAAGCGCCGTCACCTTATCCATTAAGTTTGATGAAGATTTATCACTCATTTGAATAATTATAATTCAATTATTATTTTTTGCCTATTCCCCGTCTTCCAGCAATTCCAGTCCTTTTATCGGCAAAGCCGTTTGACCAACCCTGCCTTGAATTGAACCGACAACATTTGCAGTTGAAGAAATGAGACGCTGCATTTGACCCTCCCGTAATTTCCAAATCTTTTCGTAAGAAGCTTTTTCTTTACTAAGTTGCTGACTCATTTCAGCCCATACTTCTACCAATGCTTCCATCTGCTGCCTGAATTCATGTGATGTAACATAATCGTATAAATCTTCCGATTTTCCACCTTTGTGAGACGATATTGCCTTTTCAAACGCCACATCCAGGAGATTTTTTCTTATTATTGTCGCAACAGGAAGAATAAGTGCAAAAGAAACTACCCATACTCCGTCAAAAAGGCCAAACCCCGATTCCAGGCCTTTAGGAAGCGCCGTAGATATGATCACAGGAACGTTCGCTTTCTCGGAACGGAGATCCTCTTTAAGTTTTGTCACCCACGAATCCGTCCATGCTTTAGTTCTTTTTATCTCCCATAAAATCACTCCCGAAGTGTATCCTTTGGGACTTTTAACAATTTGTCTGATATCCGCGCCTTTTATTCCTTTTTCAATAGGTCGAATGTCGTCTGTGGAAAAAGTGTCTTTCAGCAAACCCTCTATATCCATCTCTAATACTTCACCCTGCATTTGTTGTGAGCCTACTTTCGATTTTCTCAGCGCTTCTTCCAATTGATTTTGTAAACCCTGTATCTTTTTGTCTTTCTCAAGATCTCTCAACCTGTGCTCTTCAATTGCTTGTTTTAAAACAGCTTCTTCAATCTTTTTCCTTTGCTCGTCAAATTGTCTTTGAACTTCAAGTTCCAATTCTTTCTCCTTTTCTTCCAATTTCCTTCTTTCTTCACGAAGCCTCAACTCGTTTTCGCGAAGAACGGCTACTTTTTCGTCCTTCTCGGCCAACTGTTTTTCAAGATCAAGTATCTCGATCTTCTGCTCGCTTTCAAATTTGTCCTTCAGTTTCTGTTCGGTTTCCTTTCTGACATTCTCCAACTCCTCCAGATGTTTTCTTGAAATGTTTGAGGAGACCTCTTCTTCAATCTGATGGCGAATGGCATCGGTCAATTCGAAAGAGTTGTTACAATGAGGACACCGGATAGCTGTAGACATTGACATATTCTAATACATCGAAAAATAAATACCAATTTCCAATATATACCAATAAATATCAATTTCCAATAAAAGTAACTTTATTGACACTTATTGAAGATTAGTGCGCATTGGTGTTCATTTGTACTTTTGAGGAAGTCTTAAGCTTCGCTTATTTGTGTTCATTTGTACTTATTAAATATTGTTTCAACATTCTTTCTCCCACCCTCTTCGAATTGATCTGCCTCTCAAGGACCGACTCGATCACTTTGTCGGGGTTGGGCATGTCTTTTTCCCTAGGCCAATAACCGAGTATCTCAAGCACTTCTTTGATAAAATCAAGACGTAAGTTTTTAAGTTTGGTAAAATTTTTGAGGATATCAAAATACTTTATAATCAATTCATATAATTCAGTGTTTTTTTCGTCTTCCTGTGTTACTTTCGATATTAATTCAACAAAATAATAAGCAAGAGAGGTTTTTTTCAAATTGACCCTAACACTTTCGTATCCGTCGATCAGTTCCGCCTCGTTCATTAATACGAAGTGGTCGTTTTTTGTGAAAGAAAATTTCACTTTCGAAAATATTTCGATGTGTCCGCGTTTTCGACTATTCGGTTTTCGAACTCCCTTTGCCAGCAAGAATATTTTACCGTAATGTTTTGTATAGATAATCAGAAGCCGATCCGCTTCGCCGTAGTTTTTTCGGGAAAGAATAACTCCTTCTGTGGAGAATGAATAATGAGTCATTAAAAAGATTAAATTGCTAAATTGTTGAATCGTTTTTTATTGGAAATTTGTATATATTTGAAATTGGTATTTATTGGTATTTATTTATATCCTTATCTCCTTATCCGTGTTCAACAAAAACTCATCACTTTTTTTGCCAAAATTTATTGTATACATCGGAGCATCTTTTCCCGGCTGTTTCTGGATTAGTATTTTATAATCCCTTTGGGTGTTTACGGGAACGCTGTACTTGAGCATTACTTTTGCAACACCTTCAGGTCTTACCTGCACGAATCCTGCAAAAACAGTCTTCCCAAATTCTTCATAGCTTTCGGTGAATTCTTCAAAGCCATCGTATTCAATTAGACTGCTCCCTTTCGGAACATAAATTCTTATCCAATTGGGAAGAACGGAATTAAGCCAGCCGTCGTATTTTTCGGGATTCTTGTATGTAATCGTCACCGTATTTTCATTTTTTCCGTCTTTTTGGACAACATCGGCCACAACCTCTTGAGTAACGTACAGATTTGATTTTCTTCCACCAAGATTGGCGTCGTTAATGTAAAGATAATCTCCTTCTTCGTACGGCTTTACTTCTCCCGCTACCCCAAAAGCTTTTACTGCTTTTTCCGCTTCGTCGTCAAGGAAATAAAACAAAACATGTTTTTCTGTCAGCGATTTCATGGCTGCTTCGAAAAGAGCCGGCATTTTTTCATCAGGTTGGTTTAACGTATCGGACAATACAACATTCATCAATGGTCCGATAATTCCTTTCCTGTTCCCGTAATTTTCAGGCGCATATACAATTTTGCCCGGTTCATTTTCACTCCAGACAACCGGTCCTTCCGTGTCGGCAAATTTTTCCAGTTCATACACCA
This sequence comes from uncultured Gammaproteobacteria bacterium, assembly GCA_964488535.1. GTDB lineage: Bacteria > Patescibacteriota > Microgenomatia > UBA8517 > UBA8517 > GWB1-38-13. Next base: position 37,924 of record CAZAUT010000012.1, read on the forward strand.
CTTGTGCACAGTTACATTCAGGGGTAATTTCGGTTGTATAGCTACCGAAGCCCGGAACATTTACCTTCCCCAAAACCTCAAGAAGATTCACAAGCATCTGTGTATCAACAGCAATAATCCCGTCAAAGTTGTCTATCCCTGTTTTTTTCACCTCCGTAGAAAAGGTATCCATAGCCACTTCGAAATCAGGGCTGTAATTCATATCCCTTAAACGAAACTTGTTGAGGGCGACATAAATGCCTTTCAAATACTTCGGAAATTCATCCGGAGCTTTAATTGACGGCTTATACCTGTCATCAAGATTATAAATATCGTCCGAAACGATCGGGTCGAATCTTCCTTTATCGACACGGGCAATTGTATATGCTGTAATAAATCCGCCCGTAGGTCTAAGTTCCTTATCATTTTGAAGCAAAACCAGGTATGTTCGGGGACTGTCGACTCCCAAAAAGTAATCCGACTTCTGCAGTAACGGCTTTCCTGATACTATTAGTTCGTCGACTGAGTCAAGAAGGCGTATTGTCTTTTCCAGATTTTCCCTGACCTTCATGCCTTTCATTTCCTTTGGATAACGCCCCGGATCTATTCGGTCCATTTCAGAACGCATCGCACTTACCTTCTGTGAAACGGTATCGATTTTCGGAACAATGTCGGGGATTGTTTTGATCACAAGATCAATCTTGTCCTGGGCGGTTTTCGGTTTTGTTGGATCAACCTCACCCGTTCCTTTGTATCCGATAATATCCGCATAGGGAATAACCGATTCAAGTAAAACATTACCCGCATCCAAACCGTTCAAAGACACATTAATAAATCGCTCGCCGTCCTTATAATATATGCCTGCAAACGGCACCGCTTTCATGTAAGAAATCTTCTTGTAGGATTTTTCGAATGAATCCATTGATGTACGCAGTTTCTTCAATTCCGCCAGAGTTATATTTAAATCCTTCTGGTTTAAACTTTCCTTTACTTTTTGTGCTTGTCCCTTAACCTCCAAACCCTCTTTATAGACTGTACCAAAAAGGATACCCGTAATCACAAAAAATACAAGAAATACGGCGAGAAATATGCTGATTGTCTTAATCGCCAACCGTTTTTTTGTGGTTCTGTTGTTACTTATATTGTTTATGTTCATTTTGTTCATTATTGGTATTCTACTGCCCTGTTCAGGCGTCTTTTTAAAGGTTGCACCAGACTGGACAGCGACACCAATTTTGGGAATTAAGATATTATCGGCTTTTTGAGAATTATACCCGATACTGCCTGAATTAAAAATGCCACCTTTGGACCCGTCCGTCTGTGTTGTCTTGTTGGCTGAATCTTGCATACGTTTAATATTACACGAATATTATTTTTTGGGGAATAAGTATTATGTATCAGGTATCAGGTATGAGGTATTGAACAAAATCAGAGGCAAATACGTTCCGCGTTATACATTATTCAAACCGCTAAACAGCTCCTTTTCCTGAAACCATTACAAAAGGGGTTTTAAGCATAATTAAAATGTCAAAAATCAGCGACTTTTTCCTCGCATAGTAAGCATCCATTTCAATTCTCTTGTCAAAATTAACCTCACTTCTTCCATTAACCTGCCAAAAGCCTGTAATACCCGGCTTAGTAGTAAGCATCTCTTTTACAAACTTTTCAGTTCCAGGAAACTTTCTTTGCTGTTCTTCCAGTTCATCGGGAAGATATGCCCGAGGTCCGACTATGCTCATTTCGCCCCGTAGAACATTAATAAGTTGCGGCATTTCGTCGATCGAGTGTTTACGGATAAATTTACCTACTTTTGTAATCCTAGGGTCTTTTGAGGGTTTATAGTTTCCACTCTTTCTTTTTTCAATATAAACACTTTTATATCTCGGGTCTATCTTCTCCAAAACATCTGCTTTAACCATCATTGAACGAAACTTGTAAAGACGGAATATTTTACCCTTTCTTCCCAATCTTTGCATATGAGAATTTTCTTTCTCGACAAAAACAGGGCCGGGTGATGCAATTTTTATTGCAATCGCAGTTGCAACCATTATCGGAGAAAAAAGAATAAGAAGTAAAATCGATCCTGCTACGTCAATAATCCGTTTAACAAACTCGTAGTTCATAAAACCTTCGTTATATATCTGGACTATGTCAGGGCAAGGTGTCGCTTCTTGACTTCTTCAAGAACATCTTTAACCTTGCTTGATTGGCTGCGGTCAGAAATTAACAAAGCGTCACCGGTATCAACGACTACCAAATTGTCTACACCAATCAACCCTACCACTTTATTCGCGTCATCCAGTCTGACAAAATTGTTATTGCCTGTTAAATCAATAATGTTCTCACCGTTACCATACATATTTTTCTTATTCAGATATTCAAAAAGATTATCAAAAGTACCAAAGTCACTCCATTCAAAAGGCAGCTCGACTACTAATGATTCGCCGTTTTTGTGCACTTCCTGTGTAATATCCTCCAAAGGACCGGGTGGCATTTTTTGGTATTCGGATTTTAAGTCAGATCCCTGGACGTACTTCATTAAAGGTCCGTACCACTCAATTTTGTACTTTTCAATCATTTTCAACAGGTTAGCAGGGGTCATGCATGTATGATTCGTATGAACCAATACACCTTCTTTTTTGATGATTTGTAAAGTTTGCTCTTTGGTACTTCTCCAAATAAATTCCTTAATTCTAAATATACCTACCGAACCCTCATCCGAAATTTTTTCACCCTTAATTAAATAATCTACTCCCATCACAGGAAAATCGGTCGTCTTTCCACCGGTAATATATTTATTTTCCTTCTTGGCTATCTTACCGCAATCAAGCATCATCTGTATAAACTTTTCGACCGGTTCTCTAACCACGTCTGCCTGAACTATCATGAAAGGTTCATCTTTCAATCCCTTTTTATATAAAAATGCCGCGATAAGACCGGTTGCCGGACCCTGATTCCTCATTTCAGGCTCAAGTATAAAATTCTCTTCTGGAATCTCGGGTGAGTTCCTTTTTGCCAACTCAAATTGGTCTTCGTTCGTTGAAACGTATATTTCCTCCGGTTTGAAATAAGTTCTCAACCCCTCGTAGTTTATTTGGTAGAGAGATTTGTCACCGATTAATGGTAAAAAGTGTTTTGGTTTATGCTCTCGGCTTAAAGGCCACATTTTTGTACCAAAGCCTCCGCAGATCATTACAGGTATCATAACGTAACAACTATCTTAACTATTTTTTTCAATTAAGTCCAGAATTTGTTTTTTAAACCTTTCTTTCTCAAATCTTTCCGCATTCTTTTGCAGAACTTTTTTGTCAAACTTCATCTTCTCAAATTTTTTTACTGCCGCAACCAAACTTTCAACTTTTTGTTCTTCAAAAAATACCCCCGTCGCAACGCGCCCTGAGCTTGCCGAAGGGTCAATTACCGTATCAACTGCCCCTCCTTTTTTATAAGCAATAACGGGACACCCTGCGGCTTGGGCTTCAACTGCCGTTATCCCAAAATCCTCCTCTTGAGGATAAATAAATCCTTTTGCATTTTGCATTA
>CAZAUT010000013.1:0-40085 GCA_964488535.1 uncultured Gammaproteobacteria bacterium
GATCGACTATATCCTACAGAAGGGAGGTATGTCGAATATGTATCGAACTTCTACATTTTGTTGATACTAACTTACATATATTGTATAATACGCACATATGCCTGAAAGTCCGCAAAGCATTTTACGGGATAAAAGGAATGGTCTGGATTTCAGAGATAAATCTTCTCCTCCAGCCTTAACAGATGTTTTTGTTTCTGAGGCAAGAAAGTTCTTGAAAAATGATTCTGAAGATGCTGCAAAGGCTTATGACGAGGTTGTTAAATTATCATTGGATGCTGGAATCTCTAGATCGGTTCTTGAAAATTGTCTTTCAAATATGCATGCTGTAGGAAGCATTACCGCTGATGAGCAAACGAAGCTATTGTTGAGGTTTCCTTCTGAGGAAAAAAAAGAACAAAATTGATATCTTAATTTCTCGGCTAAACTCTTGGTAACTATTTGCATTGCTTTTCTTCTACTTGGTAGACTTATGAGGGTCGGATAGATTTGCATTACAATGTTAGATTGCTGAGAGTATATTTTTAACAATTTATTGTAACTGATAATGTATCAAATTCCCAAACTTCTGAAATACAAAGAACTCTTTCATGTCTTTTCCGAAAAAAGTGACGGTAACATGGCAAATTCTATCAATGGAGTGGTGTATGATTTTCCGGATGTTGTTAATTCCCGGCGGAAGTTTTTCAGGCGGATTGGAGTTGACATAAATAAGACAGTATGTATTTGGGGAGTACATGGGGACGATATCGTTGAATCGCCGGAAGAAAGTATTGGGATAAGCATGATAGATTATAAAAAGGCGGTCAAATGCGACGGTTTTGTCACAAATAAAAAAAGAGTTTATTTATTTCTTCTTATTGCCGATTGTATTCCCCTTATCGTTTATGATCCTGTTGTTGAAGTAGTCGCGCTTGTCCACGCAGGCTGGAAAGGTGTGGACTTGGAAATCGCGGGCAAGGCAGTAAAACAGCTCAAGTTAAAGTACAAGTCGAAGGCGGAAAATATTATTGTCGGGATTGGACCTTGTGCGAGAAAAGAGTCGTTTATAAAAGAAAACCCCGAGCAGATGAACGATCCGAGGTGGAAGGGGTTTATTAACAAAGTATCGGTAAATTCCTATTCCATTGACTTAGTTGGTTTAACAAAAAAACAATTGATTGAAGCAGGTATTAAAAGACAAAACATTATTGATTGCGGTATTGATACTGTAACTGATAAAAGATTTTTTTCGCACGTGCGGGATGGCAATAACCACATTTCGCGACAGGGCAGATTTGCGTGTGTGGCGGGAATGGTTTGAAAAGTACCAGAGGTATCAGAAGTAAAAATGTATCAAATGTATCAAAGGCATATTGTTAAAACAGTGTAGTTTGTTGGTTTGAGACATCCTCCTTCGGATAGGAGAAATCAAGAGGAATTTTGCGTAGTGTATTCCATCTGTCTTTAAACAGAATCTCGTTATTTTTCAACACATGAGTATAAACGTCGCGTGTTAAAAGAACATCGGCTTCGCAATAATATTTCAGTTTCTTCAAACTCTCTTCATCATGTTTTTCCCAGTAGTGAATAGCATTTAATCCATTATCGGTTTTCTCCCTGTCGAGTGTTTCTTTGGCAATGGCATTAAGCCCGGCTGCGTGCTCGGAGACCTTTTTAATTTCCGCATAAATATCAAAATGAGGCAATTTCGAAAAGTAAGACGGTGCGTAAGGTTTTAATGCCAGGTTGTCAAACCTTAAAGTATTAAATCCTATCACTCTTTTTGCTTCGGAAAATATAGGCCACATTTTTTCAAAATCACTTTCCCAAAAACTCTCCATAACACCATCAATTTCACGATAATTTTCGTCAATTGTCCGCCTGTAAACGGAAACAACGGATACACCTAATTTTCCCGGATCGAAATCCGGAATGTCCGCAAACATTTTTTTCGTTTCAACATCAAAGAATACTTCGGTGATTGGGTTCATAAAAGTAGCATGTAGTAAGCAGAATGTAGTATGCAGTATAGCGCACGTGGGGTTAAAAATGAATTATGATTAATGAAGAATGAATTATGGGGGATGGGAAATGGGAAAGAAATTAGTTGAAGGAAATTAGAAATTGGTAATGGAAATTTGAAAATAGAAATTGGACAATTTAAACAAACCATTATCCAATAACTACTTTCTATTACAATTTTCCAATTTCAAACAACCATTTTCAACGTGTTAAACTAACCAAGCAACTATTTAACAATATTTAAATGCTTCTGTAAATCGCTTGCCTTTTTTGCTAAAATTAAGGGTTATGGAAAAAGAAAAAGAGACAAAGAAAAGACCGTTTTTTAAAAAGAAAAGATTTTGGCTTTCACTTTTTATAATTTTTATTATTGGGGGATTTTCGTACTACAAATTGAAATTGGCCAAAAATAACGGCTCAGAAAGTACGGAGGTAAAAAGGGGTACTGTTGAGGAGGTGTTGACTCTTTCGGGAGAAATAACCGCCGACGAATATGCAAAACTTACCTTTCCGACGTCCGGCGATATTGCCTGGGTGGGAGTGGCCGAAGGAGATAGTGTGAAGAAAGGTCAAGGTTTACTGAAACTTGACACGACGGTTCTTAATTCCACTTTCCAAAGCGCACGGGCTACGCTGCGGGCAGCGGAAGCAACGGTTGCTAATGTGCACGACCAGGTGAAAGATCACTCGGGTGATGAAACGTACGCCCAAAAAGATACCAGAACAACTGCGGAGGTAACGAAAGATAAGGCATATGAGGCGTATGTCGCAGCGGAATATAATCTTCGAAATGCAACGATCACCGCTCCTTTTGCAGGTATAGTAACTTATCTTGCCCATCCGTATCCGGGTGTATTTACAATTTATACGGAAACACAAGTGGAAGTTTTAAACCCAAAAACGATGTACTTTAATGTATCTGCCGATCAATCGGAAGTGATGAAATTGTATGTCGGACAAGATGTGGAAATCCATCTTGATTCCGTATCGGATGAAAGAATGCAAGGAAAAGTAGCGTTTATAAGCTACACGCCAAAAGCGGGAGAAGTAGGAACGATCTATAAAGTAAAAGTTACTTTCAACGACGAGTTGGACGTTGAAAAATACCGCATCGGATTAACGGGAGATGCAATTTTCGTAACATCCAAAAAAGATGATGTATTGTACGTCCCGCCAAAATTCATCAATTCCGATCCTGACGGAGACTACATCAGGAAATCAACAAAAAACGGAAAAACGTACATCGATGCCGGATTGGAAGGAGAGGACAAAACCGAAATCATAAGCGGGGAAGTGGAAGAAGGAGAAACCGTCTACGACTAAAATAATACTAATCAACTAATTTGTACCAATGCAACGAATAACTATTAATCTTGTTGCATAGACCTCTATAAATTTTTGAATTAGTGGGTATTAGTTATATTGGTATATTAGCATTATGTTGTTATGATTAAGCTTCAAAATATTTGTAAATCGTATTATCTTGGAGAAGAGCAGGTAAAAGCAGTTTGCTCTGTCAATCTGGAAATAAAGGACGGGGAGTATGTTGGAATACTCGGTTCTTCCGGTTCGGGGAAATCAACCCTCATGTACATGATCGGGCTTTTAGAATCACCGACCGAAGGTAAGGTTCTTCTTGACGGAAAGGACGTTTCAAAATTAAGTGACGACGAATTGTCGCATATCAGAAACCGCTACGTCGGTTTTGTTTTTCAGCAGTTTAATTTGATTAACAAATTTACCGTTTTGGAAAATTTACTCATGCCGACAAAATTTTCAAAAAACAAACTCGATTTCGATCCCCTATCCCGCGCCGAGGAACTTCTTAAAAAATTCGGTATTTGGGAAAGGCGTAATTTTTTTCCGAACAAAATATCCGGCGGTCAGCAGCAGAGAGTAGCGATTGCAAGAGCCCTCATGATGAAACCCAAGATAATTTTGGCCGATGAGCCAACGGGAAATTTGGACAGCAAAACAGGTGATGAAATATTGGATCTTTTGGAGGAGTTGAATAAAGAGTTGAAAGTGACTGTAATTATTGTAACTCATGAGAAGGATGTTGCATTGCGGACAAAGAGACAGATTTATATTCGGGATGGAGAGATAGTGAAGAAGTATTTATGAGGATACTGGGATACGAGGATACTAGGATACTAGGAGGGGAATATTAATATCTTGATTTCGTAATATCGTAATATCCTAATATCTTAATATCGTAGTATCGGCTGCAAATATGAAAGTAACAAACGGATATTCAACACTTATAAAATCGGCCTTTGCGGATTTTCGGAGAAATAAAATAAGAACGTTTTTAACGTCTCTGGGAATAATGATAGGTGTAATGTCGGTTGTTTTATTGATTGCTCTTGGGGTAGGGCTGAAAAACTACCTATCACAACAGTTTCAAAATCTTGGTGCAAATTTGATTATAATTTTCCCGGGTAATGTTTTTGGGAGTGAAAGCGGAGCGGGAGGAAATTTTGGAGCCGGGTTTGCAGGCGGAGTAAATTTTGACGAAAGGGATTACGAGTCGTTGAAAAAAATAAGGGAGGCCGACTATGTCGTTCCGGTGTTTTTAAAAAGTACGGTTATCGAAACGGAAAATGAAAGATATTTGGGGTATGTTCAGGGAGCCAGCGAAGATGTTTTTGGGATATTGAACCTTGAGGTTTTTGCAGGTGAATTTTTTACCAAATCGGATATCTCCGGAAGAACGAAAAATTCGGTTTTGGGATACACTATCGCGGAAGAGTTGTTTTCCAACCCGGCCAATGCGGTAGGTAAGACCATAAGAGCGGGTGATCAGAGATTCCGGATTATCGGTGTTGCCAAAAAGAAGGGCGACCGCGAAATGGATTCGTCCGTGATGGTGCCTTATAAATCGATCTTCGGGACATTAAATCCCGACAAAACATTTTTTACGATATATTTGGGAACGCAAAATGACGAAAACGTTGAAGCGATAAAAAGTGAGGCAAAAGAGATACTTTTAAAAAGATATAAAAGTGATGAATTTTCGGTAACGGAGCAAACGGAAATTCTCTCAACCGTCGATCAGATATTTGCGATTGTAAACAGCATTCTGGTCGCGATCGGATCGATATCTCTCCTCGTCGGCGGGATAGGAATTATGAATATCATGTATGCAACAGTTACCGAGCGGACGAAAGAGGTTGGAATCAGGCGGGCGATCGGGGCGACAGAACGTGATATTTTGAGCCAATTTTTAGCAGAATCGATCCTACTCTCCGTTTTTGGAGGCATAATGGGACTTATATTGTCGGCGGTGATTGTATTTATCGTTCGTTTCTTTTTCCCTGCAGCAATTAATTTATTTTCCGTAATAATAACGATAATAATTTCCTCTGCAATCGGAATATTTTTTGGCGTTTTCCCCGCCCGGCGTGCAGCCAAACTTCCGCCTATAGAAGCGATACGTTATGAGTGAGAGGATATCCTGAGTATATCGAAAGATTGAGGCTAATCGGTACGAATAGTTACCACATCTTGTCAAACGGATAATATTTATGTACGATTAAGGTGTATGAAAAAAATCGTAATTGTGATCCCAACTTACAATGAAGTCGATGGAACGCGCAAAATGATTCCCGCTTTAGCGGATTTTTTCAAAACTGTTAAAGACTTTGACATGCATCTTCTGTATGCCGATGATACCTCTCCGGATGGAACATACAAGGTGGTGCAAAAATACCAGGAGAAGTATAAATGGCTTCATTTGAAGTTGAGTAAAGAGAAGATAGGGATTGGCGGAGCATACATCAATGCTTTCAAATACGCACGCGACGTTCTTGAAGCAGACTACATAATGGAGTTTGATGCCGATTTTCAGCATAGGATTGAGGATATTCCGAAATTCCTGGATGCGATAAAAGAAGATCCGGATCTTGTCATAGGGTCAAGATATATTAAAGGTGGAACGATTCCATCGGAGTGGGGGTTAATGCGGAAATTTTTTTCCGTAGTTGGGAATTATGTTTGCAGGGTAGGCTTTTTAATGCCCGGAATTCATGATTTTACGACAGGTTTTAAGCTGACTAAAGTAAAGGGAGGGTTGGATAAAATTCCTCTTGATAATATCTATTCAAAAAGCTTTGCCTACAAGATACAGATGACCGCGGAGATTGCCAATAAAGGCGGTAAAATTATTGAAGTACCGATAATATTCAAACCGAGAGTGGAAGGGCAGTCAAAATTAATAAAGAACGAACTGGGCGATTTTTTAAGAGTCATCTTTTTGTTTCAGAAAAATAATCCCAAAATACTGAAATTTATTAGGTTTGGTATTGTGGGGTTTGCGGGATATGTTGTTAATGCTTTTTCACTCTGGCTTTTTACCTTGTGGCAATTTCCTTCGGCTTTTGCTTGGGGGCTTTCAACCGAGTTTGCGATTATTAATAACTTTATTTTTAATAATGCATGGACTTTCAGATCGGAAAAGATTAGTGGGATTGGGATGCTGTCTAAAAAGTTCCTTCAGTTTAATGCCACATCCGCCGGTGCACTTCTCATTCAGGTAGTGTTCGGATCGATATCCGATCTTGTTTTCGGTCCGGAAAAGCGCCAGTTTGCTCTTCCTTTTATAATTCTTTTTGTTGTTCTTCCTTACAATTACTTCATGTACAATAAGGTGATTTGGAGGACTAAAAAATGATAAGTCATTTTTTAGTCAGCTTAAAATATAAAACTCAAATCTTAAAGTTACAACTCAAAAATTAAAACTTATCTGCTTTTTGTTTTTACCTCCAGTTTTGCTTGCCCCGTAAATTTATTGTTCGGGGATATTTGATTTTTGACTTTTGATTTATCTTTATCCCATCCCCCATACTTCATAATTCATTCGCCGCTGTATTTTTGTTATACTAACCTGGTATGTCAGATAAACGTTATCCTGTCGGAAACGAAGAAGAGTTTAATAAATTTATTGTTCGGGAGTATCTTAAATATGGTTCGGTCGATGAAGTTTACCGGAAAAACGACTTTGATCTTCCTCTTTCTTATGCCAACTTTCAAAGATTACTTGACCGTTTTGGTGTTGTAAAAGCGGTAGGGCCGAACAACAAATTTTCAGAAGCGGTTGATTTTTTGGCGCACATGGTCAAGGATAATATTCCTTTTGAAAAATTATACAAGAAACTTCCTCCGAGTTACCGTACCTCGGCGATGACTTTGTATAGAGTACTTGCTTATGTAAAAGAAGGAATAACAAGAAGATTGGGGTGTGCCTTAGTGATTACCCCCAATGACGACCCTGGTAATATATTGATAGCGAAAGATATTTCGACCCCGAACATCGAATTTGGAAAATATTTCGGGAATTATACTATCCCCATGGGATACGCCAAGAAAGGGGCCAGCAGAAACGAAAATATCAAAAGGATACTTCAGCAGGAGGTATTTACCGAAATGGTTCCAGAGAAGAAATTCCCCGATTTTTTCCTGAAGGACGAAATGAGCCCTTTTATGTATCTTGATATTGCCGATGTTCGCGTTTCAGTTTATCATTTGGAACTTCCAAAGGATTACTCAAAAACGAGTTTATTTTCCAGCTATAAACTCAAAAGTTTCCACTTTATTCCGTCTTCGGAACTGGTTAATGATATGTCAAACAAAGGCATGTTTCGGGCAGGAGTGAGGGAAGCGGTAAAGGGATATCAAAGACATTTAACATTACTTAAGAGAAATCTATCCGTCAATCCGTTCCAGGAAAAGTCGCTGTTAAATCAGGAGCTGGCTACTGTTGAGGTTACGATACGATGAGAGAATCCTCCCTTCTTGCGGGACAAGGTATTGCTTCCGGAAGACGTGATATATTTTCCACTCTCGTTACCGGCTTGCCTGTTTTGGGATCAAACAATATATTGGATCCTGGAGGAAAAGCAACGCGTCCTTCTTTATCAATTTCCCCGATCAGACAATATCTTTGTTTTTTTAATCTCCAATGACGTGGAATTTCCATATATGTTAAGTGTATGGGTTTGAGATTTTCAAACACTATCAAAGTATTTGATACGATGAGGAATTTAATCAGCAATTATTTTTTTACGGAGACGTTTTTTGCATAAGACGGGTTTTCCTGTTCCCGAGTTGTGGTCATATTCGCAAAAAGCAAGACCTCTTTGGACAGCAATTTCCCCCAAAATATGGTTACATAACACTGCATCATGAAGAAAACCCGCTTTATTCGCATTTCTTCTCGCGCTTTTATACAATAAATTAAACACTTCACGCATTTCTTTTCCATTAAATCTTAATACCAATTTAGCGTTTACTGTTCTTTCCCATTCTTTATGTAAGGCCTCTTCATCCGTTAATGATACTGAAGCACTACCAGGAATATATTCACTTACCATATCTTATTAAACCATAAACACGTCTTTTATTAAAGACTTTTTGATTTTTAACATTTATGATGCCATATTATCCCCATTTCTCTTTATCCATATATCTTTATATCCTCCCTACAACAAAGGACCCCAGTCTGCGATAGGCATAACGTTTTTTGATATAAAGGAAATACTATTTAAAAATATCGGAATTATGACAAGATAAAATCCGATACGTACCTCTTTTCTTGTCAGTACATCGCTGTACCCTGCAAATAAAAAGGGTACGAGTGGAAGCGAGTATCTCAGAATGTCGCGGTGAGCAATAAAAAGTGTCGAAATGAAAAATATAACAGCAAACCAGGCAGAAGCAGCATCTTTTTGAAAAAGTCTGATTATACCTATAAATCCCAAAAGATAAACAAATATTACCTCCTCAAGCCAAAAAGTGCCTACCCATGGGGAAGAGTGGTTGAAAATCTGAAAGGGCGGAAAAAAAAGATGAATATTGTCTCCCGAATGAAAGTAGGCGAGAAAATCGTCCATTCTGAATTTATAAAGACAAAAAACCAAAAATGTTGAAACCGGAATTAGTAAAAATGAGAAAATTGGAACTATTGAAGTTGGCTTTTGGCCCGATGTTTTTCTGAGATTGATCTTTTCGGCAAAAAAAGGATGAAGATATGCTATTAGAAAAGAAGGAAACAATAATATTCCGGGCGGTTTCGTAAAGGCCGCCAACCCCGCGATCAGAGATGATAAAAAATATTTATGTTTCCTGAAAAGATAGACGGAAAGAATCACAAACAAAATAAAGAGAGGTTCGGGCGAACCCACGGAACGGACCGTCAGCCACCTGGCGGGAAAGACGGAAAAAAGAAATGTAATCCACAGAACGTCCTTCTTTTCCACATATTCCGAAATGAATTTGGAAAAAACGTAGATCGCACCGATTGAAGACAGGGCCGTAACGATGAGAGTGGCGTAGGGGTAACCGCTGAAAAACGAAAGCAAACGGATTAATGCAGGATACAATGGGAAATGCGCTGCGTAATATTCGTAAGGTAAATTGAAAGTGAACTGTTTTAATTTTTCAGGATCATACATGCTTTTGGAAACGGCAATATATAAAGGTCCGTCATAGTTGGATGCAACAGTAGCCATTCCCTCATTCGGAATAGGTATAGTCCAAAAGGTATTTAATCTTAAAAAAAACGGAAGCCATATAAGAAGTGTCGGGACAAGGGACAGCAGTAATATCGGAACAAACCCTTTAATTTTCGCCATTGATGAAATGATATAACATTTGATACAATCCGACAAGAAATATGAATAATCCACACGAGGGTGGCAATATTGAAAAAGGTGGCCGAATAGAGGAAGGAGAAAATATTCCTGAAGGCAAAGTTGGTGCAGTTGCTTGTATGGATGATGATGCTCATATTGACGGAGTTAAATTTGGTTTTGTTGCCTCTTTAGCGATCGTTAAGGAAACAGGAGATCAGAAATTGTTTCCCGACTTGGTAAGAGCCACAATAGAAAGTAATCGAGAAAGAATCTTTCAGGGTTTAGATAAAGTTGTCAAAAAGTTAGATATTCCCCTTGTTGTTACAAGTCACCCCGGATGTGGCGGTGCTGCGCTACAAAAAATTGATTCTCAAGATAAGCTTGACGAACTTACAAATAAGCAATCAGAAAAAGTAGGAGTAAAATATGTTGGCCGTCTTCCGGTTGCCTACGAACCGACCCAAATAATTGGGGAAGATGGTGTTTTCGGCTACATGGCCAGAGAAGAGAGCAATCACATTCATAAAGATGCTGCTTATGTTGATATTACCGTTGGTGGTGGAATTGATGATAAGACAAAACTTGAAAGAGCTGAGGAAAGAGGCGGAAAACAGGCATTTGAACTTTCGGCCGATTGGGTTACTTATGCATTGAAAGATGGGATGCACGAGGAGGATATTTTATTGATCCTAAAAACGCAAATCGAGATAGCTAAGGCAATTATCGCTAAAGCAGGGAATCAGTTTAAAGGGGTGGAAATATACGACGCCGGATTGTTGGGTAATGAAAGTGGCGAAACGCGGGAAAATATTTCGGTTGTAAAAAAACTTCTTAATCAATTTAATACCTAATACCTAATACTTAATACATTCTACATTCTCCATTCTACATATTCCCTTCTCCCTGCAATATACAATATACTATATACAATATACTGCAATTTACAGGCATTATGGTAAAAAAGAATTCTACAAATGTATCCGCAAAAGCCGAAAAACCAAACCTTTTCTATGTTTTTGGGAAGGCATCCGAAATAAGTTTCAATTTGGTCTTTTTTCCAATCATCCTCTTGTTTTTCGGCTTATTTCTTGATAAAAAGTTAAATACCGCGCCAATTTTTATCGTAGCTGGGTGTCTGGCGGGGCTTTTTTTTGCGGTATATAAGGCAATAAAAATAAAAGATCAGATATATAAAAAATAACATCCATGAAAAAGTTAAACATTTCTGTAGCTGCTGAGCCTGTTTTCCACATAGGACATTTTCCGGTAACAAATTCATTGTTGACGGGACTGGTAGTAATGTTAATCCTTTTAATCATCGCAATAAGGGCCTATCTTATTTCCGGCAGAGGAAAAAAACCGCTTCCTCTAACGGTTAGGATTGTGGTGGGAGGTCTTTACAATTTCCTAAAGCAAATCGCAGGTGATAATACGGAAAAATTGTTCCCTCTTCTATTTACATTTTTCGTTTTCATTCTCCTTGGCAACTGGATAGGACTTCTGCCCGGGGTTGGAACGATAGGAGTTTGGGAACATCATCATGGAGAAGATGTGTTGGTACCGTTCCTGCGGAGCCCGAATGCAAGTTTGAGTATAACGATTGCCCTGGCGCTTATTTCCGTAATAACGGTTCAGGCACTGTCTATTAGAGCATTGGGTTTGAAAAAATATTTAGGAAAATTCTTTAATTTCAAAAATCCGATAAATTCTTTTGTCGGAATACTGGAACTTATTTCCGAGTTTTCTAAGATATTGTCATTTTCTTTCCGTCTTTTTGGAAATGTTTTTGCGGGTGAAGTTCTGCTGATGGTTATGATGTTTCTGATCCCTTTTATTGTTCCTGTTCCTTTTTTAATGCTTGAAATATTTGTTGGTTTGATACAGGCTTTGGTGTTTACCATGCTCACAACTATTTTTATAGTTGTGGCAACCGAAGAACACCATTAAAATAGAAAAGTGTGTTTCGGTGGAATCTCTATTATCAGAGACCGCCGGTTCAGAGAGCCTCTGGCTCGGCGAGGAGGTGTACTTTATGGAATTGAAAGATTTAGCAATGGCACTGGCAATTGGTCTCGGGACCATAGGTCCCGGAATTGGTATCGGCCTTATTGGTAAAGGAGCAATGGAGGCGATCGGCCGAAATCCGGAAGCGGGAAATCAAATTACCACGACACTTATCTTGTCGGTTGCTTTTGCGGAGGCTGTTGCGATTTACGCTCTGGTTGTAGCCCTTATTATAAAATTCGTATAGAAGAATATGGAAAAATTGGGAATAGATCTTTTTTCTGTCATAGTTCAGATTGTGAATTTTCTTCTTTTAGTGGTTATATTGAAGAAAGTTTTGTATAAACCGCTTTTTTCCTATCTCAAGAAAAAACAGGAAGAGGAGAAAGCTTTTGAGCAAGATAAAGTGAAGATTGCTCAGGAAGCCGAAGAAAGCAAAGCCCGGTCTGAAAAAACAATCAATGATGCAAAAAAACGTGCCTTGCAAATCATCGATCAGGCAAAAATGCAAGCTGACGTTTATCTTAAGGAAAAAATGAAATTTGCCGATCAAAAAACTAAACATTTGCTGGAAGAATCCGAAAAAAGGATCCTTCGTGAGGCGGAAAAGACGAATAAGGAAATGCAGAAAGAAGTCAGGGAAAGAGCTGTCCGGTTGGCAAAAGATGTCATGAGAGATGTTTTAAAAGACGACCGGAGTAAGGCTGTTGAGGGGTCTATAAATAAATTAAGTAAACTGCATGAATCAAAGTAACAAAAAACAGGCACCAATTGAAATTGTTTCTTCCGCATCATTGAGCGACAAACAGAAAGCCGAAATCGAAAAGCACTCATTGAGAATATTCAGTCTTGACCGTGCGGATTTTGAATACAGTTTGGACGATTCTTTAATCGGCGGGTTTGTCGTGAAATACAAAAGCAGAGTAGTGGACTTGAGTGTCAACGAATTGGTTGAGTCAATGGGAAGGTAAGCTATTGAAATAACGATTTGTTATGCAAATATATTCCCATATATCAAACACCAAAGATCAAATATCAAAATATAATTCAAAATGCAAAAATTGTTCGATAATTTTAATCTTTTTACTTTTTCACTTTGATATTTGAGTTTTGACTTTTGATTTATATAAGATAAATTTGTATGTCTACCGATAATTATAAAATAAAGGATGAAGGCATAATTGATTCTCTTGCAGACGGGGTATGCTGGGTAAGTGGAATAAATTCTGCAAAGAATGCGGAAGTGATCGATTTCGGAAACGGTATAACGGGAATGGTTCTTAATCTCGAAGTCGATCGGGCGGGTGTTTTAATTTTGGAGGATTTTGAAAAGTTAAAAAGAGGAGGTAAATGTTACACGACCGGTAACATTATTACTGCCGGAGTGAGCGACGACCTTTTAGGAAGAGTGATAAATCCGTTGGGAGAAGTTCTTGATTCGGGAAGGGATATTGTTTACAAGAAACGTGAGCCGATAGAAAAAATAGCTCCGGGGATTGTATCGAGACAGTCGGTGGATACTCCGCTTCAAACGGGAATAAAAGCAGTTGATGCCATGATTCCTATAGGAAGAGGGCAGAGAGAACTCATTATCGGAGACAGGTCGGTCGGAAAAACAGCATTGGCAATCGATACTATTATCAACCAGAAAGAAACGGAAGTTATATCTGTATATGTTGCCATAGGCCAGAAGAGATCGAAAATTGCGCAGATAATCCAAAAACTAAAAGATTACGATGTCTTGAAAAACACCATCCTTGTGGTTGCCGGTGCATCTGATTCAGCTTCGATGAGATATATTGCTCCATACGTCGGGTGTACGATCGGTGAATATTTTATGGGAAAAGGAAAAGACGTTTTGATCGTATACGACGATCTTTCAAAACATGCATGGGCATACAGGGAAATTTCACTTTTACTCAAAAGACCTTCCGGGCGTGAGGCTTATCCTGGAGATGTATTTTATCTTCACTCCAGGCTTTTGGAACGCGCGTGCCGTCTTAACGAAAAAAACGGCGGTGGTTCGTTGACTGCGCTTCCGATTATAGAAACACAGGCGGGTGATGTTTCTGCATATATACCCACGAATGTTATTTCGATTACGGATGGACAGATATATCTTGAAAGCGACCTTTTTTTTGCTGGTGTCAGACCTGCTTTAAATGTCGGTTTGTCCGTGTCGCGCGTCGGTGGAGCTGCGCAAATTAAAGCTATGAAAAAGGTAGCCGGAAAATTAAGGCTTGATCTTTCTCAATATTGGGAACTGGCTACGTTTGCCCAATTTTCATCCGAACTTGATACTGCAACGAAGGAAAAAATTGAAAGGGGAAAAAGAATAATTGAAATTTTAAAACAGCCTCAGTATGAACCGATGCCAGTTGAAGAGGAAGTGGTCAGTATTTATATGGCAACATCGGGACTTTTAGATCAAGTTCCCGTTGATGAGGTTCAGGAGTTTGGCAACGCTTTTTTAAAGTATATAAAAAAAGAAGGTGAAAATATTCTACATAGGATAAAGACGGAAAAAGTTTTGGATGAGAAAATGGAAGAGGGAATTAAGAAGCTGGTGGAAGAGCGAAAGAAGGGGGGGAATTTCTAATTTCTAAATCCTAAACAAATCCCAATTAATTAAACACTAAACTCTAATATCTAAATCCTAACTAAATCCAAAATTCAAAATTCCAATGTTTATAACATTTTTTATTTATGATTTGATCATTGTTTAGGATTTAAAGTTTAGGATTTAGGATTTGAGTATTGTTTAGATTAATTAGATCAATTAGGTTAATTTTTCAGGGTATGTCTAATCAAAGAACGATAAAAAAACGGATATTATCTGTCAAAAATATAAAAAAAATCTCAAAAGCTTTGGAGATGGTTGCTGCATCAAAAGTGCAAAAGGCACAGGATAAAGCCACATCGTCAAAACCTTTTGCGGAAAAAATTTATGATTTGGTGGCAAGGCTTAAACCCGCGGTATCGGCAAAGGAAATTCCTCTTTTACGTCTAAACAAAGTAACAGGAGATCGGCTTTTTGTAATAATTACGTCGGACAGGGGTCTTTGCGGAAGTCTGAACTCCAATCTTTTAAGACACACAATCCGATTTCTTGATAATTTTAATGACGGAAAAAATTATTTCATTACCGTCGGAAAAAAAGGACGCAACTTAGCCATTGAAAACGGTGAATTGTTGGCAGATTTTTCGGATATTAAACCACGCATATCAACCGTTTCTTTTATCGCAAAAACCATAATTGATGAATTTGTTTCACAGCGGATTGACGCATGCTACCTTTCCTATAGTGATTTTATTTCAGCCTTAAATCAGGAAGCGAAAATAAAACAGATACTTCCTTTATCGGAGTTAAAAGCCGGTGAATCCCAAGTTCTAAAAACACAGGTTCGTTATGAATACGAACCAAATGAGGAAGAATTGTTGAAAAGTGTGCTTCCTTTTTATATCGAAAACCAAGTTAGAGACGTATTGTTTGAATCGGAAGCTTCAGAACATAGTGCAAGAATGGTTGCCATGAAAAATGCTGCCGACAATGCTGACAATTTGTCGTACAATCTGAATTTGCAATACAATAAAATAAGACAGCAGGTTGTGACATCGGAAATATCCGATATTGTTACAGCCGGATTATCATTACAAAAATGAACAGGGGAATTTTAATACAAATTATTGGCTCTGTTGTGGACGTCACTTTTGACGATCTGCCTGCGATCAGAAATGGATTGGTTATCAAATCTCCCGATGGGGATCTTGTCTGCGAAGTTCAGCAACATTTGTCCGGCGGTGCGGTACGTGCATTAGTTTTCGGACCCACCGAAGGTCTGTCTCGGGGTCTTGAAGTAGTGGATACAGAAATGCCGGTTTCAGTTCCCGTTGGAGAAAAGACGCTCGGTAGAATATTTGATGTTTTGGGGAATACGGTTGACGGTGGGAAGAAGATTGAAAAAGGCGAAGTATGGCCAATTTATCGTCCGGCACCTCTCTTGGAAGAACAAAAGACTACACCCGAGGTTTTTGAGACGGGAATAAAAGTCATTGACCTTGTTTGTCCTTTTGTAAAGGGCGGAAAAGTAGCTGTATTTGGAGGCGCGGGAGTTGGGAAAACAGTTATTATCATGGAACTTATTCATAACGTGGCAAAAGAACACGGCGGATATTCGGTTTTTGCCGGTGTTGGTGAAAGGTCCCGTGAAGGGAACGAATTGTGGAACGAAATGAAAACTTCAAAAGTCCTTGAGAAAGCGGTTATGGTATATGGACAAATGAACGAACCACCCTCGAACCGCTTGCGTGTTGCGTTGACTGCCCTTACTATGGCTGAATATTTCAGAGATAAAAAACACCAGGATGTACTTCTTTTTATTGATAATATTTTCCGTTTTGCCCAGGCAGGAAGTGAAGTTTCTGCGCTTATGGGAAGAATTCCATCCGCCGTTGGATATCAGCCAACACTAGCTTCCGAAATGGCTGAATTGCAGGAAAGAATAACATCAACCTATAAAGGATCTATTACTTCCGTCCAGGCGGTTTATGTTCCGGCGGATGACTATACCGATCCGGCACCGGTTGCAACGTTTGCACATTTGGACTCGTCTGTTGCACTTGAAAGAGCACTTGCCGAACAGGGTTTGTATCCTGCCGTAGATCCTCTTACTTCTTCCTCTTCGATTTTGGATCCTTCGGTTGTTGGCGAAAAACACTATAAAACAACCCGCGAAGTTCAAAGAGTACTGCAAAGATACAAGGAACTTCAGGACATTATCGCAATACTGGGTGTTGAAGAATTGTCAGATGAAGACAGGCTTTTGGTATCCCGCGCAAGAAAGATACAAAGATTTTTGACTCAGCCAATGGCAGTAGCAGAAGGGTTTACCGGACGCGCAGGAAAATATGTATCTATTGCGGATACGGTGAGCGGTTTTTCTCAGATACTTGACGGTTCAATGGATAAATTTAATGAAGCGGATTTTTATATGGTTGGTTCCATAGATGAAGTAAAAGATAAAAAATGAATTTCCATTTGCAGGTTCTTTCTCCGGAAAAAAGCATTTATGAAGATGTTGTTGACGAGATATCGTTACCAACATTGTCGGGGGAAATTACGGTTTTACCACGTCATATGTCTTTGGTTACTCCTCTTACTTTTGGGGAAGTGCATATTAAAAAACAGGGTGTTGAAATTGGTTACTACACTATCGGAAAAGGACTTTTTTTTGTCAGTGGTAACAATGCGTCATTATTGATCGAAGATGTAAAATCTTCCGATGAGATTTCTGAAAATGAAGTTGAAGCAGCCAGAAAGAAGGCGCATGAATTAATTGAGAGAGGTGTTACACCCGAGGAAAAACTGCAGGGGACTTATCTTCTGCGCCGGAGTTTGACCGATCTTAAACTGATAAGAAAAAGACAGAGAAAATTTGCATAAAACGCTTTTCGGTATATAATGGGGAAAATGAGAGTCAAGGATGTGATGACGAAGTGTGTTATTACCCTATCCGAACATGCATCTTTTGACGATATATTAAAAATATTCAGAAAGAATAAAATATCCGGGGCTCCCGTAGTTAATAATGAAAAAAAGTTGGTTGGAATCATATCGGAAAAAGATCTTCTGTATAAATTATTTCCATCCGAAAAGGAGTTTTACAAAAATGTCGAATATTATTTTAACGAATCGCACCGGAACGACGACTTCTCAAGAATAAGAAGACTTAAAGCTTCAAAAATTATGACCCGCGATGTTATATACGCTAATGAAGACGACCATATATTGACCGCTTGCGCGATGCTTTTGATTCACAATATAAGAAGGCTTCCTGTTGTCAAAGATGGGAAAATTGTCGGAATCGTGACCACGAACAATGTCTTCAAGAATTATCTATCTCACGCAACTTCAAAATAGTCTGTTTTTTGTGTTAAACTAAAACAAACGTATGGCGAAAATTATCGATGAAATATCCTTCTTTCTTCCCGCTTACAACGAAGAAAGTAATATTGAAAGGTCGGTTCTTGAACTTAAAAAAGTATTGGAAAAGGTTGCAGAAAATTGGGAAATAATCATCGTTGATGATGGGTCAAAGGACAAAACGGGAGAAATTGCTGACGGTTTAAGTCGAAAATTTAAGTCAAATATCAAAGTTACGCATCACAAACCTAACCGAGGCTACGGTGGTGCTTTAAAAACAGGGTTCGAAACGGCAAAATACAAGTGGGTTGCATTTGCCGATTCTGACGGGCAGTTCGATTACTCCGAAATAGTCAAGTTTATTGAAAAACAAAAAGAAACTAATTCGGATTTGGTGCTTGGGATAAGATCCGAAAGAGCAGATTCTTTTTTACGAAAACTTTTCACCCTTGTTTGGTCGAAAATTTTACCGAGAATTTTATTGGGTCTTCGGGTGACGGATTATTCATGCGGTTTTAAATTGCTACGGAAAAAAGTATATAACACCGTTCAACCTCTTGTGGGGGAGGAAAAAGTGACTCAAATTGAAATGCTTACAAAAGCACAGCGTGCAGGTTTTAAGTTTGCAGAAATAAAAGTAAAGCATTTACCCAGAATTTACGGTCACCAGACAGGAGCAGATATCAGGGTGATTGTAAAAAGTATAAAAGATCTTGTGAACCTATGGAAACAGCTTCGATAATGGAAAAGATTCAACGCTTTATCAAAAATAACAAAAAAGAGTTTTTTTTCCTCTTTTCGATACTTTTTATTGCAGCATTCCTCCGTTTATACAAAATTGCCGACTACATGACCTTTTTGGGTGATGAGGGAAGAGATGCGATAATTGTACGGCGGTTGATAGTGAATTTTGATCCTATTCTTATTGGACCCGGTACATCGATCGGAAACATGTATTTGGGACCTCTTTATTACTATCTTTCGGCACCGTTTCTTTATTTTGCAAATTTTTCACCCGTCGGTCCATCGGTAATGGTTGCTCTTTTTGGAGTAGTTACGGTTTTTTTGATTTGGTATATGGGAAGAGTGTGGTTTGGGAAAGTCGCCGGAATTGTTTCATCTTTGTTATATGCACTGTCTCCGGTTGTTATTATTTATAACCGTTCAAGTTGGAATCCGAATATCATGCCGTTTTTCGCTCTTCTTACAATATTCTCTTTGTGGAAAGTATGGGGAGAAGGAAAATACCGATGGTTTACTGTTATGGGAATTTCTTTCGCTTTCGTTCTTCAATCCCACTATTTGGGACTTCTACTTCTTCTAACGATAATTATTTTTTGGATGGTTGCATGTCGAAATATAGTAATGAATTCCAAACTTCAACCTCAAAATTCTAAATGGTACGGTAAAACTTACCCTCCCGAGCCCGTCGAAGAACAAATCAAAAATGGCAAGTCACAAATCACGATCTTTTTGGTCAACACCTTTGCAGGTTTGGTGATTTTTTTATTATTAATGAGTCCACTCTTAATCTTCGACCTTCGTCACAATTTCATGAATTTCAATGCAATTAAAACATTCTTTTCTCAAAGAGAAACAACAGTTTCGGTTAAACCGTGGAAATCAATTCCGAATATTTACCCTATTTTTAGGGATAATATTGTATACCGTCTCGTTGCCAGCCAAAATATTTTGGTGGGAAAGATATCAGTAAATATAATTATTATATCAGTTATAACATTTATAGTGGTTATACTATTCAAACTTAAAAAAGTTCTTTTCTCATTTGATCAAAAACTGGTATTTAATAAAAGTGTTTTTCTTTTAATCGTTTGGATTGCTATTGGTTTGATAGGTCTTGGCCTTTATAAACAGCATGTATATGACCATTACTTCGGCTTTCTTTTTCCGGCAGTATATTTGCTGATAGGAGCAATTCATCAGAAATTCATAAACATGAATTTTGATGGCCTGAAGATTATTTCTACCACTTGGATTATTATATTATTGGCGACATATATAGTTTATTCCCCGATCAGATATTCACCGAATTACCAGATGAAAAGAGCACTGGATGTTGCATATTTAATTTCAAACGATGCAGGGAAAAGTATTTTTAATCTGGCGGTTATTGCCGAAAGAAATTATGAGGACGGATACCAGTATTTTCTGGAAAAAGAGAGATCAAACGTTACCGACATTGATGCTCAGCGGTTGACGGATACTGTAGGAGAATATCTGTATGTTGTTTGTGAAATGCCGGAAGAAAAATGCGATCCGGTAAACTCACCAAAGGCCGAGGTTGCAAATTTTGGCTGGAGCAAAGTTGTTGAGAAATGGAACACAAGCGGTGTTACAATATTCAAGCTCGCCCACGCCCTTTAAAGACACGGTCTTTAAAGGTGTATATAGTATATTATATAGTATATGGCACAAATACCCGACTCGAAGGGGTGTGTATAGAATTTTAGAATATAGAATATAGTACAAGGTATTTTTGTCTGTCATTCCCGATCTAACCGGGAATCTTTGACGAGGTCTTAAGCTTCGCTTATATAAATAAAACCATGAATTACCAGGAATCGAAACAAATTCTCAAGGAAATCAGGAAGGCAAACAATATTCTTATAAATTGTCACAGAAACCCCGATCCCGACTCGGTTGGCTCCGCCCTTGCCCTTTATAATGTTTTGATGGCGATGGGAAAAACAGTTGATGTGGTCTGTGCAAGCACGGAAATATACGAACCCGTTTCGTACCTTACTGGTTATAGTAAAATTCAAAAAAATGTAGATTTCAAACAATTTGACCACAGCAGATACGACTTATTCATTTCTCCCGACACGTCAACCTTTGAAAGAGTTACCGACAATAAAGATATTCCTGTTTTTCAAACAAAAACGGTTGTTATAGACCACCACAAGACCAATACACGATTCGGAACTATCAACCTGGTTGATGACAAAAAAACTTCGGTAGGGGAATTGTTGTTCGATCTGTTTAGTGATTGGAATTTTGAAATCGGCAAAGAAACCGCCGATTGTTTAATGGTAGCAATTGTTGGTGATACGGGAGCTTTCAGATACCCCCATTCAACGACACATACTTTTTATGTTGTTCAGAAGTTGATGGAGATAGGCGCCGACAAAGACAGAGCCATATTTAGCATTTATCGGAATGACGATTTCAACATATTGAAATTTTGGGGAGAAATATTATCAAGACTGTGCATCGACCAAGAAAGGAAGTATGTCTGGTCTGCAGTACCCTACGAAATTTTTAAGAAATACGGAAAACCGCCGACCGGCAGGGAAACGGCTGCAAGCGCATTCACACAAACGGTCAAAGATACGAATTTTGGATTTATTGCCGTTGAGCAGGAGAAAAACCATTTGAGGATTAGTTTTCGTTCAAGGACCGGTTTCGACACTTCAGAAATTGCATCCGACCTGGGGGGTGGGGGACATGTCTATGCTTCGGGAGGACACATAGAAAATATGCAATTCGAAGAAGCCGTTAACTACCTGCTTAAAACCGTTAATAAACACTGTGACAGTGAATCATAAATTTACATGAAAAAAGTTAACATTCTCTTTCAAAATTGGTTTGCCTGTGTCACGCTCATCCTAATTTTGATAGGAGCATTTTATATAAGAACTTATCGTTTAAACGATCTTCTGGGATTTTACTACGATCAGGGTCGAGATGCTTTGGTAATTTGGAAACTGTGGCATGAAGGAAAACCTTTTCTTATAGGTCCGGTTACAGGTTTGGAAGGAATATTTTTAGGTCCCTTTTATTATTTTTTAATTGCCCCTTTTTATTTGATTGGCGGTGGAAACCCAGTAGTTCCCGCAGTATTTCTGGTCTTTCTTTCGGTAACCGCCGTTTATTTTTTATATAAAATGGGGGCCGAAATGCATTCCAAAACCGCTGCATTAATTGCATCCGCAATTACGTCATTTTCCTACTACATAATCTATAATTCACGCTGGCTTTCAAATCCTAACCCGATGTTTTTGTTAAGCGTGCTTTTTTTATATTCATTATGGAAGATTATCGATGACGGCCGGAAAAAGTGGTGGCCGGCCAGCGTTTTAATACTTGGAATTTCTCTTCACTTTGAGTCGGCAAGCGCAGTGTTTTACATACCGTTATTTATTATTTTTTCACTCTGGAGAATTCTTTCTTTGTATTCGTTAAAAAACCTGTTGTCGAAAGCGTGGAGGATAAGTTTTCTTAAAAGAAATAAAAAAATAATATTTGTTTCGGGTATGGTATTTATCGCCACATTATTACCACAGTTACTCTTTAACATCAGACACAACAACATTCTTTTTGATAATTTCATGAAACTTTTTTTTCAGGAAAAAGCATTTGGAAAACCTCTGACAATATTTATTTTGGAAACAAGGATTGGCTATTTCTGGAATGTATTTATGAATAAAATATTTATCGGAATAAACAAAGAATCGGTTATATTTTCGGCTTTGGCTGCCGGAGCACTAATTGTAAGTAAAAGAAGATTGAAAAAAGGTGTAATTGCACTATTTTCAATATTTTTGATTACCCCCATGGTAGGATATACCCTGTTCCAGGGAAATTTCGGTAATATTTATGATTACTATATGATTGGATATTTCTTTCCGTTTATGCTTCTTTTTGCAATCGGTCTGGCCGAACTTTTCCGAACCTTTATCGGAAAAATTATGTTGATATATTTCTTTATTTTCTTTTTTAAGATAAACATGATACCAATTGGTGGAATATTCAAGAATCCAATGGACGGTCCGACGGATATAAAATTTACGAGCCAAAAAAAAGCCGTAGATTGGGTTTTTGAAGACGCTGCTGGAAGGGGGGTATACAATGTTGATGTATATGTTCCCCCCGTAATACCTTATGCATACGATTACCTTTTTCTTTGGCGTGGTAGTGAAAGATGCGGACAGACACTTTGCGGAAAAGTAGATTATCTAACACCGATATTATATACGCTTTATGAAAAAGATCCTCCCCACCCGGAAAGACTGAAAGCTTGGCTGGATAAACAGGAAGGCATAGGATATGTTGAAGAATCCGCAGTGTTTGGAGGAATTACGGTAGAGAGACGCAAACGCAAATAATGCTAATTAACCAATTGGAACTAATTCAACTAATATTTGCGAATTATTTTCCATTTTACATTTAGCATTTAATGTTTTGTATTAGCAGGTATTCGTTGCATTCATACCCTTTCGTAGATTAGTATTATATTTAATGCTTCGCTTCATTAAGTCAAATTACCCGATAATCTTAATAGCCCTGTTGGGGACCCTCTTACGGTTATATAAGTTCGACCAGCTTTTTATGTATAACCACGATAACGATTTGGCAAGCTGGATAATAAAAGATATTGTTGTAGATGGACATTTACGCCTGATAGGGCAGGAAACGTCAACTGCCGGAATATTTATAGGCGGGTTGTTTTACTATCTCCAAATACCGTTCTATTTTTTGTTTGCCATGGACCCTTTGGGTGCGACATTTTTAGGCGTAGTTCTGGGAGCGTTATATATTGTCGGTATATATTATATTATTTCAAAAATATTTTCTAAAAAAGTCGGCTTGTATGCTGCCGGAATTTATGCGCTTTCTTTTATATTTATATTAAATGATAAAGAAATTGTCCCCACACAGCCGGTTATATTTTGGAGCTTCGCTCTTCTTTGGTCTTTTTACGAAATAATTTCGGGTAATCTAAGAAAAGGATTCGTAATTTTTGCCGTTCTTGCGTCTTTCATATGGCATATAAATTTTGCTCTGGTTTTACCAATTCCTTTGATTATTCCGGTGCTAATTATGTCAGGTAGAAAAATCAAAATCTCGGATTTTTTTATACCGCTTCTCGTATTTATCGTGCTTTCTTTACCGCTTTTAATGTTTGAATACCGCCATGGTTTTATTCAAACCGATGCGTTGGTTAAATCTTTAACTACCGACCAGAAGGATATTGTTAACGGATGGGAAAAAATATCAAGAACTTTTCACTTAATCTCAAAAAATTACTATTCGATAATTTTACCATCGTCAAATTTTATAAAATACGAACATGTTTTTGTAATTTTCTTTATTCTATTGGTCTATTTTTGGCATACGTTGAAAAGCCATAGAAAAATCTTTTTATTGATGATTTTATGGTTTTTGGTTTATTATATTTTCTTTTCCCTTTACTCAAAAAGGCTTTCGGAATATTATCTCAACAGTATACAGTTTATTCCTGTGATATTATTATCACTTTTACTGGATCAATTCATCCGGAATGATAAATTTCGAAAAGCGGGAACTTTTGTTATTGTTATTTTGTTATTTACGAATATGTTCCGTTTGTTTACGCTGCCGATTAATAAAAGCGGGTATCTTGAGCGTAAAGCAGTGATAAAAAAGATTAAAGATGATGCAAATATTCGGGGTTATCGGTGCGTATCGGTATCATACATAACAAGTCCGGGAAATAATTTAGGGTACAGATATCTTATATGGATGGAAGGCTTAAAAACAAAAAAAATCAACGAATATACACCTGTTTATACGATAGTATTTCCCTTAAACGAAAAACTGTTTCCGGTCGATGAAACGTTTGGTGCGATTGGACTTATTTATCCGGATTATACGAAGTATAATATTAAAACGATTGAATTGTCATGTGAAGGAGAAGATGATAATGTTACCGGAACAATGTTCGGATTTACCAAATAATCAGCTAAAGAGAAATTCACAAAACATTATTATGTCCAGCAAAAGTGAAAAATTTCTATCGGTTATAATCCCCTGTTATAACGAAGAGGAAAACCTCAAAAAAGGCGTTTTGCCGGCTGTATATAAATATCTGTCAAAGCAGGAATTCACTTGGGAAGTGATCGTTTCCGATGACGGGAGTACGGATGAAAGTAGAAGGTTGATCAAAAAAACGATTCGTGGATTAAAGAATTTCAAATTGTTGGAAAATCCGCATGGAGGAAAACCGTCTGCACTACTTTATGGTATCAAGGCTGGCAGTGGCAAATATGTATTACTGACCGACATGGACCAATCGACTCCAATTGAAGAACTGTCAAAACTGATGCCGTTTGCTGAAAGAGGGGCAGACGCCGTTATCGGATCGCGGGGACTTGCTCGTAAAAACTTTCCTTTCTATCGACGGCTTGGAGCTATTGTATTTATAACCTTCAGAAAGATATTGATCTTACCCGAGATAAACGACACGCAATGCGGATTTAAATTTTTTAAACGCGAGATATTGTTAAGAACATTCCCTAAACTGGAATATTTCAGGAAAGAGAAATCGGCAAGAGGGTGGACAGTCACTTCCTTTGATGTAGAACTTTTGCATTTGATTAGTAAATTAGGTGTCGATATCGAAGAGGTTCCTGTTGTTTGGGAAGATGCCGACTCAAGTATAAGTAAGGGTGGGGGTTTAAGCCGTTATGTTCGTGAATCCAAAGAAATGCTTTTACAGATATTACGGGTAAAGATAAATGACGTGAGGGGAGCATACAACAAAAAACAGTAAGCAATAAAAAATAAACAAAAAGCAGTAAATGAAAAATAGAAAATTGTTGAAAGAGAATGGAGAATGGTAATAGAGAATAGAAATTTGAAAACTGATAACACCATTTTATACTGTCAATTTTTCAACTACAATTTTTCTGATATACAACAACTAATTTCTAATGAATTTAACAATTAAAAAGTTGAAAAAATTATACAACGATTGGAGGGTTGTAATCATATTACTTATTATTATTCTTTTTATATCGTCTGCTCTACGGCTTCTGAAAATCTTTATAGGTGAACAGCCGATATTTGCTGATGAAGCGATATATGTCCGCTGGGCTCAGGTAATGAAAGCCGAACCGACACTCCGCTTTTTACCTGTTTCCGACGGAAAACAGCCACTTTATATGTGGATACTGATGTTTATCCTCCATCCCTCATTTGATCCTCTAATAACAGGAAGGTTGTTGTCGGTGTTCATGGGAATTGCCTCCAATTTCGGCCTCTTTGTTTTGTCATATATATTATTCAAATCAAAAAAGTTGAGTATTATTTCCTCGGTATTGTATGCGATCAGCCCCTTCATGATCTTTTTCGACAGCATGGCGCTTGTAGATGCAACTCTGACCGCAATGGGGGTTTGGTTTTTTATATTTTTATATTTGGCGATAAAACGTTATCGATATGATTTATCCATGATGTCAGGTTTTTTATTGGGAGGCGCGCTTTTGACAAAATCACCGGCTCTTTATTTTTCAATCCTCACACCAACAACGGTATTTATAGATTGTATTGGAAAATATAGTCGCGAGACACCCGTGAGGTGTGCGAAGTACTCCTCGCGGATGTTGTGTGTTTTACTTAAATATTTTGTTCTCATAATCCCTATCTTCCTCATCGCCTACGGTATGTACAATATCCTGCGCTTGGGGCCAAATTTTCACCTGGTAAATTCCAGAAATGCCGACTATATTTTTCCCATATCTCATCTTTGGACTAACCCTAAGGACCCTTTCATTTTTCATATCAGGGAAATATTTGAGTGGTTATGGAATTTGGGACCGGGAGTGTTAATCTTTTTGTTGGTACTGGGAATTATTATCGGTTTGAAAAAATATAAGAGGGAAACAATTTTACTTCTTGTCTGGATTGTCCTACCGTTATTTGCCAATTCGATGTATGCGAAGGTGTTTACGGCAAGATATATTCTTTATGTAATGCCATTTATTTATATTCTCGCCTCGCTTTTTATTTTGTTCAAAACAAAGATAAAATTATTAAATTATTTATTATTAACATTGTTTATAACCAATTCATTATTAGTTAATATTTTGTTGATTTATAAAATAGAAGATGCTCCTTTGCCGAAAAGCGAAAGAACGGGGTATTTGGAAGAGTGGACAGCGGGGTATGGGATAAAGGAAGTGTCAAAGTATCTGATAGATTATCAAAAGGAAAACCCCGATGACAAGATAATCGTCGGGACGGAAGGATATTTCGGGACTCTCCCCGACGGACTTCAGATTTACCTTAATAATTATCCCCAAATTACCGTTATTGGTGTTGGACTTTCGATCAAGGAACTACCGGTGCAGTTGAAAGAATCAAAACAAGCGGGTAATAAAACCTATTTAGTTATCAATTCATCCCGTCTAACGGGCAGTCCCGAAAAAATGCGTCTTAAACTGATTGCTTCCTGGGAAAAACCATTACGCACAATAGGAACTCACGATTATGTCAGATACGGTCCAAGAGAGGTACTGTATTTTTTTGAGGTAATTTAGTTATTTAAAACGGAGTTCGCAAGGGTCGTTGAAACCGAAACCAATTTGATGCCTTCGATTTCCCTTCCTCCACAACCGTCCGGCACAACTATGATCTTGAATGAATTGCCGTCCTTCAATATTTCATGATAACTGAAAAGGCCGGAAACTTGATCCTCTTTACTAATTCTTTGAGGCAGATTATGAATCAGATCGTCAAGCTTATTCAGTTTTATCTTGAGTTCCTGAAGTAAATTATCGGCCTGGATTCTCGATGTATCCGAGCGGGATTCCGTAGGAAGAGGAGATTCGTCCCGCGCAATAGTTACCTTGTTTATATTGGTCAACAATTGGTCTTTTTCCCGTTCAAGACATTTTCTGATTAATTCAAGTTTGTTTGGCTTCATAACTTGTTATATGATATATGGTGATGGTCGTAAAGAGAACGGTTAAAAAAGCGAGTGAATTTTTCGGGAGGTACATCAAAATTATCGGTTATCTTTTCCTGATTGCGCTTCTTATCCCTTCAGTATCGTGGTTTTTCGGCAGCGGATACTTTAATATGCACGACGATCTTCAGGTGATGCGTCTTTTTCAGATGGTACGTTGTTTTAACGATGGACAAATTCCCTGCAGATGGAGCCCTGACATGAATTTTGGTTACGGTCAGGCAATGTTTAATTTTTACAGCGCTTTTCCCTACTATTTGGGATTGATATACAAGCTTTTTATGGGTTCATCGTATTTGGGTACCGCAAAATTTCTTTTTGCCGTATCTTTGTTTAGCGGAGGCATCGGAATGTTTTTACTCGCAAGACAATTCTGGGGTTATTGGGGTGGTGTTGTTTCGGCAGTTTTATACACATATGCTCCATATCACGCGGTCGATGTATACGTCCGAGGGGCATTGGCGGAGAGTTTCGCCTTGGCAACACTTCCCTTTGTATGGTACTTTCTGTATAAATTAATCAATAAGAACGACGTTAAATCTTTTTCGGGACTGTCTTTTTCCCTTTTTGTTTTGTTTTCCACCCACAACATCTCAATGCTTATGTATGCTCCATTTACCCTGCTGTGGGCTTTGTTTTGGATATTATATCTCAAAAATTATTCTTCGATAAAATACCTGTCTCTATCGGGAATAGTAGGTTTCGGCATGGCTTCATTTTTTATACTTCCGGCCATCTTCGAACAGAATCTTATAGATTTGAGATATATGACTAGCGTCTATTACACGTATGAAGCCCACTTTGCGGACCTTAATCAGCTTTTTATCAGCCGTTTTTGGGGTGACGGCGGGTCTGTATTTGGAGAGGGTGACGGAATGAGTTTTTCCGTCGGTTGGCCTCATTGGTGGAATTTGTTTTGGATAATTCCTGCCGGTCTTTTGTGGATTAAAAGAAGAAAGTATCAAAACAACCCGCTAATGCTTGGTCTTCTGGTTGTTTTCTTTTTCTTTACGGCATTTTTAACACACCAAAGATCGGTCTTTTTGTGGAAATTAACCGACATTGCTGTTTTTATTCAGTTCCCTTGGAGGTTTTTAGGGTTGTCGATGTTTTTTATCGCTCTTGCCGGAGGTGCTGTCGGAAAACATATTTTTTTGGTTAAATACCCGCTTGCATTGGCAATTATTGTTCTGACATTCATTTTTAATATCTCATATTTCACACCCGTGCATTTTTCCAGGGAAGTGAAGGATTCGGAAAAATTATCAGGAATAGCATTTGAACTTCAGCAAAGGGGAGGGAATGCGGACTATCTTCCTAAAGACGTCAAGGTTGTTCCCGAATATCCGGCTCCAAAAGAACCAAAATTTGTAAAAGGCAAAGGTGTTATAGACAGTTATCAAGGACAGTCAAACGGTTTCCTAATTAATGTTGATATCGAAGAAGACTCGGAGATCGTATTTCCCTATATTTATTTTCCCAGATGGAAAGCCGAGATTGATGGAGTTCCAACTGATGTTCAAACAAACGGGGCGCATAATGTCATTAAATTATCCGTACCCCGCGGTAAACATCAGGTGGAAGCAAAATTTTATAATACTCCGATAAGAAATATAGCTAATACTATTACCACTATCTCTTTCACAGTGTTTATTATTTTTACCTTTAAAAAGCGTCATTATGTTTAATGAAGATATCGATGAGGAAATTGGTATTGGCGAAATAAAACAGAAAGCCGTGAAAGGGGTGGCAGCATTAACCGGACGGACGTTAATTCTTCGATTAATTGCTTTTACTGCACAAGGATTATTATGGGCATTATTGGATCCCGAACATTTCGGAACCTTTATCCTCGTTTCTGCAACGGTAAACTTCCTTTCATATTTTGCGGATATCGGATTGGGTGCAGCCCTGATTCAGAAAAAAGCGAAACCTAAAGAAGAGGATTACAAAACGGTTTTTACGGTTCAGGAGATATTGGTTGTTGGTATATCGCTGATACTCTTTTTGTCCTCTTCGTATCTGGCAAGAATAAATTCTCTGTCAACAGAAGGAGTAAATTTACTTTATGCTCTTACTTTTGCTTTTTTTCTCGCATCTTTGAAAAACATTCCTTCAATAATACTGGAGAGAAAATTGGACTTTTCAAAATTCATCATACCCCAGATTTTTGAGGATCTTG
This sequence comes from uncultured Gammaproteobacteria bacterium, assembly GCA_964488535.1. Classification (GTDB taxonomy): domain Bacteria; phylum Patescibacteriota; class Microgenomatia; order UBA8517; family UBA8517; genus GWB1-38-13. The sequence goes on from CAZAUT010000013.1 coordinate 29,490, forward strand.
TTTATAATGTATCTGTTGTTTTTTTTGCTTGGAAAGGATACGGCTTGACGAGTTTTACTTATGCGGTTCTTGCGAGAGGTGTGGTTGGTGTAGTTGCAATCTATGTCCTTCAGCCGTGGAAACCCGGCATAGCTTTTTCAAAAGAGTCTCTTAAGGCGCTTCTTAATTTTGGTATACCATACCAGCTGAACAATTTTTTGGCAACCGTAAAAGACGACGGTTTAACGATAGTGATGGGTGGAATACTGGGTACTTCCGGACTTGGGATATTGGGAACGGCGCAAAAGCTGTCTCAATACCCTTTAAGATTTTTTATGGATACTGTTACAAAAGTCACTTTTCCGGCATTTTCCAGAATGCAGGATGATAAAGAGGAACTTTCCAAAACGGTTAACAGGTCGGTTTTTTTTATATGTGCTCTGGTGTTTCCAAGTCTGGCCGGACTCGCTGTACTTTTTCCACCGCTTCTTGAAGTAATTCCGAAATACAGGAAGTGGGAACCGGCATATATTCCTCTGATGTTTTTTTCCGTTAATGCAGCGATCGCAGCCTTTACGACTCAATTTACAAATACATTAAACGCTGTCGGAAAGATCAAAACTACGTTTAAACTGATGGTTATGTGGACGTCACTTTCCTGGCTGTTTATTCCTTATCTTGGACGAAATTATGGAACGAATGGTGCTGCTGTCGGTTATCTTCTGGTCAGCGTTTCATCTGTCGTTGCCTTTATGATTGTGAAAAATATAATTGCTATTGACGCTTTATATTCCATCGTTAAGCCTTTTATTGCTTCCACAATAATGGGCTTTTTAATATATTTAATACTGATTTATACACCAAAGATTGATCTGTTAAAATTTATTAGCATTGTTGTTTTTGCTGCAGTATCCTACGGGTCGATTCTTTACATACTTGTTGGAAGGGGTCTTATTGACGATGTTAAAAAGACTATTTCAGGCATTTTTAGAAAATAAATATGCCGTAGTTACCATTATCACAGGAACGCTTCTGTGGTCGTTAACGATGGTAAAAAGCGGTATTGTTTATGATTACGGTATGGGTTTTTGGGGTCCCAACGGACATGACGGAATTTGGCATGTGGCAGTTATTAATTCTTTAGCCAAGGGTGGGTTTGAAATGCCGGTCTTTGCAGGCGAGAACATTAAAAACTACCATATCGGATTTGACCTCTTGCTTTCGATTATTCACAGAATTACTTTGATCCCGGTAATCAATTTATATTTTCAGATAATCCCTCCGATCATTGCTTTTTCAATAGGTGCTTTTGTTTACAAATTCGTATATCTTTGGCAAAAGTCAAAGATAAAAGCAACAGCTGCAACTTTTTTTATATATTTTTCCGGAAGTTTCGGCTGGATTGGAACATTTTTTCGTGGAGAAGGTTTTGGTGGAGAATCTCTTTTTTGGTCACAGCAGTCTCTTTCGACGTTGGTCAATCCCCCCTTTGCATTCTCACTGGTGGTAATATTCTTGGGCTTATTTTTTTATATAAAATATAAAAATACCAATAATATTTTATATATTATTCTCTATACAATTTCATTTTCCTTGTTGGTTCAGGTCAAGGTTTACGCAGGTATTTTAATGCTAATCTCTTTGCTTATTACCGGTTTATGGCAATATACACTCAACAAAGTAAAAAGGAATTTGTTAATTGTCATAGTTGTGGGAATCGTTTCGTTGGTAATTCTTCTTCCGACTTATGATTTTCGTTCCGGCGGGCTTATATTTCAACCATTCTGGTTTTTGGAGAGCATGGTGGCAACAGTTGACCGACTGTATTGGCCAAAAATGGCTTCCGCCGTTGCGAATTATAAATTGGCGGGGGTTTATTTGAAACTGATTCCTTCTTATGCTCTTTTGTTTACAATATTTTTGTTGGGGAATATGGGGGTAAGATTTATTTCCTTGCCTTGGTTTATAAAAAAGATAATAAACATTCGAAGTCTAAACGACATTGACGTCATAATATTAAGTATTGTGTCTTTTGGAATATTAATCCCGACGTTATTTATCCAAACGGGAAATTCCTGGAATTCCATACAGTTTTTTTACTATAGCTTGGTCTTATTTGCTGTGATTGCCGGAGTTGTGGTTGGGGAGTATTGGGAAAAATTATTGAAAAACGACAAAATACCGATTATGAAAATTATAACGATTATGACCGTTATGCTGGTTCTCTCCATTCCTTCCTCAATTGCAACCCTTAGACATTATCTGCCTTCACGTCCCCCCGCAATGGTTTCAACCGAAGAACTTAAAGCGCTTGAATTCTTGAAAAATCAGCCGGAAGGTGTTGTACTGACAATTCCTTTTGATAGAAAATTGGCGGACAAAGAAATTTCTAATCCCCCGCGACCTCTGTATTTATATGAATCTACTGCGTATGTTTCTGCCTTAAGCGGTAAAGTGACTTATTTGGAAGATGAGGTCAATTTGGAAATAACGGGGTATAATGGGAAAGGGAGAAAAGAAGAAATTCTGAACAAAATACCGGATATAAATTATTTGAGAAATAAGGGTGTTAATTATATCTATTTAACACCGTTACAGGATTTTTCGCCAACAAATCTTCCGGGTGCTCAAACTTTATACGAATCGGGCGGTTATGTAATTTATAAAATATGATATCGGTTGTTATAAATACTTTAAATGAAGAGAAAAATATTGCTAAAGCGATAGCTTCCGTAGAAAAAATAAACAATGAGGTGATTGTATGCGATATGCATTCCGACGACAGAACTGTTTCGGTAGCAGAACAACTGGGTGCAAAAGTATATGAACACAAGAAAGTCGGTTATGTTGAGCCTGCGAGAAATTTTGCAGTTGAAAAAGCGAAAGGGGATTGGGTATTGATACTAGATGCCGATGAAGAAATTCCGCCGATTTTGGCAGACAGGTTAAAAACTATTTCAATAGATAAACAGTCGGCCGATTATTACCGTCTTCCGCGGAAAAATATCATTTTTGGAAAGTGGATTAAACATTCACGCTGGTGGCCTGATTACAATATCAGATTTTTTAAAAAAGGTTATGTATCGTGGAACGAAATTATACACTCCGTTCCTATGACCGTAGGGAAAGGGTTGGATCTTGAGAGTGTTGAGGAAAACGCAATCGTTCACAACCATTACCAGTCGGTCGAACAGTATATAGACCGCTTGAACCGATATACCACATATCAAAAAACAGCACTTCAGAAAAAGGGATATAAATTTAAATGGCAGGATTTAATAAAAGAGCCGGTTCAAGAGTTTGTCGGACGGTATTTTCAGGGAGAGGGGTATAAGGATGGACTGCATGGATTAGCACTTTCACTTCTTCAGTCATTTTCCGAAATGGTTTTATATTTAAAAATTTGGCAGGATGAAGGTTTTGAACCGAAGCTTTTAGATATAAAAAATACCATTGATGAAATTAAAAAGTCACAGAAAGAGATTAACTACTGGACAGCGGACACACTGGTTAAAGAAGGTGGAAGTTGGGTGCAGAGAGTGAAGAGGAAATTGAAATTACCCTGAAAATATAATACTAATCTACTAATGAGTACGAATGCTACGAATACCTACAAATCCTATCAACAATCATTAGCAGGTATTAGTTGAATTGGTCCTAATTCGTTAATTAGCATTATATTCATTAGAATATGGAAATTTAAGTGTATGTCTCATCCCAAAGTTTTTATTATCATCCTCAACTGGAATCGTCCCAACGACACCCTTGACTGTTTGGAGTCGTTGAAAAAACTAAATGTGGATGGGTTTACATTGAAAGTAGTTCTTGTTGACAACGGTTCCTCGGATGACAGTGTCAAACAATTCAAAAAATATAATTCAGGTAACCTGGAACTAAAATTAATTGAAAATAAGGACAACCATGGGTTTGCAGCCGGGAACAATGTAGGTATCGCCTATGCTTTAGATAAGGGTGCTGATTATTTATTTATTCTTAATAACGACACGATTGTTGATAAAAATATTATTATCGAATTTTTGGCAGCAGCCAAAAAATATTCTGACTCTGGAATGTTTACGCCAAAAATATATTTTGCCAAAGGTTTTGAATTTCACAAAAAGTATAAAAAAAGCGATTTAGGAAAAGTCCTCTGGTCGGCCGGTGGGAGTATTGATTGGAATAATGTTTATGCAACCAATAAGTCTGTAGACGAAGTAGACCGCGGGCAATATAGCCGTGATTTACAAACAGATTTTGCCACGGGAGCAGCAATGTTTGTCCGTGCCGATGTTATCCAAAAATACGGTGCGTTTGACGAGCGGTATTTTATGTACCTTGAAGATGTGGATCTTTGTGAAAGATATAAAAAAGATGGCGGAAAGATAATGTACGTTTACAAGGCCGTTCTGTGGCATAAGGTTGCGCAAAGTTCGGCGATCGGAAGCGACCTGAATGATTATTATATTACAAGAAACCGCCTGCTTTTTGGAATGGGATACGCAAGTTGGAAAACAAGGTTTGCGCTATATCGGGAAAGCGTGCGATTTATAATGTACGGCCGGCCTGCGCAGAAAAAGGGTGTGTTTGATTTTTATACCGCGAGATTTGGTAAGGGAACGATTAAATGAATAATTCTAATCTGCTAATAAGCACGAATGCTACGAATACCTGCGAATAAGAGGATTAGTAGGTATTAGTAGACTGGTATTAATTAGTTGATTAGCATTATATTAATAACTATTTAACAATGATAACTATCAGCGGAATAATTATTGCTAAAAACTCAGAAAAGATCATCGGACGATGTGTCAAATCATTGGGGTTTTGCGATGAAATAACTGTCATTGATACGGGTTCAAGCGACAATACCAGGGAAGCGGCAAAGAAACTTGGCTGTAATGTTTTTGATTATGATAAAAAGGGAAGTTATAGCGACTGGCGCAATTTTGGGAAAGAAAAGACAAAAGGAGAATTTATATTCTATCTTGACACCGATGAGGAAGTATCGGAAGAATTGAAGAAAGACATTTTGGAATTGATTAAAGATTGGGACGATAGCGTTGGTTGCTTCGCGATACCGCGCAAAAATATCATTTTGGGAAAGTGGCTGAAACATGGAGGGTGGTACCCCGATTATGTGATCCGTCTATTCAAAAAAGATTGCCTTATAGAATGGCAGAACCTGCTTCATGAACGACCCTTATACAAAGGAAGGTTGGAATATTTGAATAGTGAAATCGTTCATCATAAAGAAAATAACCTGAAAGATATGGTTATCAAGACAAATAAATGGTCGGAGATTGAAGGAAAATTAATGTTTGATGCAGGTCATCCGTCAATGACAATACCGAGATTTATTACCGCCATGTTCCGTGAGTTTTGGTTCAGATTTGTTAAGAATTTGGCTTTTCTTGACGGGGGAGAGGGGATTATAATGGGGCTTTATCAGGTGTATAGCAGGTTCATAAGTTATGCAAAATTATGGGAACTGCAGATAAAAGATACCAATATACCAATATTTACGAATGATGCAAATGATGCAAATAATACAAATTCAAAAGCGTTTTAATTGCAATTAGTATTTATTAGTATCCATTAGTATTATTTGAACTAATTAGTATATTGGTATCTTAAATTGTATGCGTGCGGCTATTTACAATCCTTATTGGAATACCCTTGGCGGAGGTGAACGCTATACCATATCGTTTGCTAAAGTTTTGGCGGATGCCGGTTATAGTGTGGATATTGAGTGGCATAAAAAGGATCTTCTCAAGAAGATAGAAATCCGTTTTGGATTAAAAATAGATGGAATAAACATTGTTCCCGATATTAAAAAGGGTAACGGGTATGATCTTTGTTTTTGGGTATCCGACGGTAGCATTCCCCTTCTTCACTCCCGAAACAACATTCTCCATTTTCAGGTTCCGTTTACGAATATAGGCGGTGATTCATTAATAAATAGAATGAAACTTTTTCGTATTAAAAATATTATTTGTAATTCCAACTTTACAAAAAAATTTATTGATAAAGAGTATCGTGTTGTAAGTTCGGTCATATATCCCCCATGCGACGTTACCAAAATAAAACCCAAAAGAAAAGAAAATATAATTCTTGCAGTCGGACGTTTCTCGCAACTTCTGCAATCAAAACATCAGAATATTTTAATAGATATCTTTAAAAAGTTATGCAAAAAGGGGTTGAACGGTTGGAAATTGGTTTTAGCGGGTGGGACGGATGTCGGTGGAGAGCAGTATTTGAAGGACTTAAAAGTTATGGCGGAAGGTTACCCCATTGAGTTTATTGACTCACCCGATTATATAACAATTGTAGAACTTTATGGTCGCGCAAGGATATTTTGGTCGGCAAGCGGGTATGGTGAGGATGAAAATAAACATCCCGAAAAGGTTGAGCACTTTGGAATATCTCTTGTTGAGGCAATGGCAGGGGGGTGTGTCCCTGTTCCGTATAATGCCGGAGGATATAAAGAAATTGTTGTGGAAAATAACGGTTATTTGTGGAGCAAAAAAGCCGAACTTGCTAAAATTACAAGGGTTCTTGTAAATGATAGTAAACTGCAAAGAAGTATTTCAAAAAATGCGGTTATTTCGTCAAAATCATTTGCTTATGAAAAATTTAAAGATAGTGTTGAAAAAATTCTTCAGTGAATACTGGCCATTTCTCGTAATACTTCTTCTTGTTGCATTATTTTTCTGGAAGTTTTTTATTAAAGGTTTGATTCCAATCCCCGGAGATTTTATTGTTGGCACTTATTATCCATGGCTTGATTATAAGTGGGGATACCCCGCGGGAGTACCTGTAAAAAACCCGATAACCTCAGATGTTGTGTCGTTTTCTTACCCAATGAGAATATTGGCCGTTGATATTCTCAAAAGCGGACACGTTCCTTTATGGAATCCTCTGATACTGACAGGGACACCTCTTCTTGCCAACTTTCAATCTGCTCCTTTTACAATTACGAACATTTTTTACTTTATGATGGATGACCATCTTGCATGGTCTTTTCAGGTTATCGCACAGCATTTTTTCGCAGCACTTTTTACATACATGCTACTTCGGTCGTTTAAATTAAACATTTTGCCTTCAGTTATGGGAGGAATTGTTTATGCATTTTCCGGATTTAACTTAATTTGGTCGCAATGGAATTCGCACACCTTGGTTGCATCGTTTATTCCATTACTGATTTTACTGATGAAGAAATATTTTCTAACAGGTTCTTATAAATACGGATTACTGTTTTCCTTTTCATTACTGTTTCAAATACTTGGAGGTTATCCGCAAGTAGTACTTTATACATACCTTGTTTTGTTTGTATTCGTTTTTTATTCATTTATAACCGGGAAAATTGATTTTAAAATAATATTTAAAATATTTTTATTCGCTGTATTTGGGGTGGGGATGGCATTTTTCCAAATATTACCGGCGAAAGAGTTAATTGAAAATTCTCAACGCTTTGTGGAATTAAACCCCTCTTCCTGGGCTTTTTTGCCATTGGAGAAGATAGTTACGTTTATAGCTCCCGACTATTACGGCAATCACGCGACAGGAAACTATTGGGGTTTGCAGGATTATACATCCAATATAGGATTTATTGGTATCGGTTCTCTTACACTCTCCCTTCTTGCTTTAATCAATCGGGATAAAAAGCATTTTTATCTTCTAAAGTATGGTGTTACACTGGCGATAATTTCGTTTTTATTATCTTTTAACACACCTTTGTCAAAAATTATTTGGAACAGCAACATTTTTGGTTTGAAAGCTGCAGCAGCCCATAGAGCCCTCATATTATGGAACTTTTCAGCTGCGATTTTAAGCAGTATCGGATTTGAAATACTAACTGGTAAGAAAAATCTGAAACATAAATATTTATTGTTTTTACCGTTATCATATATTTCTTTGTATACACTTTTTTCGTTCTTTGCATACAAACGGACAATCGGATTAACTGAACATATGACGGGAGGTTTGAACAACTTTGTGATCGGGTTACGGAATCTGACGATACCTGCTGTAGTGGGTATAGTTGTATTGGCGACAATAATTTTTATTAAATATACGACTCGTTTTAAAAAGGTACTCTTATTATTTTTGTTCATCACGATTGCAGCTGAAATGTATAGATTTGGCTGGAAGTACACCCCTTTTTCCGATAAGGATTTTATATATCCCGATGTTCCGGTATTGGATTATCTGTCATCTCAAAAAAAACCTTTCAGAACGTCCGGAGCAACAGTAGTCCCGATGAATATGAGAATGCCTTATGAAATAGAATCGCTGGAGGGTTATGATGCCGTGTACCCGAGAGTTATAGCTCAATATTTGGCCTCATCCGGAAGCGGAAGTGAAAATGCCCAGGTTGCGGGACGTTACGGTTTTGCCGACAATACGACATCTTCTCTCGTTGCCTTGGCAAATACGGAATATATTTTAACAAATAAAGTTGATGAACGGGGGAAAATTTCGGAAGATGGTTTTGTCCCTGAACAATATGATAATGATGTGTTCGAGCCGGTATTCGAAGACGGTTCAGTTGCAGTTCTGAAAAATAAAAATGCTCAACAGCGATCCGCGGTGTATAAAACATGGCAGGTTACTAACGATGGTAAATCTGCACTACAGAATTTATTAAATCCTTCCTTTCCTATTAACAACACTCTCATTTTAGACGATGACCCCGGTTTTTCAAAAGATGTAATTTCCACCGAACTTATAGAGGAAAATATAAGATATCTAAAATATTCACCTACAGAAAGTATTATATCGGTCAATACGTCGGGGGGCATTCTTTTTACTTCAGATCTTTACTACCCGGGATGGAAGGTTTATGTTGACGGAATTGAAGAAAATATTATCAAAGCAGATTATGCATTCCGGGCGGTTAAAGTTGGTCAAGGGGAACATATCGTAAGATATGTCTATAAACCTGCAAGTTTCACTATCGGATCAATAATTTCAATTATTAGTTTTTGTATGTTATTGATGTATAATCTTTTTCATAAAATAATTCATGAAAAAAAAATTGAGGATGAAAAAATCCGCGGTTGAACTTCACGAACAGGTTCCTCCTAATTGGTACTACCAGTCATTAAAGGTCGACCCGTTTCAAAAATATTGGCACAAAAGAAGGTTTGAAGAGATTTTGAAAGTTCTTGAAAGAGTAAACGGATATGTTTTGGATATAGGATGCGCGGATGGAATATTTTCAAAAGTTATCTATGACGGGACGGGTGCAAAAAAATTGATCGGTATTGATGTTTTAAAAAGTTCAGTTTTATGGGCTAAAAAACACTGGAGAAAGAATAAAGGTATGAACTTTATCGTTGGGGATGCGCAAAAATTAAATTATAAAAAAAATACCTTTGATGCCGTGTTTGCGATGGAAGTTTTGGAACACGTCCACGATCCGGTTAAGGTATTTAAGGAAGTAAAAAGGATTTTGAAAAAAGGCGGGTATGCTGTCTTTCTGGTTCCTTCCGATAGTCCGCTTTTTCAGATTGTCTGGTTTCTCTGGCTTCATTTTTATCCCCGCGGTTGGGTTTGGCGGGAGACGCATATTCAGACATATAGAAACAATGGACTACCAAAGATGTGCAGGAAAGCGGGCTTTAAGGTAGAAGTTGATGAAAAGTTCAACCTGGGTATGCTTCATTTGGTAAAAGTAAGAAAAGTTTAAGTATTAAACAATCAAGAATAAATAATTAACAATTAATAATTGCCTTCATTTACGCTACAATAAGGGAAATGGGACACAAGATATCGGTTATTATTCCCAACTATAACGGGTTGGAACTGCTTCAGAAAAATCTTCCTGTTGTTATCTTCGAAACGAAAGAATTTGACAAAAACGCCGAAATTATAATTGTTGACGACGTTTCAAGCGACGGGAGCGTGAACTTTCTGAAAGAGAAATTTCCGCAAGTAAGAATTCTTAAACACTTTAAAAATCGGGGATTTTCTTCAGCCATAAACACGGGAGTGAAAAATGCAAAAGGAGATCTTTTGGTGCTTCTTAATACCGACGTTATTCCTGAAAAAGATTATTTGGCAAGTGCCGTAAAACACTTTTTTGATAAAAGCGTCTTTGCGGTATCGCTTCATGAAAGGGGTTACGGTTGGGCAAAGGGGTATTTTAAAGATGGATTTATCGGTCATGAAGTTGGAGGAGAAGGGGAGACTGTTCATCATTCTTTTTGGGCAAGTGGCGGATCAAGTATTTACAGAAAAAACTATTTTAAAGAACTTGGGGGCTTTGATGCCAAATTGTATGACCCTTTTTACTGGGAAGATGTGGATGTTTGTTACCGCGCGATGAAGAGGGGATATAAAATATTGTGGGAGCCAAGCGGGAAAGTTATCCACGAACACGAGTCAACAATCGGAAAAATTAATAAAAGAAAAAGGGACATTATACAGGAGCGTAATCAACTTCTGTTTATCTGGAAAAATATTACCTCAAGAAATTTGATGAAAAAACACATTGCGGGACTTTTTAAAAGATTGTCAAAACACCCGGGTTATATAAAAGTAGTAATTGCTGCACTACTGAAAATTAAAATTGTTTTTAGGGAAAGGAAAAAAGAAATTCGAGAATCAAAGGTC
>CAZAUT010000014.1:0-14083 GCA_964488535.1 uncultured Gammaproteobacteria bacterium
GATTAACGATTCTTCTCAGATACTTTAATGTCGAATATGTATCTGATCTTTTGCACAAAAGATATCCCCCATTTAAGGGGAAACTGTTTTTCAAAACGGTTCCAAAATCATACACCACTCCATTGATAGAATTTGCCATGTTACCGTCACTTTTTTCGGAAAAGACATGAAAGAGTTCTTTGTATTTCAGAAGTTTGGGAATTTGATACATTATTATTTTATACAAACAAAAATCAAGTTAAAGGATATGTGTCTCCAATATTTGTTTCTTATGTAACACGAGTAATTTCTTAATGGAGAATTTTCCCCAATGAATATTATTTTAGAAAATCCCGCACTCAAAAACATATCTTCCCAAACTCTTGGGTGATACGTCGACACATGAGTTCTGTCGTATATATTTGAAATTGTAGTTAAGAATTTACCAAAAATGCCTGAATTGTTCGGTACGGAACCGATCAGGACACCACTTGCCTTCAATGACTTGTACAATTCATTTATAACCTTCGTGGGCATAATGAGGTGTTCAAAAACATTAAAGGCCACAACAACATCGTAAACACTATCTTTTAATTTAAATTTCTGTATATCGCCAACTCTGATCCGACTTCCGAAATCATTTTTCAGTGTTTCAGCTGCATATGAAGATACATCAACCCCTCCGACATCAAAATACTTCGAGGCCTCTTTCAGAAAATTCCCTTCCCCAAATCCTACCTCAAAGAGTTTTCCTTTATTTTTGTATTGAAGTATCTCCTCCAACCGTTTCTTATTTCTTTGTGAATGCAAATATTCCTGATATAAAATGTTCCGAAAATAATTCTTGCCAAAATTGTTTTTCATTGTTTCATTATTCCAAAGGAAACGGTCGACTTTACTTAATATGGCTACGTTGGATATAGCGCAATACACTCCAAGAGTGAAAAAATCCCCACACTCCCGGAGTGATTAACTCCACTCGTTCACAACAATTTTCTTGGTTTTACAAGTACGCCCAAAAAAGATACTAATGCCAAAGACCCCATCGTATAAAATAATATGGAAAATCCAGCGTAACTTACAATAAATCCTCCCAATATAACAGCAACCGCACCAACAATGTTTGAAACCAATCTCCAATCAGCATATTCTTTTATATGCTCGTTTTTATCAAGATGTTCGGCAAATAAGGCGTCGTAGGAAGGCGAGCCCAATGCCTCCCCCAACCCCAGAAATCCCTGCAGGAAAATAAGAAAGGTTATTGTGGAAACCGTTGGAAAAACAAACCAAACAATTGCTCTTATTAAAAACCCCGCCATCAACAGATATTCTTTTTCTTTTACTTTATCGCCATACTTTCCAACAAGTAAAATAAAAACCGTTGAGGAAAGCAGATATACGGACCAGGACAAACTGACGGAAATAATACTTTTGTCTATTGTTTCAACAAAAACCGCATATAAAGGCCCCAATAAACTGCTTGCAAAAACGAAGATTCCGTTAAAAACAAAAAGTGTCTTTAGTGCCTTGTTGTTCATAAAATGCTATATTCCCGGATACTCCTTCATTTTTTTCTCCCACCAAATCCTCGTGGCATCACTTTTCATTTTCGGTCCCTCACGGCGTATAAAATCCATTTTCTCGATAAACATATCGTGGTGTTTTTTAAGATTGTCGGAACTTTCTAATGCCCAAAGGGAATGTTTCGTTTCAAGATCTTCCTTTTTCTTTAAATAATCAGGTGGTAAGTATCTATGTTCAGATGAGTCAAAATCAACAGGAATGATTTTTTTATTAAAACTTTCACCGAATACATATTTCGCTACCCCTCTTACTCTTTTTTCGCGGGTAAATTCGCAAAAAATTACAATTTTATTTCCTTCAATCCCGTGCTTTTTTATAATTTCTTTACTGTTTACAATATTTTCCAAAGTAGAGAGTGATTTCGCCTCTGCGATTAGAACCCAATTTTTGGACAGGTTACTAATATTTTTTCTTTCGTTTATAAATTTCCGGAACAATTTTACCATTTCATCCGCTTCGTTTCTCTTGTAGGGCGGAACCATGTCTGTATTCCCTCCACAAAATATAATTGGTTTAATATTGTTTTTGTTTTTTAAAGAGAGGTCGTAAATCTTGTTAAAAACGGTGGTCAGATATCGGTTGTAAGTAGCGTCAAACAAGATATCCTTCGGTACTCCATATCCAAATACTAAAAATATAATTTTACAGGTCTTCATTCTTTTTTGAGTACTCATTTCCCCATTATTTTATCACGCTCTACTTGTAGTACAATAATGCTATGAAGATAGATATTTTGACATTGTTTCCTTCAATGTTTGAGGGACCTTTTGATACCTCCATGCTCAAAAAGGCAAAAGACATGGGAGCGGTAGAAATCAATATCCACAATCTCCGTGACTGGGCAACCGACAAACACAAGACAGTCGACGACAGGCCGTTTGGAGGTGGAAAAGGAATGGTATTACGTGTTGATATTGTGCACAGTGCAATATCAACACTTAGAGTAAAAGAGCAGGAGAGTAAAAGAGTAAAAGAAAGTACAATTCTACTTTCACCTCAGGGAAAGGTATTTAATCAAGCCAAGGCTAGAAAACTTTCGAGCGTTGACCATCTAATTTTGGTTGCCGGACATTATGAGGGCTTTGACGAACGCATTGCCGAAAATCTCGTCGATGAGGAAATTTCCATCGGGGATTATGTTCTGACGGGCGGAGAAATTCCGGCGATGGTTATGGTAGACAGCATCGTCAGATTACTACCCGGAGTTTTGGAGGAAGAAGCAACAGAAAGCGAGAGCTTTCAGCAAAAAACAATAAACAGTAAGCAGATTAAAATGCTTGACCACCCAAGCTATACCAGACCGGAAAAGTACCTCGGTTGGAGCGTGCCGAAAGTTCTTTTAGGTGGAAATCACAAAGAGATCGATATCTGGAGAAAAAATGCAGCTCTGGCCAAAACAAAAAAGGTACGACCGGAACTTCTTAATAATTGAAGAATTATTTGCTTTGTTTTTTAATCGCATTAAAAATTTCACATAGATTTTTTGAAGGAATTCCTTAAGCCGTGTTTGCAATTGTCTGACATCATGAGCGTGGCGAATGAGAAGTTTTGCAAACAAAATACGAGTGCAAAAAAATCTAGTAGAGATTTTTACTTGCGGCTCCTTTCTTTCAACCATTTCTTTGGAGAAGCAAAGAAATGGTTAATTTGTTCTCGAAAGAAATATCATCGACATCGAAAAAATTACCATACTGAAGTAAAAAACAATTCGTGACTAAAAATTCAAGTTGGGTTTAAGAACGACTAGGTCTGAAAAATTATTTTTTCTTTCCCCCTGCCTCAACTCTGAAGTACTTTTTGTAAAGAAGATATGCTACCCCTGCAATGATTGCCACAATTCCAACCGTAATCTTGGTTCTTTCTCTTGCAAAAGTTGCAACCCGTTGAATTATGCTTGACGACTCCTCGTCCGCAATTTCTTCTTCATCGTTATCCTCTCCCAAAACATCTCCATCTTCGTCTATCCCATCTTCCCCATCTTCTCCAACGTCTTCGTCGGGAAGCATGAATCCTCCGCCCGTTCCATAATTGCCTGTAGTTGAGGCGGAAGAGGAAAGATAAACTGTCGTTTCCGGATCAGCAACAATGCCGGATGCATTGCCAGCTTTATCAAGAGCGCGGATTGCATAATAATAGTCTTTATCCGAATCCAGTCCGAAATTGTCCCATGTCATTTCCTGTTCTTTGTTTCCCCCAGCTTCGCCAACCTTTGTCGATCCGTCAGCAGTAAATTGCTTGTTCTCGGATCGGTAAATCAATACCTTCATAAAATCTTCATTGTAAGGATTTTTCCAATGCAATTTATAATATCCTCCCGCAACTTTTTCCTTCCAATACCCTGAAACTGGAGAGGGTGCCGATCTGTCTACAAAAGTTGATGTTTCATCCCACGCGCTTGCGGAATTCATCTCACACTTAATGAAGTATTTTCCGTCTCCGTCATAAATATCACTCCCCGACACCTGTACCCAACCGGAGGCACCTGTCTGAACTCCGCCAAACTCGCGCCAAGTACTGTGTCCGTCTTTCCTGATGTAAAACTTAACCGTAACAGAATCTTCCGAAAGCGCCGAATAGGAAACTTTAAAAGTGTCCGTGTTGGAATATTCGGGAAGATCCTGAATTCTGATAGTGTCATCAAATGCCGAAACGCTTCCGGCAAAAACCGACCCCAAAATTACTCCGCCTACAAATATCCCGACAATCTTTGCAAACAACTTAATTCCTCTTCGGGCGATCAACTTCAAGGCGATTCCTGCTATTGCAAGAAGAATAAACAAATAAAGAAGTGCCGTTTGCGATCCCGTTGCCGGCAAAACCTCGGTTGAGGCACCAAGCACTTCCCCGCCAACGCTTGTTGAATATGCCAATGATCGGTCTACCTGAACGGTAGCGCTTACGGGCCCCGCTTCAACCACTTCACTTTCAACATAATCCTCCTGCGCGTAAACATCGGAAACCGAAAATATATCCTGAATGAGATTCATAACAGTAATTTCGTCAGAGGTATTAATTGCGGTTGATATGTAAACTGCGGTTGCAACAGCTATATTTGTATAGTATCCGCTGTAAAGCTCCGAACTTAACAAGACGTCGTAAGTTATAATTTTCACTTTGTCCTCTCCGGGTTCAAGAGTTCCCAATGTCCAAACCAAAGCATTGTCGGAAGTTCCCGGATCGATATCAACTACACTATCTTCCGGAGGTGGCAGAGTAAGTCTTCCACTGTCTGCAACGTAAGTAAATCCGCCGGGAAGGGCATCTTTCACTGATACATTTGCCAAAGTAACATCACCCGTATTCTTAACGGTCAGCGTGTATCTTACCGTTGAACCTGTTCCAACTGCAGATGAAACAGAAACACCTTTTACAAGATCTATACCTATTCGAGAGTTTCCAAAATTATATTCATTCTCGCAATATGTTGGACGGGCGCAATATCTCATTAGATCACCAGAACATATATCCTCGCATTCATGTGGCAAGGTCACTTCATGACATTCCGCTTCATTGGGATATGTCTGAACCCATCCGTTCTGCGTTACTTCACAAATGTGATAATCACCATACTCAAGATTCTCAAATCTGTAGTTCCCCTCCGAATCGGTAACAGTGCTTATTTCCCCTTCATCCAATACTCCATTTTCATTACTGTCAATAAATATTGTCCATCCGGGAAGTCCGGGTTCACAAATCTCGTCCGACGTTTCCTCCGTTGTTGTCAAATCGTACACACAATCGTCCCTGCCATTGCCGTTTTCGTCATACCACTTATACCCACTAATGTCTCCTGTCGTAATCGGCTCACATTCGTAAACCGCTAATGTAAGAGCACCCATATTGTCACTCATACACGATTGGTTGTCACATCTTGAATACCAATCGCCATACCAATCGCTTATCAAAAACTGTGCATTCAAGTCTGCAGCGGGGGAGAATAATTTTTGATATGTGTGATCTTCGTCAAATATCTTGTCGTCATCCCATTCGATAACACCAACACCGTTTCCAAAATCTCCAATTATCGAGGTAACTCCGCGATTCGTTCCCCAGATACCAATGTCCAACCTCACCGATTCCCATCCTGTTGCAGTCCCATACGCAGGATCGGCTGCATTATCAAGACTGCTCTTGTTGTACAGATAGGTTCCGCTTGCCTCAAAAAGATATGTTTTACCTGCTTCAAGCGGAATGCTTTCTCCATTACTGTCGGTTGACCATATGTTTATTGTTTGCTTTTTAACAAGTGTAGTATGGGAAGGACACGAATGTCGGCCATCATAAACAGGTATAAGTTGACAATTCGGCGTGCAGAAATTTGATCCCGGGTCTACTCCGTCGCGACCGTCGCATTCCTCATCCTCTTCTTTTTCACCGTTTCCGCATACGGGCTCCGGTTCTTCACATTCGTAATTCCAAACCCCAATATTTGTAAATGCAACCTGTCCATAAGTTGTATAGTAATTCCACTGAGGGTCAATAGACCTGATTGTAAATACATGTACACCATCGTCATAAGCGCTCACATCAACTCTATGATCTCCCCAAATTTCATCTCCTCCGGAGACTTCACTGTCAAGCCATCTATATATGGGGGTGTCTTCGTCATCCACAAACACTTCAAAAGAATCAGTTCCGGAGATTCCGTCAAGCGCACTAAATCTCATTTCTTTGTATTCAGAATCTCCCAAAAGCATGGAGAAAACAGCTATCCTGTTGTTAGGATCTTCCTCATCAGGCGCATAAATTACTCTGCAGTTTCCGTCTTCACAAGGTGTTCCCTCTCCCCAATTTCCACCTGAAGCAGCAGGTTCAACCGGACCCCAATAGACAAGGTTGTAACTTAATTCATCATCCGTATTTCCAATATTTACATCGTTAAATGCCGTTGTTGCATATACCGGCTCGCAAAGGGGTTCGTTGCCAATCGGTTCGCGCTCACATACATACTGCCCGACATCAACCCAGTTTATTGCAACCTGTCCCCAAGTTGTGCAACCACCCCAAGGAGTATCAACCGATTCAAATTTGACCGTAACCGGTCCCAAAATTCCATGTCCATCCGAGCCCGGAACGGGATATATTAATGTATCCCATATTTCACTACCGGTATTATTGTCTTCATAATGGGCTAAAAACGCGTCATTTACATATATGTCAAAACTATCTGTGTAACTTATTCCATCAAGGGCGCGGACTTGAAGTTCTGTGATGAATTTGCCTGCTTCCCCAATAGTAAATTCTGCAGTTTTATCCCCATCTATACAATTACCCGGTTCGACAACCATGCCGATCGCCTCATGTCCGTCCCAGTTTCCATATGTAGCATCAGCCGAAGAACCTGTTGCTGGGTCCCATTCATCTTTTGTGTAAAATCCGTTATTTAATCCGTCAATGTCAACAGATTCGTGTGTTTCTATTGGGTCTGACTGATCCAGACAAAGAGGATAAACATCTGCCCATTGGCAATCTTCTGTACAAGACGATGTTCCGCCGTTTCTGCCCACTCCAAAATCACATTCCTCTCCAATGCTTATGTCAACATCTCCATCCCCACAATCCGGAGCGGGAGTCGGCCCTTCACATACACATGTTAAAACAGGAGCAGCCGCACCTGTAGCGCCCAATTCAGTACAATCATATTCATCCACACAGTAATCAACTTTATCTTCGTAGCACACATCTTCCGAATCAAATATCAGTTGCTCACAATTGATACAAGACATCTCTATTTGCTCACCACAACTTTCCTCGCAAGAATAACCGGAAATCTCTACCCAGTTAATTGCAAGCTGACCGTATGTTTCACAACCACTCCAGATCTCATCAATAAGCTTTATCTCAACAAGCATTGTGTCATCAAAAATGTTTGGTAAATTAAATTCCGTTGTATACCAAATCTCGGCACTATCTTGCTGATCGATATATCTGGCCCAAAAACTGCCGTTTATCCAAACTTCGAAACTGTCCAAATTGCTTTGGCCATCCAAGTGTCTTATACGCAACTTGTTCGCATAATTGCTGTAGGTATCAAAAATAAAACTTGCAGATTTGTCTTCATCGTAACATTCCGTTTTTGCAACCACCAAAGCAAAGTCATTGTCCGTATCTTCCAAATCTCTGCCACCATAGTTTCCTGTTCCAGGATCGTCTCCCCAACCATCTGCCGAATGTGCCGTCATACTGGCTTCATCACCAAGATCTATAGTATCAATTTGAGAAATTGCGTTTGAGTCAGTCACTTCACATTCAGGGTCACCAGAAAACCACATGCAAGAACTAGTGCATGCAGATTCTCCATTAAAATCTCCAAAATCACAATTTTCACCATCATTCAACTCACCATCACCGCATTCCGGATCAGGCTCCGTTGAGCCACCTTCACACCATTCATCGGCACATGTTATTCCATGGTTTCCCGGCTTTGGCCAACAACCCTCAATTGGTCCACTATACAAATAATCGTATTCAGTTTTGTGACTATCGTGTCCATCCAAATGTCCGTTTATCCAACCTTCCCAGGACACTTCAATGGCCTGCCACTGATGGGCTGATGCATCAGCAGTATAATGACAAATTTTGACCTTTCCCGGTGTATCCGTAAAACTTGTTGTTGCCAGTACTTCATGACTATCTGATCTTACAACTACTTCATAATACGGCCTATAGGTACCATCAAGCTGGTAAGGATAAATAAAATTTCCGCTTTCATCCGCAACAAATGTTCCACCCGCAAGAACAACTCCGTCAACTAAAATTTCAATCGTTAAAACAGCACCCGGGACATAACCTGAACCCGTTATCGTTACCAATTCCGTTGGGGTGTAGTCGGATTTATCGGTTGCAACACTTGTTATAGTCTGTGCGCTTTCCTCACTTGTTACAGGAGCGGAAAGATCAAAAGCAGGAATAGAAGAATCAGTTGTATCGGCAAGAACGGCAAAGTCGGTGTTGTCCGGAAGGGTGGTTTCGTCGGTTGGGTCGGTGGAATCTGCAGGGACAGTGAGGTCTTTGGTATCGGTTGCAACAGTTGGTTCGGTAGTAATAATTGTCTCGGCTGTAACCGTCGGTTCAACGGTTGGTTCAACTGTCGGTTCAACAGTCAGCTCTGTTGGAGGAAGTTCAACAGTGACTGTCGGAGCCGGTTCTTCAACTTGTGTTACGACGTCTGTGGAAGTTACGTCCTGTGCATACGCGGTTGCGATCAAAAAGGGGTTAAAGGAATTAACAAGCAAAATAAGTGAGGTGAAGATATTGAAGAATTTGTTAGCAAATTTAAGACGCATTTTATTACGGCAGGATCAAGAGATACTCTTGAGAGTATAGTAACACATTATAGGGGTTTGTCAACATGGGGTGGGAAGCAATAAATAAAAAACAGTAAGCAGAAAGCAATAAACGCGAAACGAAAATGGTTAATTGAAATTGGAAAATTGCAATGGATATTGGAGATTGGAAAATTGTATGTGTAATTTGTCTAATTTCTATTTTCTACTTTCTATTACTAATTTCCATTTTCTCTCAACAAATTTCCTTTACTGTTCACTGTTTACTGTTCACTATTTCTCACTCCGTGCCAATACCACTAATCTATTTATAGTAGTACCCGGAGGATAGCAGGTCTGAAGAGTCAGGCGTTTTTCACCGACAATGTTATTAAGAAACTCAACCGCTTCCGGAGCTACCACCCTTTTGTCATATACTATATATGTGTACTTTTCCCCTTTGTAATAAACATCAATTTCGTCCCCCTTTTCCAATTTTCCTATCAGATAAAAAACGGCGTTGTAACGTCCGACATTATAAAAAGCATCGGTTGAATGGGCAAAAATATAAGTGTTTCCGTCATAACCCGGAAACGAAGTTCCTTTTGCATGGGCAACACCGCTTTTCAAAGCGCCCAAAAACTGCTTTTCGTTAAAAGGGTCAACATTCGCGGTTACGGGTGCGGATGCCTCAATTTTGGGGATGACAATGGAAAAATCAGTATTTGGAGGAATGATTTCTTTCTCCGTTACTCTTGGGTTTATTCCCCTACCGCTTAAAACTTTCTCAAACGTATTTTTCGTTTGGTATTTCGCCTCCTGAAAACCGACAGGGGCAAAAGTCAAAATGATTCCCAAAACAGATATTCCGATCAGAACGTCGGCAAAAATATTCAAAAATCTTTTCACCCTACCCACTTTGACGGAAGGCTTTAAAACCCGCACAGACATGATTTGATTATACAATAGGAAATGCAGGGACAAAAAACAGTGGGGTATATCAACGTCTGGATAAATCCAACCAATTTTCAACCCGTCTGTCAATCAATATCGCTCTTTGTTGCGAAAATCCGGCACTCATAAGATTTTTGATCGGGCATTTGGAAACTGGGTTACCAACTATGTAAAGTTTTCCGAGATAAAGAACCATCCTGGATTTTTTGTCTGCTGTGTCAGTGCACAACATACAACATGCCCTACATGTTTCCGGAAAAATTCCTGCCATATTTTCCACAGAGTATATACTCACAGCGTATAGAAGTGCAAATCCCTCTTTTGCCTTCCGCAAACCTGGAATTCGAGTGGACGTGGTAGAAAACAATACTGCTTTTCCGGCGGATTATTAATTGTTTTCAATGCACCATTCATCCCATGCCTGGCAATCGACTTCTTGATACTGATTTGCATCGCCTGTCGCCTCGTCTCCTCTAACCTTATCTCCTCCCGCAAGGACTTGCGAACCGGCAACGGCAAATACCAACAATCCAAGTGCCAACGCTAAAATCATTTTCTTTCCGCCAAAGGCGGACTTCATTATATTTCTCATCTTTTCTCACCCCCAGACATCTTTTACAAAATTTCCTATAATCTGAGTAACGATAACAACAAGTATACCGATAGTCAAATGTTCCAACGCGGAACGCCACGGATTTTCCCCTTTGTTTTTTGCGATAACAATACTTAAAACAATAAGTGCCGAAAATCCCCACACGATACTTATTGCTATCGCCGTCTTCAATTCAAGAAAGTAAACAGGCACAAGAAAAGTTAAAGCAAAGAAAAACTTTGAAAACAGTGTCGCAGCCGTAGATTCCCAAACGGATTTTGAGGATCTCTTTTGCGATTCCTGGGATACGTGTATACCCAAAGCATCGGAGAATGCATCGGCTATGGCGACGGTAATAATCCCTCCGATAACGGCAACTTTAGACTCTGTTCCCGCACTAAGACCTACAATAAGTCCGAGAGTAGTAATTATTCCCGAGGTAAGTCCGAAACTGAAACCGGCAGCGAAAGAGGATTTCATGTATTTATATAATACACGAGTTTTTGTCGTTCAAAAAACACAAAGACTTTCCGGGTTACAGAGAGGCTGCCTGTAATTTACGACCAAATTATTTTTCCCTGAAGATTATTGGATGGAAATTGTTTGCCTTTACTTTAAATCAGGATGCATTTGACATTATTGTTTTCAATCGTTGAACCAATTTTCCGACTTCTTCACAACCCTCACAATCTTTATTACGCGCATCTGGATTGCAACAAAGTTGGACATTACTTTTTCCTGTACATTCACCGGCCTTAGACCCAAATCCGGGACAAGACATAAACGCTTTCTCGGGTGCCGAAACGTGCGGTAAACCACCTTTTAATGCCATATCCGGGTGCATTTTAATCATTAATTACCAAAAATGCAATGGTTTACAGAAGATTATATGTCCGTAATTCTTTTGTATATGTTAATAATAAGAACCAAAATAACACAATGTGTCAATTTATTTCTTTTTGTACTCAATAAATTTTAATATTGTCTCTTTGTAACTTTCTGCCAAATCGATTTTAAGAGCATTTTCCGGCGTTAACCATTTATATGCGGTAATTTCATTATTATCAGGCTTTACTTCGTCACTTAATAATTTGAAATAAACATCAAAGTAGATAAAATGAGCCGGTCTGTGAAAATCTTTCGAGTTAATCAGCTCTCCCCATGCGATTACATCAACAAAATCTACTTCCAACCCAACTTCCTCTTCCACCTCTCTTTCTATTGCATCAGCTACCCTCTCACCTGGATCAATATGTCCACCGGGCATAGTCCATTTATTGTTCCACTTTGGAGATTGTGTTAAAAGAATGCTACCATTTCCGTCTTCAATTATCGCCGAACCGACTACCTCAACTCCTCTCGAAAAAATATCCTGCATGACTGAAATTCTAATTAACTGAACATGATTTAACAATCCCCACAAAAAGCGAGGGGAAACCTCGCTAATTTTTGTAACACTCTGTCAATTTTCACACCTTGAAAGGAACAACCTTTCAAGGTAGGTGCGAAATGTGTATTCCTTGGGAAAAATTACCTGTCTTTTACAAATCCGATGTCGTTCCAAAGAACGGTTGCCCATGTTCCGCAATTCTGATGAAAACTTTCTTCTGTCAAAGCAATTTTCAAATTACAAAATAATTAGGAGAGGATTCTTCATTTCTCCGCAATTATTTTCTGCAACAATTCATCATATTTCATCATTATGGCAAGGTGTGAAGCTGCCTGCCGGCAGGCAGGGCTACACCAAGTCAAACTTGGCTTATTGCCCGACGGGTGTACAACCAAAACTTCAAGCTGGCGGGGTCAATTTTTTGATAGTTCCCGGAGCAATAAGATCTATAGGCACTGTTTCTGCAACGATATCTACTGCTCCACATTCACAGCATCCCAATTCGTCACGAGAATACGTATTTGAGCAAAGTTTGTCATCATCCATACCCGTACATCTGATTGTGCCACCAACACCAATTTGTCGCAAAGCAATCCGAAATAACTTTGCTCTTTTTTGCGCATTAATATTCGATCGTTCCATGTTTAGGGGTATTGTACAAACTTCAGATCTTAATAGCAAATCTCCATAAAAAAAGCAAGAATGGATTATTTATCCATCCACAATTTTTTGTAACACTCTGTCAATTTTCACACCTTGAAAGGAACAACCTTTCAAGGTAACTATCCACGAGATGTAGATACACTATCACCCCGTAGAACATGGGTGGTACCCGCGGGTTGGTAATATTTTCAGCTTCATATCTTTTCTGCAGGGCAATCAACAACACGTCCCGCCGGACATGAAATCCAAAAATCAGTACCTGTTTCAACCTCAGACGGACATATCTTTCCGAAAAGAATCCTTTTCACTGACTCTGAAAATCTTTCACAGGATATTGTGATATTTACCAAACCGAGCGGGACTAAACCGTTCTTGGCATGAGATAATGCAACCTCCAATGCAGTTGTACGATATGCAGCCAGGTGCTTACAATACAGACATTCTTCATAACGAGACGGACAACTTTCAAAAATACCCTTGATTTCTTTCATATGCGCAATTATAACATCCAAAAATCTGCCTGGTCTTGGATTTTTTGTCAATTGAAAATTGTGGGTTGTCGTTTACTTAAAAAACTTGGGCAAAACTTCATGTTTTGTGCTCACCGCAGAGTTTTAAGTGTTGAATGATAAAATATATTCAGTCTTCTTCGTTCCATTGGTTTTCCCTCCATCTGAAACGGCATCTTAATTGTCTTTGTTCGTGTCCAACTGACTCTTCCAGATCGACGTTCAGTTCCAACCTGTCGAAATTGTCATGGGGAGTGCATTCATCTGAAGAACCTCCCAAGCAAATCTCTTTTTCAAAGAAACCGGTAAATTCCAGTCCTTCCCCCAAAACCTCATGCTGAATATCGTCTGCTATGTAGACTAATGAGTAGGACACAATACCGCTGCCTGCATATCCGCCGTCAAGGGCAAAATGAAACATATGTTTTTCTCCCCGGAATTCACACGTCAGTTGCGGGTCATTCCCCCAAGTCCCAACGGAAATGCTCACACCCGTTGCAATTTCAGTATCCGCAAGCAGTGCCGTACCAGTTGCCGATGCCAGAAAAAGAACACTGCTTGTGAAACACAACAACGATACCGCTTTCACCGCGCTTAGTTTTTCCGATGTTACTTTTTCACTTTTTTTATTTTTCCGCTCGGCAATCATCCTTTGCAATTCCTTTTTAATTGTCAGCACTTCAAGAAAGACGATTATCGCCGCGGGGATGGCTATCAACGAGATGAAACCCGGTTTCGTCCTGGCGAAAGAAACAGCGTAGCCGACATACGGAAGCGAAAAAAGGACCCTGCCTTTTATACGGCTCGGAAGAACGGGGTCGGGGTCACTCCCTTGATTAGCATCGCCTTTGGTGGTGTAAATTGTTTCCCCGTCTTCGTTTGTCTCCTCAACAATTCTGTGCATTATCGTCTGTCCGTATTCGGCAAAATTTCCGCCCGATTTATTGGTGAACGAGATAACATCTCCCGTTTTATATTCGCTTTCGCGCTTTGTTACGGCCAACGAACCCGTTTTGATATACGGCTCCATTGAACCCGATTGGACAACGTAAAGGCGGAGTCCGCCCGGGGCCTCCATCAGGGAAAAAGTCGTTCCCAAAATGATAAGGATGAGAAAAAACAAAACAAGTGAATAAATTGTATTGGC
>CAZAUT010000014.1:14183-37012 GCA_964488535.1 uncultured Gammaproteobacteria bacterium
AAAAAAACAACTACCTGTTAAAGTGACGAGTCGTAATAATCTATAAGACCCGTTTCAAAGTAGGTTCCCACATAAGTTGAATTCCAATCCCAAGGTGTGGCATTGGAACCTGGTGTACCAAGATTACCCGGTACAAGCCAAACTTTTGCTTCTGTGAGATCTTGGTCGAGATTAACACCAACTGCAACTGTGCTATTCCCTGACACTGTTACGTTAGCTAAAACTATGGCGTCGCCTCTATCACCCCAATCCCAAAGAAGGGAGGCGTCCTCCCACGCAACCAATGTATATGTTCCATCAGAAACACCATAAGTTTTCACTTCACCGTTCAACTCATCATCCATAACCTTGTAAGAAAATGTTGCATATTTTCCATCCCAAAGATGATGCGAAACATTAGTGTTTGCTTCATATTTGTTTTCCAAAGTAATGGTGTTTGTCAGTTGTTCGGCAAAAAGAGTTATATCAAAAGTCATACCGTCGCCTTGATAAAGATTTTCATCTACACCATCAACGTCGGTCATGTGATAACTCTGATATACCTTCATCGTCCAACCTGCGGGGATCATTCCAAGGTACATATCGTCGCCATTTATTTCAGAAAGGGTAACGTTGTCACTATCCATATAGATGGTTTCCCACCATACGGCAGTCTCAGATCCTTTGGGGTAAAGCTCAACTCTCATATCATAGTTGATGACACTGTCAATGTTGCTAACTTTTACTTCCCCATCACACCCATTTACACCCCACGTTCCATCTTCCGCATCGCATTCCGGCTCGTTAGTTGTCTCGTCGGTAAGTTTGAAATTATCGAGAGTTTTCCAAACATTTGCCGGATTATTGCCTACGTTTTTTACAACAAGGTTAATATAGTTGGTGTAACTTGGCTTCATGTCGTTCATTACATACTCCCCAGTGGACTCCCAAGGATTTTCCCCATCAACTGCAATGTCAATCGTTCCAACCGTAAAAGCATTACCCGTTGACTCCTCTGTATCATTAAGCCAAGCATTTGCTCCAAATGCAACCGATACCAAAACTGCTGAAACGATAAACAAACTGCTTAAAATTTTTCTCATTATTTCTCACCTCCTCTCCGAGCCAGAGGCTCTCCGAGCCGGCGGCTTTCGCTTTCAAAAAAAGCCAAAATAATTCAGAATAAAACTATGCCATCTGGCAAACCCTGAATCATTTATCCGAACTTGGATTTTGATTTAAGAACCTCAGGTCTTTCATAAATTTATGTTTTTTGTCACTGTGTCTTTTTAAGTTATACTCCACCCACCTTGCTTCGTTTCTGGTTTTGTAATTTTTATATCCTAACAAAACAAACAGTATTGTTATTTTCCGGTAAAGAAAACGTATCGTGGGGTATGGGTGAGGAGTAAGTTTTTTCAGAGCCAAAAAATTCATTACAAGAACAAACAGGGGAGGTTAACAAGCATTTATATTTTTTCATGCTATTAAATGAAAGGAAGCAGGTTGAACGCGCTGAAAAAGCTTTATGAAAAATGCAGACGGGAAATAAAAAGACAAGAACTAAATATCGCAGTAAGGGGGGTTATGAATTTTTTGAAGCTATTTTTGTTCCCAGTATATCCGTTGTTTTTATGAAATCTTTTAACGCTAAAAAAGCTTATAAAACTAACGGACATTGTAATTTTTTATAAACCTTTCTTATAGTTTTGTCAAGTAATGTATATAGTAAAAAACTAAAGGTTATTGTTATTTGGTTGTGTCTGTTTATGGCTAACTATTCCATCCTTTGGGGTGGGATTTGTACCAAGTAAGAAGGGAGTGAACGGAGTCCTCAATCGTTCTTTTCGGTTCCCATTTCAAAAGAGATTTGGCTTTTGTTATATCCGCCACCATTTTTGAATACTCCCCTTTTCTTATTTCCCCTTTTTTGAGGTCAAACTTGTAACCTGTTTCCTTTTCTACAGCGCGCAGGATCTCCAAAACAGAATTTCCGCTTCCGGTTCCCAAGTTTATTACCCCGCTCTCACCGCCGGAAAAAAGATATTCCAATGCTTTTATATGAGCTTCATTCAAGTCAACCACATTTACATAGTCCCTTATCGGTGTCTTGTCTGGAGTGTCAACTTCGGGGCATGTTAAATAAAACGGCTCAATTCCAAGGGCTCCCCGAACAGCGTTCTGAACCAAAAGAACAGAAGGGCTTTTTGAATCTCCCACTTTTCCGTCATCCGAAGCTCCGCAGACATTAAAATACCGAAGTATGACGTGGTTTAATCCTTTTAATTTTCCATACCATTCGATCATCATTTCTATCATCCGTTTTGATGATCCATAAGGATTGGAAGGATCCGTCGGGTGTTTTTCGTCGACGGGAACATATTTTGCCTCCCCGTAGACTGCACATGTTGATGAAAAGACCAAGTTCTTAATTCCGTACTCAAGTATGACTGAAAGAAGGTTGTGAGTTCCGACAACGTTATTTTGAAAATACTTCTGCGGGTTTTCCATGGATTCGTTTACAAGACAGAATGCTGCATAGTGTAAAACAGCATCGATGTTTTTTTCCTTCTCAAAAACTTTTTTCAAAGAAGACGGATCATTCAGGTCAGCTTTATCGTAGGTAAAATTGCTTTTGAAATTACTTTCAAAAAATTTTAATGATTTTTCGTGGCCTGTGGTAAAGTTGTCGATCACCACAACTTTATAGCCTTTTTGCAACAGAAGATAGACGGCAACAGAACCGATATACCCCGCTCCGCCGGTAACAAGGATTTTGCTCATATCAAACCAATTGTATCATTTTTGCATATTTTGACAATTTTTCATACCTGGGAAGAATTTTTTGGTAAAAATAAACAAACAAAAGTGATCCCAGGGTGTCAAAAGCAACGTCCCGCAGTTTCGGATCCCTTCCCGGGGTAAACGACTGATGAAACTCATCCGTCAGGCCATATAAAACGGCGGTTATTACAATAAAGAACATTACCTTCTTATGTCTTATGTTTGAGTTCAAAAGGGCACGGAACAGAAGCATTGAATAAATAAAGTACTCTACAACGTGGGCTGTCTTTTTCACTATGAAATCCTGCCATACTATTTCCGATGCACGCGTTGTCGGCGTAGCCGAAAAAAGAAAGATAACTATAGCCCACAGCAAGAAGGGCAGCCAGAAACGAAAAAACATTTTCAGACACTTTTGAAAAAACATATACTCCTCTTACTCGAGTTTGCAACTCTACGTAAACAAGTTTAAGATGAATCAAAAGAGATTATATATTCAAAAACTCTCGTCCCGCTTAGCGGGACTCGAGTTATTTGACTATAACGTTTAATTGTACTACAGCGAAGCCGTATTATGTAGAATGGGGTACGGGGTATGAATTATGCGGGACAGGCAAAACAAGAGCTGAAAACAAACAGCAGACAAGTTTTTACTTTTAAGTTATAACTTTGAGTTTTGACCTTTGAGTTTTGAGTTTGCTATAAACATAAATCCTGAAGTGCCAAGGAAAACGCCTCCGAGTCCCAAAAGTACAAATGCAAACGGCGAAACGTTTTCGTCCTCTGTTCCCAAAACATTTTGCGTCTCCATTTGTTTGTTTTCCTCATCCTCATACCTGAATTGGGACACGTCACCAAGCATCTGATTATTTTCTTCCTCATCCAAAGGAATCGGCGTTGTGGTCGGCTTTTTGGTCGGAGTGGCGGTCGGTTTTATGGTTGACGTCGGAACGGGAGTGTTTGTCGGAACAGGTGTGTTTGTAGGATTGGGTGTATTTGTGGGAGTGTTGGTTGGGGTGGGGGTTGGAGTAGCTATTGGTGAAGAATTTAAAGCACCACCTGTTGTTATTGTTTCTGAAGATAATAAGTAAAAACCACCTGTCCCATCAGGATATCTGCCAATCGTTTCTCCCACCCCCGGAGCTTTGACCAAAGAGTTATCTGTATTTCCATAAGGGACAACGTCACTAAAATTGCCACATACTAAACGCAAAGTGTCACCCTGATTGTTCAACCATTCACCATCTGAAGAAAAAACCTTAAATTTATCAACAAAATCATCAGAATCGAAAACTATTTTTTGAATATCATCGGTTGTATGAAAATAAAGCGTGCATCCAGAAAGTGCGAAGGGCGAATTAGCATTGTTATATAGTTCGACTAGTTCTGCACCACTATCGTCTCCTGAGGGGTTTGGTAAAACTTCATTTATTACCACATCCGCAAAAACGATATTTGGGTTTGTTAAAAAGGCAAAAGCCAGAGTCGTATTAATTGCAACTCCAAAAATTCCCTTCATTACATAAGATCCACACTTTGTCAAAGATTCCCGCCTTCCCTCCTTCGTCTTTGGCTTCAGACGGGCACAGCGCGGGAATGACAAAAAAGTATTTCTGCACAAATCCATAACCCACTTTTTCATCTGCTAATATTAGCATGGGTTGGGGGAGGGTTGTATGGTTACTTGGTCTCCGACCCGGCGGGTTAGTAGGTTAGTTTGAAAATAGTTTATAGAAATTGGCCAATAGTTATGGAAATTGGATAATAGAAAATGGTTAACGCAATACGGACTAATTTCAATTTTCTTTCAACAAATTTCTTTTTTTTACTCTTTCTTCTTTTTCATTTTGCCTGCCCCGTAAATTTATTGTTCGGGGATATTTGATTTTTGACTTTTGATTTGTAGTTTTAAACGAGTCGGACTTGGTTTTGAGTTTTGACTTTTGCGTTTTGCGTTTAATAATTAATGTGCAAGTAGTATGTTTCAACTTCCGAGTCGTCGTGATCGACGCGGACATACCGAAGACGGCAGGAATTATAACCTGTATAACTTCCCCTATATAAAGTTCCGGCTTTAACCGCTTTAACATCGTTGGAAGACAGACTGTCAATATCAATCCCGTTGTGAAATGAGTAAATTCTTCCCACCCACGTATTTCTAATAGCCCATGTGCTGCCGTAACCTTGAGTAAATTTTATATTCTCGTTAATCGGCCAAATCCACCCGCCTGTCGGATTAAAAGGATCCCCATCTGAACTTCCGCACGACGACCCGGAACAATTCTCGTAATTTACTCCGCTTCTCAAAAGACCAAAGGGGTTTTGAACAACTTTATTATCCGCCACGATAAAATGAAGATGGGTTCCGCTTGAATTACATGACACCCCCTCAATTATTGAGGCAATTTTTTCCCCTTCCGAAGCATGGCGTACCATTTCCTCTGTACCCTTACCCGCAATAATTGCCTGAATTGCAGCAAATTCCGCTCGAGCGGAAGACAAAAGAGATTGATATTTTTTTTCGTCATTTTTTGTCTGCTCCAGAAGGCGGGCTTTTGCATTCTTTTGCGAATCGAGTGATTTCTTTTGAACTTCCAGCTCCTTTTGCAGAACCTCCTGTCCTTCCTTTTGCTCCTGATAGTCGTCTTGTGCCTTTTGCAGTCTTCCTAAGAGGTCAATGTCGGCTTCCTGCAGTTTTTTGAGATAACTGAAACTGTTGATAGCATCATTAATGTTCGGAAATGACAGGAAAAGAAGATGCTTTTCCGAAAAGCGCGCCATCTTATAGGTCTTTGCAACTCTTTGTTTATACGCAACATTCAAGGAATCAAGCGACAGTTTGAGCTGTTCGATTCTCCCCCCCAAAAGAAATATCTTTTCTTCCGTCTGAGAAATTTTAAGCTGTGTTAATTTTATTTGTGCATTAAACTGTGCGATTAAATTCGAAAGAGTGTTTGCTTCGGCACCCAAGCGTTCGAGTTCTTTTTCGTATGATGAAATTTCATCCGTAAGGCGCTGAAGTTTTTGCGTTTCATCTTCCGCTTTTACGGTTTGGCTAAAACAGTTGAAACCATAAAAAAAAGAAAGCATCCCCAAAACAACAAATAAACCTGCAACCAATCTGCTTACTTTTATTTTCATTTTCTTTTTCTGGCCCGGGCTACGGCTATAATACTTCCCGCAAGCGACAGGCTCAGTCCGACCAGGATTTCGGCAGAGAGTACGAGAGCGAAAAGACCGATAAGAAGACCTGTATTTGAAGGCAATATGGGAATATCCTGAAAATATTTGGCCATCGGAGGGGCAAGATACAGTACCAAAAGAAAACTCATAAACCATCCTGCCAGGACACCTGCCAGTGTATACAAAAATGCCTCAAGAAAAACAGGTGTTCTTATAAACCCCGCAGTTGCTCCGATAAGATCAAGAATTTCCATCTCGTTTTTTCTTGCCGACATTTTCATACTGATTATTACCACCATTAAAATAAGCGACGTGCCCAGTAAAAATCCGACAAAGACACCTCCGGTCAAACGGATATAAAAGGCAGCTTTTCTCAAACGGGACACGACATCCGTCAGACTCTCCTCCCCGCCCAAACTGGCAGTATAACCAACCTCATCGGTAATTTCTTCATTTTTCAGCTCGGAGATCACTCCCTCCGCGTGTGAAAGATCCGTAACCGAAAATTCCAGGCTGGCAGGAAATACCGACGGACTTACAAGCTCGGAAAGCAGAGGATTGTCTTTTGTCGCGTTTTTGTAAATCTCAAGAGCCTGTTCCTTTGTTATATATGATACTTTTTTAAGACGAACGTCCCCTTCCAGCTTCTGTTTTAATGCCTGGATTTCTTCTTCTTTAGCCTCTTCGGTAAGAAAAACGATAATCTGAGGTCTTGTTTCGTAATATCTCAAAAGCTGATCCGAAGTGTAGATGAAAACCATCAGAACGGAAAAAACAAAAAAGGTGACGCAAAGAACGAAAATTGCCGAAAGTGCCTGAAAAGGCGTACGTCTTATGTTGTTCAACGCTGTTTTGAAATGAATATTCATTCTACAAATTCAATATAATATTTATCTACGAATCCTTCGACTACGCTCAGGACAAGTTTATACTAACACTACGAATGACTATAAATATAAAGATTGTCCATCTATCGTATATCATCTACCATTTTATTTAACAATTTGACGATTAATCAATTGAAAAAAATAAGACGTTAAATGATAGATCATTTGCAGATTAGCAACAATTCGTTGAATAGTAATACTAAAATTACTATTCTTTCTTCTTTTTTCTTCCTGTATCGGAAACAATGCCTCCCTCTTTCAGTTCAATTACCCTTTTTTTGTGTTTTTCAATAATCCCCAAATGGTGTGTAGCCATAACAATCGTCTTTCCTTCTTTGTTTATCTCTTCAAAAAGTTTGACGATTGCTTCCGCGGTTTCCCAATCAAGATTGCCTGTCGGTTCGTCGGCCAAGATGAGGGAAGGGTTTGTAACCAAAGCTCTTCCCAATGCACCTCTTTGAAGTTCCCCTCCCGATAATTGGGAAGGGAAAAAATCCAACCGGTCTTCCATGCCTACAAGTTTGGCAATGTGGCCCACTCTCTCCTTCCATTCAATCCGCGGAATGCTCGTTACAGCCAGTGCGATTTCTATATTTTCCCTTAAGGTCTTTTCGGGTATCATTTTGAAATCCTGAAAAACGGTCCCGATTTTTTGCCGGAAAAGAGGGATTTCCTTCTGCTTGAGGTTAATTATATCAGTGCTGTCCAGAGTTATTTCACCGGAGTCCGGAATAAGCTGCCTCAAAATGAGTTTCAATACCGTGCTTTTACCGGAGCCTGAAGGGCCGGTTATAAAAACAAACTCCCCGTCGTTCACTTCAAAAGAAATATCTTTGATCGCAATTATATCTCCGAAGGTTTTCGTCACTTCTTTGAGTGCAAGCATATATTAAGAGTAGCAAAAAAACGGCTGGGCGACAAATGGAATATTGAGGGGAATGGGAAAAAAGATATAGAGATATAAAGTGACTAAGTGACCAAGTAACAAAGCAGCTCACTACCGCCTATTATTCCTTCTCTTTAACTAAACCAACGTCTATTTTCCAACTTGCGCGTTTGGGATCAACGGATATTGTTTCACCCCACAAGGCCACGTTTTTATCAACAAAGGCATTCAGATCAACAACGGAGGAAGTTAGAGAAACATACTTATTCTCTCCCAAACCGCGGTCGAGATAGTGCGTTCCTTCACCGTTCACCCCTCCTTTTTTGAGAATGCCCTCTGCAGTGCTGTCATAGTCGTCTTCATCCCCAACACCTGCTGTCTGGATTCCTTCCTCATTGACTACCGGCTGTGAGGAATCGCCATCGGAGGACGGTTTTGTTTTTGCTCCTGCCAAAAACCAGCCTGTTGTTACTCCCGACAGAACAACCAGAAGTGCAAAAATGACCATAAGAAACGAAGATCTTTTTGATTTTTTTGATTCAAGCGGTTTGACTAAAGGTTTCGGCACCTCTGCAGACGGACTGACGGAAGACTGGGGTGTAACAGGCTGATTTGAAGGTGTGATAACCGGAGTTTTTGGATCCATATTTTAATATAACCCAAACAGGATGTGGGTGGCAAGTGGCAGGTAGAAGGCAGAATGTGTTTGTGTATTGTGTAGAATTTAGAATGTAGAACGTAGTATGCGGGTATGGGGAGATATAGGATATTGGGATGGAGAAAACGATATTAAGATACTGGATATTGGGATAATATTTTAAATTTCTCCCACAGGACACGATCCTGCTTTGTAGGGTAAATAAATTCCATCTCACCCCAATATTCCTATTCTACTTTTTATACTTGTTCTACCTGTATTGCTTTTCCCCTCAACTCTGCTTCGATAAATCCGTCAAGGTCGCCGTCCAGTACCAGATCGGGGTTTGACACTTCGTACTCCGTCCGAAGATCTTTCACCATTTTGTAAGGATGAAGAACATACGAGCGAATTTGGTTTCCCCAAGAAGCGGGACGGTATTCCCCTTGAATGTTTTGTCTTTGATTTTTTTCCTCCTCCTGCTTTCGCATCCAAAGAAGCGCCCGCAAGTGCTCAAGCGCATATTTTCTGTTTTGTTCCTGAAAGCGCTCCGTCTGGGCGGAAACGACTATCCCTGTCGGGATATGTTTCAAGCGTACTGCCGTAGAAACCTTTTGGACGTTCTGCCCACCCTTCCCCGACGAACGGAAGAATGACCACTCCAGATCTTCCTCTTTGATCTGAATGTCTGGAAGATCTGTTGCTTCAAATTCCGGCAGTACTCCGACAAGTGAGAATGATGTTTGTCGCAAATTATCGGCATTAAACGGTGACTGCCTGACCAATCGGTGCGTCCCCGCCTCACCTTTCAAATTTCCGTAGGCATACTTCCCCTCAACTTTAAAAGTAATGCTTTTATATCCCGCTTCTTCGCCGGTTGAAGCATCAATTGTTGTTGTTGTCCAGCCTTTTCTTTCGCAAAAACGCAAGTACATCCGAAGTAACATTCCCGTCCAGTCCATTGCCTCCGTTCCGCCCTGACCTGCGTGCAGAGAAACAATTGCATTCTTCGCATCAAAACTGCCTGTAAAGAGACTTGTAATTTTCAGCTTGGCGATTTTTCCTTCAAGTCTTGCCACATCGGACGAAAAACTATCGGTAATCTCAGATTCCTTTGCTAGTTCCGAAAGCGTGAAAATTTCACTATCGATATTTTGAATATCCGAAATTTCATCTTTCAAGTCCGCCAATTCACGAAGTATTTTCCTTGCGTTATCCTGATCATTCCATAAATTAGGATCGGTAGACTCGCCCTCAAGTTTTTTCATTCTGTCCATTTTGGAATTTAAATCGAAAAACTTTTTAAACTCCGCAAATTCTACGTTCAGTTTATCTATTCTTTCTTTTAGGTCAGACATGTTGTTAGAGTATAAGAGTATAAGAGTGTAAGAGTATAAGAATATGAGAATATAAGACCATGAACCAAACAATCCTATTTAGTATAAGTTATATGAACAAAATATCAAAATACTACATGAGTAATAGTAACTACTCACAATCCTTGATACGGTTTTGTCACTCTGACCCCGAGTTTATCGAGGGAGAAGAATCTCCTTAAGGATGAGATCCTTCGCCCAGTTTATACTGAGTGCAATCGAAGTACTCAGGACCACAGGTTGTGTCAGTAAACGTGAGTATTTACTTGTTAATACGCTACCTTGAAAGGTTGTTCCTTTCAAGGTAGTCGCACAACCATGTGGTGTAAAAATTTTATTTTTATAGATTTCCGATTAAATCGGGAATGACAAGAAGATATTTCAAAACACGGTATTACCCCATAAATTACGTAGGCGTGTCCATCTCCCGCAGTAAATTCGTAATTCATACCCCATTATTCATAATTTATCTTTGCTGTGGGGAAATAATGGGGAGGGTAAAAGAGTGAAAAGGTAAAAGAGTAAAAATACAATCCACCACATCTTCTTTACAACACATTCTGCATTCTACACACTACATTCTACTTTCTACATTCTGCATAATAACTTAATACATAATACTTAATACGAAATACTTAATCGCTCAATCGCTTAATCACTTCAATTAACTTGTCACCTGTTACTTGTTACCTGATACCTGTCACTTGTTAATTGTCTCCTGTTACTCTTCACAAATGATTCCCCACAGTTTCTGCGCCTCCACTTCGTCCATATTAACATAAAGCGAGTACATTTGATCAGAATTCAGTTTACTTTCGGTATACGACACGGAGGTTTCACTTTCTTCGCCCAGTACATTCACAAATTTTTCTCTCCCTATTGCCAAAATCGTTGAAAAAGGTTTTGGTACATTTTTCATCCCTAATATTTCGGTAAATATCGTTTTTCCTGAAAGTATAAAAAAACCCTCAATTATAACCGTCAGTACCATCCCCCAAAAAAGCATCGCTATTGCACTTTTTCCGAGGCTCCAATGAACATACAGATATCGTAAACGCGCAAGAGTGAAGACAAGTAAAAACAGAAGAAGGATAATTGCACCTGCCTGCCAATAGGTTGCGTCAACATAAAGATTGCCAACCTTAAAAGTTTTTATTGTTTTATTCAACGCTTCCCAAAGGGGTAGTTTTCCCATCACCTAAATAATATCATGAAGAAAACTCAACGGCATTGTCTATATAGATTCCCGATCAGATCGGGAATGACAGCAAGAATGAATTTTTTTTAAGTATTAAATTCACTCCACTTTCAGAAGCTCGACCTCAAATATTAATGTTGCATTCGGGGGTATGTCGGGAGGATATCCGCTTTCTCCATACCCAAGATCCGAAGGAATTGTCAGTTTTCTCTTCCCGCCCTCATTCATACCTAAAATACCCAAGTCCCAGCCGGCAATAACTTCTCCCGCACCGAGTGTAAATTCAAACGGCTGCTTTCTGTCGTACGAGCTGTCAAATTTAGTTCCGTCATCAAGAGTGCCGGTGTAGTGCACCGAAACCTTCATTCCCGTTTCGGCCGTCTTGCCCTTACCTATAAGAATATCCTCCTTAACGAGTTCTTTTTTTATATCATCAGTTTGCACCGGATTTTGCTGCCTGCCGTTATTTAACATAATTCCGAAAGATATCGCTAATAGTAACACAAAAAATCCCAGTACCAAAAGAATATTTTTCCAGTTGAAGACGATTTTTGGAGGAGATGTATCTGAATTATCTTTTACCATATCGTTTTCTTAATTCTAACGTCCATCTTTTGTTTCGGCAATTGCTAAATGGTTAAATGGTTATATTGTTAAATGGTTGCTTTCATTGGAAAGTGGTTGTTGGAAATTGGAAAATGGTTAAGGACAATTGAGAATAGAAAATGTAAATTTCGGTTTCCTACTATCCAATTTCTAATTTCTATTACAATTTTCAATTTTCTTTCAACTAATTTCTATTTAATGTTTTCTGTTTACTGCTTACTGTTTTTTCTTTCTCTTAATCGCTTGATCACTTGTTAAACTATATTCCCAGCCAGTGTTTTTTTAACAACGTAAATTCATCTTTTTTAATGCTTTCCCGAATTCGAGCCATTAAATCGTTATAAAAATGGATGTTATGAATAGTTGCCAATCGGCTTCCGAGAATTTCATTTGAGACTATTAAATGATGAATGTATGCTTTTGAAAAATTGGCGCATGTGTAACATTTGCAGATTTTACTTAATGTTTTTTTATCATCTTTATAAACACCTTTTCTTATATCAAATCTGAATTTATTGGAACATTTGCCACCATCTTCGGGGTACAGGAATAAGATACCGCATCTTGCCATTCTTGTTACCGAAGAATTGTCAAAAATATCCACACCACGCGAAACTGCTTCAAAAACACCTTCCGGACCGCCGCCAAGCCCAAGCGCATGAAGAGGTTTGTCATCAGGAATCTTTCCGGCAATAGTGTCAAGGGAGTTTGCCGTAATCTTTGGATCGGACCCGATTGTTTCATCGCCAATTGCAATCCCGGGAAAATCCATAGATAAAATAAAATTAAGATATTCATTTCTTACCTTCTTGTCATCCTGTCCTTGAATTATTCCAAACAAAGCCTGGTATTCTCCCGAAATACTCTTTCTTTTCTGTTTGTCCCAATATTTATAAGACTCCTCTTCCCACTTAAATGTTCTGATAATCGCCTCTTTGTTTTTCTTTTTAGAAAATCTTGGACTGAGGGGCTGGTCAAAAGCCATAATTATGTCAGCCCCTAAAACCCTTTGAATTTCCATTGATTTCTTTGGTGTAAGAAGATGTTTCGATCCGTCAATGTGAGACCGAAACGACATTCCGAAATCATTAATACTTGCGCCATCCGTTCTTTTTATTCCCTCCAGGCCAGAGACCTTCCGAGCCGGCGGCCCTCCGGGCCAGAGGCCTTCCTTATCAGAGTTCCTCCGAGCCGGCGGCCACAAAAATGAAACCTGGTAACCCCCACTATCGGTAATTGCCGGGCCATCCCAATTCATAAACGACGCAAATCCGGTAAACTTTTTGATCACTTCAAGTCCCGGTTGAAGATAAAGATGATAAGCATTTCCCAAAATGACTTGCGATCCGATAATTTTAAGATCATCGGGTGTCAAACTCTTAACGGTCGCCTTGGTTCCAACAGGTGAAAAAGCGGGTGTTTGGATTTTTCCGTGCGGGGTTATAATTTCCCCAAATCTTGCAAAACTATTATCATCTTTTTTATTTACTTTAAAGGAAAATTCCATACGGAAGGTATTATACCGTCCCTTATACTTAAAATATATTCTTAACTACTACTAATTACGAGGTGTAAAGCCGTATCGCCCGGTGGGCAGGCCAAATGCTGCACGAAACGCAGCAAACCGAAGTTTTTGGCGTAGCCGAGTTCGACTCGGCAATAGCCACGTTTGACGTGGTGATAATGTACCTACACCTCGTGATCAGAGAAAGTTTTCAAGATATGCTACTCCACCCCAAATACCGGAAAAGTCGCCAAGTGATGATTTTTTAATTTCGGGAATACCGGGGTAGGTTTTTTCCAGTATTTTCTTAACCTCCTTTTTCAAGAGAGAGGTGTCAAAATATTCCGAGTGCGTTACTCCTCCACCTAAAACGATTGCTTCAGGCGACCAAAAGAAGCATGTGTTTGCAATTCCTGCTGCAATATTTTTTATAATCCCGCGCCAAATGTTTTCGTCTGTAATGTTTTCAGGTAAAGTGCCGTAAATTTTCTTTATCGATTTTCCGGAGGTAAAAGACTCGAACGTTTTGAAATTGCTAAATTGTTGCACTGCTAAATTGTTGCGAGCACAATCACTTTTTTTATATAGATTCCCGTTCTCCCTCCTTCGCCTTTGGCTACGGAAGGGCACGGCGCGGGGATGACAAAGTATGTGTTGTCCGGGTTCAAAACCAAACATCCTTTCATCAATCCTCTTATTCACGATTCTCACTCCGCCCACTCCTGTACTGATCGTCAAATAAGAAACGATATTGAAATCCTTTCCCGCTCCAAAAACCGCTTCGCCAAGTCCTGCCAATGCAGCGTCGTTTTCCAAAAAAACATCTGCCCGAAATTCCTCTTCAAGCGTCTTTTTAATCGGCTTTTTGATCCAATTTTTCAAATTCGGAGCCGAATACAATTCTTTTTTCTCAATGTCTAAAACACCCGGAAGACCGATACAGATTTTACCGAACTTTACATCTTTACCTCGTATATAACTTATAAGATTTTGGATTCCTGTCTGATAATCTTTGTTCGTGAAAAATAATGCCGTTTCAAGAAGTTTTCCCGATTCACTAACGACACCTGCACGAATCTTTGTTCCTCCAATGTCAAAAACAATATCCATTCAAGAAACGATACTGCGATATTGGATATTGGGATATTATGAGGAAAATAAAAAAATAATTTCTCTTAATATCTTGGTATCTTAATATCGTAATATCGGATTATTTTATTGGGTAGCATGCTTTACATAATCCCAATTCATCCAGTTTTTCCAGATACATCACAACCGTTATCACATACTCCGCATGGCTCCATATCAATGGTGCTGCCGAAAGAGGTTCTGATGTATATGCATTTATCTGCTCGGGTAGAATACCCGAAGATAGTGCTTTTTTCGTAACCCATGTCAGATCAGCAGTAATGTCCGGCAAATCCTGTTCACTCGCAAGCTGGCTGATTTTGTATTGTGTATTCCATAGCGAGGTTAAAATCCATGGATTTCCCGGAATATTTCCCCCGGGATGGTGATACTGGTCACCTTCAAAACGCGCGATTCCGCCCGATTCCGTATTTAATTTTAGTTTGCCGATAACAGTTTTATAGGCACCCTTCATTATTGGGGTGTCGGAGGGAAAAACACCCAATTTATGAAGACCGAAAAATGCAGAAGCATCAACCTTTTCGTCAAAAACTTCCTTGCCGTCTTTGATAAAAATGTGTTTATAAAAATATTTCTCCTTGGGAGAGTACAGCCGTTTTTCGATTGCCGATTTCAAATCCTCGGCTTTTTTTCTGTATTTATCCGATGATTTTGTTTTTCCTAAAAGATCGGCAAATTTTCCGGCGCATACCAAAGCCCGATAAACGGAGGCAGCCGTAAACGTATTTACCGCATGATACATTTCCCATAAATCGAAACTCGGCTTTATTAAACCTCCTTTATCAACATAAGAGGCCATAAACTCCGCCGGTCCTTTTATAAGATCGTTATAAACGCTTTCAATAAACTCAAGATCTTTTGAAAGTTCAAAATATCTCCAAAGAGCATAAACCACTAAAGCAGTTCCGTCTTCCTGAATAGGCAGTCGTTTCCTGCCGTCCTCGATCCATGCATGCCATGAGCTTCCTAAGGCATGGTCAGGCCGATATTTATGCATGAAATACCCTTCAGAAGAAATTACTTCACGGCAGAATTCAAAAAATCTCCTTGAGGCGTTAAAATCACCTGCACAAGCCAATGCTATCGAGGCGATTGCTCCATCCCTGGGCCATACATAAGCGTAGGTATCCCGTCCGAATTGAAGCATGTCCGAATCTGAGGACGCAATAATTGCCCCGTTTTTTGCAGTGTGGGCTCTGATTATAAAAAGTGATTTCTTGAAAAGAGAAATTATCTCATCCGAAAGGGAGTGAAAATTAAATTTTTGGTTATTTACCCATGCCTTCCAATAGTCTTTGGTAGTTTTGGTTATATCCGCCGGAGACCTTTTTTTTACAAAAGAATCCATCGATATCACCTCGTCAAGCGATTTTCCAGCACACATGTAATAACATATATTCCCGCTTTTTTTTGCAGGAAGTACAATTGAAACGGAAAAGGTCGAATCAACCTGTCCGTGTTCAATTCCGTTTTTTGACAAAATTCCATCCTCTGCGTCTTTGTAAGTTCCGTCTTTGCCTTCAATTCCCAAAAGCCCGACACTGTAATCGTCAATTCCGTTTTTTTCCCCACAGGCGTTAAACAAGAAAACACGCCGTCCTTTGTAGTGAATAATGCAATTACTGTCCGGCTCGAAAAGGGCGGTATTCCCTATATGATCCTGGGAGATATTGAACTGCTGGTTGAAATAAAACTTCACCTCCCTCTTATGATCAAATAAATTTTCGCAGTAAAGGTTTCGTATGAAAATATTTTTCTCGTTGTAAACAACATCGTCAAATTTTATCAGTAAACCCAACGCCTCACTTCGGACTTCAATGTCCGCCGACATAGTAATTGACGACTGGATAACATTAACTTTGAACTCCGGATCGCTAATCCAATGAAGTGAGTTATCAATCCATACACCAATCTTATGAACCTGGTTTTCGTGGATATGGTTTTCCAACCCAGGATAATGAAAATATAGGTCCTTTACCTGACCGGATTTATCGTATCCGATTAAAAGTTCACCATTTCCAATAACAGCGTGTTTTGACATACAAAAATAACTTAAAACTTAAATCTCAAAACGCAAAACTTTTCGGTTTTAAGTTCCTGTTTCGACCGAGTCCGACTCGGTTTTGAACTTTGACTTTTAAGTTTTGAGTTAAGATATTACTTTAGTCCGAACTTTATTAACAACTCCTTTTCTACTATCCGTCAATCTTATTTTAAAATCATTTAATACATTCATATAACTTATAAATGCGTCATAAGGAGATTCGTAGGGGTTAAAATACTTATGCACGTCGCCGTCGGAAAACCATTTTGTACACATATAATAAAAGTGGTCCGACGTTTGCAGACGTCTCCAGTCCTGAAGGAGCCTTTCGTTTCCGGTTGCCTTAACCTTTTTCTCGAGAAGGTATATATTTTTTAACGCGGATTTCTGGATATTATTTCCCATCCAAGCCGAAAGATCTCTTTCCGAATCGGCCCAAGTCACGATATACGGAACATCAACAATATCTCTTGTCTGATATTTTTCAGCAGCTTCGGATGGGGTAACAAAACCATTGTCGGGATTTTCCAGAATCTTTCCCGGAAGAAACCGCAAAAATTCAAATATCCCGTGCTCCTTCCATTGGTGTTCTCCGAATGTTTCATAATCCATGAAAAGATTTACTATTTCTCCGTTTCCATTGATCGCATTTATCCATGAAGTGAATTTATCGGCAGTTAGAGGCCATTCCTTCCATCTTTTTTCGGAAAATCTGAATGCGATGTCATCCGATAACTTATAATTTTTCAAAAGCAGTTTAATTTTTTTTCTGCCTTTCTTTGTTTCACTGATGTTAGGTTCGTATACAAAATTCGGGCTTCTCCATCCTAAAATGTTATCCCACCCTTCTGCTAAAATTGCCTTGTATCCCGCATTTTGAGCCCAATATGCAAGATCATTGTTATAAGCCAACTCCGTATTTCTGAAAACCACAGGTTTTTTGGCAAACATCTTCCAAATAACCTGTTTATGAAGTTCTACCTGGCTTTCAAATTCCGGAAGCGAATAAAAAAAAGAAAGGGAGTGGTAATATGTTTCGGACAGCAATTCGACCCTCCCTGTTTTCACCAGTTTTTGAAATGATTTAAGTAATTTTGGACTGCTTTTCTTCAACTGCTCCAAAAAAACTCCTGAAAATGAAAAAGCAAATTTAAAATTTTTGTATCTGTCCAGAAGCTCCAATAGTATTTCGTTTGCCGGAAGATAAGCTTTATCAGCAACCTTCTCGAGAATTTTTTGGTTATTAAGGTTATTTGATGCACTTTCATTAAAGTAATTATGATCGCTGCCAATATCAAAAACACGGTATTTTTTCACCCGTAATGGCTGGTGGACCTGAAAATAAATGCAGACCGATGGCATAAATACAATTTTCTATTTACCATTTACCATCTGACAATTTATATAAAAATTCGGAATACTTATCAATTGATAATTCAATGGAAAATGGAAAATTTAAAAATGGAAAATAAATTTACGTGAGTTGTTTATAGACTTTCATCACTTCTTCCGCAGAGCGATCCCACGTAAGATTAACAATCTCTCTCACACTTTCTTTTTTAAGATCTCTCGGCAGAGACTTGTAGCGCAGAACTGCGATTATCTTATTTGCCAATTCCTCGACATCCCAAAAATCGGCCTTAAGAGCGCTTCTTAGTACTTCGGAAACTCCCGACTGCTTTGAAACTATAACCGGTGTCCGATTCTTAACTGCTTCCAAAGCGGTTATTCCGAACGGTTCCGAAATCGACGGCATGACATAAACATCGGCTGCCTGGTAAACGCTGTCTTTCTCCGGTCCTCTTAAAAAGCCGGTAAAAATAAACTTATCCGATATGCCCAGATTGGCAGCCTCAAAGATCATTTGTGATTCCATATCGCCGGAGCCGGTAACGACAAAAATTGCTTTGGGGCAGTAATTGGCAACAATTTTTGCAGCTTTTACAAAATAGTCCGGTCCTTTCTGCATTGTTATCCTTCCCAAAAAAAGCACTATTTTGTACCCCGCTTTTTTTAACTGAGTTAATGCGGGTGATATTTTTGGCTTGCAGGCATCGTCGACACCGTTATAAACGACGCGGATTTTTCCCTCATCAATAAAATAGTTTTTTACAATTGTGTTTTTTACGATCCCGCCGACAGGGATAATTCTGTCCGATGTTTCAAACCCTTCTTTCTCAAGGTTGTAAACACCATCGTTCAGAAATCTACCACCGGTTCTATCAAATTCCGTTGCATGAACGTGAGCAACAAGGGGTTTTCCCATAATATTGCGGGCAGAAATACCCGCAGGATAGGTAAGCCAATCGTGCATATGAATTATGTCGGCATTTTCTTTTCTGGCCAGGTCTTTTATATTTTCCGAATATTCCATCACCTGAGAAAAATAATCAAAAGATTTCAC
The DNA here is from genome assembly GCA_964488535.1 of uncultured Gammaproteobacteria bacterium. GTDB lineage: Bacteria > Patescibacteriota > Microgenomatia > UBA8517 > UBA8517 > GWB1-38-13. The sequence continues at coordinate 32,821 of CAZAUT010000014.1, forward strand.
TGTTCCTTCCTTAATCGCTTTCACCCACTGTCTGTAGGTCAGATACGGCCCCATTATCTTTTTCGGATTTGAAGATTCATTTGCATACAAAATATTCATAAAATCGCAGCTTATATTCAGGTTATACGGAAGCACGAAATTGATCGTTACGCCTTTTGCAGATAAAGCTTTCGCAAGACCATAACAGGCTTCACCTAAACCCCCGCTGTTAAATGGCGGAAGCTCCCAACCAACCATAAAAACCTTCATAATTTTTGCACCGAAAAACCAAGGGACTTAATGCCCTTACATTAAAGTATCGACATATACAAGAGGAAATGCAATAGTAAAAAACGTTTATCGGTACATTCATGTACCGTCCTGGTAAAATTTTGGTGTTTCATGAGGAAAAACTCACATCGAAGCATGCCTGAAGATCGTTTCCTTCAAGGCCGATATTCTTAATATTCAAACATCCTTTGATCCTTTTTAGCTCATTCGTTTTTCTTACAATCCAAACGTCAAAATAATCCGGATTAAAGGTTCCAAGAAGTTCATTTGCATATCCTTCTTCTGCCTCGGGTTTTATTTTGTAATGTCTGCAATCCTGGTTGTTCAGTACATCGTTTGCAAGGGTTTCAACAACGCGGAAATTAAAATCATCGGCGGAAATACTATCCAAACGTCTTTTTTGCTCATCTTCCAGTATTTTCGACGCAAGATTATTTAATTTTATCGAAGTATATCCGCCTTCATTTTCGTTATTTTCAACACCCACCCCCAAATCGGAAATAATTTTATAATTCAGTATGTCTTTGACGTATTCACCCTGTATATCAAATGTATTCCCGTCCGACAGATCCCAAACTATTTTAAATCTCCCTTTGGGGACATCCTGCCACTCATGGGTACCGTTAATGTTCAGACTGTGGCTGTCGGATGACGATCTCCGGACAAGCGAATAAATTTCATCATTGTTTAATAAGATATCTCCCGTATCCGAAGCATACGAAAAATTTACTCTGATATCCGTATTATATGACACATTTTTTTTGTTAAAAAAAATAGATAAGGCTTTCTTTACAACTGCATCGGGAGTTTTGTTCTGCCGGAATAATATAAAGGAGTAAAGTGCGATTAGAACCAGAAATATTGCGGAAAAGAAAACTGTAAAGTTGCGTATCAAACGCATATCTTTTTTCATCTTTACTTTAAAGGATGACGGCTCCTTTAAAAAATCCGTCTTCTGAGAAATGTTTATGCTGTTGTTTTCCATTACGAAGTTTTTTCCAACCTAAATTCCAACTTTTTGTCCGAGGGAAAAATACTTATCGTATCCCCCGGTTTTACCTTTTCTTCAAGAATGGCCTTTCCTATAACATCACTTATGTGTATATCTACAATCCTTCTGATTGGCCTCGCCCCAAAAGCAGGATCATACCCTTCACGGGCAAGCTTTTCGCATGTATCGGGCCGGATTTCGAGAGTAATATTTCTCTTTTTCAAATTCTTTGCCAAATCCTCCATAATAAAAGCTGCAATCTTTACAAGATTTTCATGAGACAAAGGTTCGTAGACAACTACTCCATCAAAACGATTTAAATATTCCGGAGAAAATAATCCTTTCTTGAGGATATATTCAACTGTATCTTTTTGTAATATTTCTCCCGACACACCGTTTGACACCTGCTCTCTAACATATTCGGCTCCGGCGTTGCTTGTCGCGATAACAAATAAATGCCTTGCGCTTGTTTTCTTTCCAAAAGCGTCTGTTATTGTTCCCTCATCCAGAAGAGTGAGGAAAAGGTTGTTAATATCTGCCGTTGCTTTCTCCACCTCATCCAACAAGAGAAGAGATGCCGGTTTGTTTTTAATAGCCGTGGTTAAAGTTCCAGGAAGGTTTTTATTTATCGAACCCACAAGCCGTTCGAAGCCTTCTTTCCCCGCGTAATCCGCCATGTCAAATCTTAAAATCGAGTCTTCGCTTCCGTAATAAACCCGGGCTAAAACTTTGGCCGTTTCGGTTTTGCCGACGCCTGTCGGACCCAAAAACAAAAACGATCCGATCGGTCTTTCCTGTTTTAGCGAACCAATACTTCTCCCACGAAGAATTTTTCCAATCAGATCTACCGCTGCTTCCTGATTGACAAGCCTTTCGTGTATTAAACTTTCGATATTGATCAAACGTTCTTTTTCTTCCTTTGTTCTGGAGGAAAATGAAATCCCTGTTTTTTCCGAAAGAACGGCTTCTGCATCGCCAACCAGGACAATGTTTCTTTTTTGCTTACCGCTATATGTTACTACCGCATCCAGAAGTTCAAGCGCTTTTTCGGGAAATGGTGTGTCGGTGATGTAACGGTCACTTTCGTCAAGAATTTTTCTCATGGCAGGGATTGTTACAATAACATTGCTGCGGTACTCAAGATTCCTGGCAGCCTCTACCATTATTTTGAAAGCCACATCTTTCCCGACAGGTTTAACATCGACCGTCTCAAAAAATTTTCTCAATCTCATGTTAGGTGCAATAAACCTCTCGTATTCTGCCGGAGTAGTCGTAACAATAATCTTTAAGTTTTTATTTTCAAGATATTCCTCAAACACGTCCGTAAAGTCGTATCCCTCGACTTCCGCATTTGTCAGCCGGTGAACATCCCGTATCAAAAGGATGATATTTCCTGCTGCGGAGCTTTCGGAAAAAACCTGTCCCATTCTTGACTTTTTCTGATTAAGATCGTAACTGCCGGACAGTAATATATTGTAATCAAATTCCAGAATACGCTTGAAAGACATCGCCCGGGAAAATTCTCCATTCATCGATTTTTGGGCAAATTCCAGAACGACAGTTTTTTTACCAACACCCGGCGGGCCGGAAAGTATAATATTTTTCCCCTGCATCAGTACCCTTTCCATTCTCCCGACAACATCGTCTCTGCCTATCAAATGGTGGGAGTATTCCCTTTCCGAACTTAAATCAATGGAGTACTGAGACAATATAGGTGTATATCCGAACAGGAGGTCTATTCCTATTCCGGGTGTGCCAAAACCTTCATCGGCTTCGCCAAGCATGGATTCCTCTTTTCTCAGCTCATCCCACCAGTTCGCGCAAACAACTAGGTCGTCCAAAACCAAGTTTACCTTTCTCAAACTGTCATCCGACCATACTCCATTTTTTATCAAATGGTCTACAAATGCGGTGAAGGTAGGTGGGTGAACTTTTTGGATGATATCCTTAGAAAGATTTGTAATCGTTCGGAATTCCTCAAAGGTTGTGCCCAAGTGCGCAAGAGAAAACTTACCGGGATCGCTTTCAAAAAGCGTTTTGTAAAGATCGTCCGACATGGATAACTTATGAATAAGAAATGCCATATATTTTTCAGGTTTTTTCAAAAATCTTTTGTAGGGTGGAATTCCAAGAAGAGGAAATAGTACCCAAACCAAAATTCCCAACCCTCCGCCGATAAAAACAAAGGTTATCAAAAATAGACCGGTAGCAATAAGAACAGCTCTTGCACAGGCCCCTATCAAGCGCGAAATGATATTAAAAGATAGGTTTTCAAAGAAGCGCGATAAAGAAAATCCCGGCCCCGTATCTTCAGACTCAAGACGTTTCCAAGGCGAAAACAAAGTCCGTAAGAGCAAAGGTATAGAAAAGTGATGTTCGATATAGCGGAGAGAATATATCCAGCGATTGAGATAGTAATTTATCCCGCTTGTATAAAACCACGCAAGAAAATCCATACATAAATGATAACACAGAAAGTTGTACACATTTCCAGAGTCTCGGTCGCGAAATCAATCGCAGGTTTTTCAAAAGTGCCAATCCCCTGTTCAGTTTCATGAAGTAAATTAAAACTACATATCTTTTTATCTTTTATCTATCTGGTCTACGGGTTTTGCAACAATGAGGAACGGTTTCAGCCGAACACTCCCATCCTCCATCTCTTCCTCTGTAGAAACCGTAAGCCCTCAAGTGTGGACAACGACCGGAAATCTTGACATACCATCTGTCTTGAGCTTGTACTTCGGCCCGGCTGGCAAATACACCTTTTCTTTTTTTCGTATCGTCAAGACAAGTGTCATCCGCCAATAGTATTATTTCGGGAAAATCTCTTCTCAAATCATCATCTGATCCGCAATACAAAAAGAGTGTGTTACAACCTTAGGTTCTAAAACGAAGTGCAACACTTTCAGGTAAAATATGGAGCCTGAAAGG
>CAZAUT010000015.1:0-36254 GCA_964488535.1 uncultured Gammaproteobacteria bacterium
ACAAACCACACTCGTTTTCGAAACGAGCCCATTCGTCCGCTCTGGCACGTCTCCACATAACAACCAACAAGTGCACCTGGAAGGAATCGAACCTTCAGTCTCATGGTCCGCAACCACGTGTTTTGTCCATTAAACTACAGGTGCGCAGATGTATTTTACTATGGATTCAAGAAAACCCCAAACTAAATTGGTGTAATTACTTCAGAAGTGTGGACGCTAACAATGAATTTTCTTTTTCCCACAATATTTTATACATTATACGTTATACGAGATACGTTATACATTTTCCCCATCCCCCATATCCCCATTATTCATCATTGTTGACACCTGATACTTGACACAAGGCGCTAGCCAGCGCCTTTCATTCCCGGAAACGTTTTGGAAGCCCAGTTTGTGGCTTTATCGATGTATGACGGAGGAACTTCTTCATGCAGAAGATATCTGGAAAGAATTTTTCTTATCTTTTCCTTATCGGATGGTTTGATAACAAACTCGAGCCGTCCACCAAAGGTGTAGGCTTCCATGACCATCAGAGAGTCGTTAAAACGTTTTGTAAACCAAAACCGTCCCAGCATGTCCCACGGGCTTAGTTTGTCGCCCATTTTTATACCACGGTTTGTAATTTTATACTCGATATTTTCCGGCTCAACGGTGCTTAGTATGTAGTATAGAAATATTACAGAAATTATAAGAATAACAGGCATAAATCCTTCGGCAAAAAAGAGAATCAAGCCGACAACAATAGTGATAACGGCAATTGTTGTCCAAAAATCCCTATCACGCCTTTTAAAAGGTCTTGCCGGAGCAACCCATGACACCAAAAGCTTTTCCGGTTCGGGAGGTCTTTCCTGGGGACGTGTTTCTTCAACAGAAGGGGGGCCGGCAGGTGGGGACACCTTGGCAGCCCCTTTATTTTTTACGGCGTTTCTCTCTTTTGCTGTACTGGTATCGGGCATGGGTATTGGATTTTATTATACATAAAAACAATTACAATATTCCAGATGATTTTGCTATAATGCCATTGCTGGAGGTGTCGCCTAGTGGCCTATGGCAGAGGTTTGCTAAACCTCGACCCGCAAGGGTCTCGTGAGTTCGAATCTCACCACCTCCGCTCACTTTATTCGCGCAGCCGTTGAGGTTCGATGTCGCACCGAGGAAAACGTATTTTGCGTACGAATCCCACCACCTCCACCAAAAACCTGGTATAATACCCTCAAGATGTTTAAGAATACCGTCATTGTTTCGGCTGCGGTGGTGGGGGAAATCATAAAAGGAAAATTTAAGCTATTTCTCGTAAAGTTGGGCGATAATTCGGATTGGGAACTCCCAAAACTGACCATTCGCAAAACAGAGTCTTCCGTACGCGGAGCCCTTCGGATGATGGGTGAACAGGCAGGTATGAGGGTAAGAATTTTAGACGAGGCAGCAAGATTTTCGTCAAACACTGTGGTCGGTGGTAAAACGGTTCAGCAGAAAATTTTTTACTATACAATGATACACAAGGCGGATTCGGGGGAGAGTATAGGTTTTAATGAAAGCGTTTGGCTTGAATATGCTAAAGCATATAAAAGACTGGTCTCAAAAAAAGAAAAAGAAGCTCTTTCCAACGCAAACAAAACGCTGAAAGAGTGGTGGAAAAGAAGAAAAACAAGAATGAAAAAAAGAGCGCAGCAGGGATAGTGCTTCAAAGATTGAAGTCCGTTGACCATGGTGAGGTGCGAGAGTGGTTTAATCGGCTCGCTTGGAAAGCGTGTATGGTGGTAACGCCATCGAGGGTTCGAATCCCTCCCTCACCGCTCGTTGCACTCGCGTTAAGGTAGGGTTCGAGGAGCGCGCAAGAAAGGTATTGCATATTTTGCACGGCGAATCCCTCCCTCACCGCCATGTATAAATACTATATCCTTCATTTGAAAACTCCTCTTTCAAAAAGGAATAATTGGGTTTATCTGGTTCGGGAAAGCTGTTCCAACGATATTCTTCATCTTTCCACACAACGGTATCAATATTGTTTTCCGCCAAAAACGCAGATGCTTCGGCTTCGCTCATTTTCCCGCTAAAAAACCGGGTGGAATTTTCAATCTTAATTTTTGCCTCGGGTGTTTGATAATAGTGTCCGAAGTATACACGCGACGATGTAAGTGGAGGAATAAAATTGGAAAAGGGATATGTGGACAGGACGATGCTTTCCGTTTTCAGATTATCCCGAAGAAATCTTATGGCACGAATATCGTTTTCAAACCAATAAAATCTTTCACCACCGATATTTAAGATTTTGTATGTGAGAATAGAAATAACGGATAATGAACACAAAAGAAAAAACGGCAGTGCAAAATGCCCGGTCAAACTATTTTTATGGTCATAATAATATTTTACTGCCAAATAAGAAAAGGGGATAAATATTCCCAAAAAGAAGTACCGCGCAAAACCAAGCGGTAAAAAAGCGATAAAAAGATGAACGAAAATCCACGTATAAGTCAAAGTAAATGAAATATCGTTTTTAAACATCCTGATCTGCAGCAAAGCTGTAACCAAAAACATTCCCAACCCCAACGCAACCAAAAGAGGATGATTAAAGGGAAGCGCGGGGTTAATAACCGCTCCAAGCCCTTTGGCTTTGAGAAGGTACGCGGAGTAAAGACCGCTTAAAAGTATTAAAAAAGGTATGTAATAAAATAGCTTTATAAAAGCTGCCGGCCCGTTCCTCTCAATCATTTTTTGACGGTAAAAAAACGCCGTAAGCGTAAATATCAGAAGATAACTGACAAGTAAATAAGGATATATTATTATCGAAAAAAAAGACAAAGCTGTTGATTGCAGAATGTGGTGTTTGGAAAAATCTTTAAGATACTTCGCCAAATACATAAGCGAAAGTAAATAAAAAGAAAGAGCCAAAGCACTATGAGGTCTTTGAAAGACGTTGGCTAATACAAAAGGGGTTGAGGACATATCATAGGATCTCACGCTCAGAAAACCAAACCCCCCCGCAAAAGAAGACAGTGTGGTGGACAGAAGTGCCGTTCTTGGATTCGGCGTGATTGAAGTGTAAAACCAGTATATCGAAAGAAGAAGCAAAAAGGAAAAAACAAAAACACATAATGAGTATATTTTATAAGGGTCTATAAAACGAAATATTGATCCCAAAGAAGTATAAAAAGGGTATATTATGGTCTGTGTTCCGTATGAGAGATGGTCGTAAAGATTTTCGTATTTCCATGGATTATCCTGCGAATACTTAATCACCGAGACATATACGTTGACGTCCCAGCGATCCCAAAAATATGCGTTTTGAATAAATTGCCTTTCGCTGTTACTTTTTAAGTACCCCAAAAGATTGGGAAGAGAAAACAATAAAGATATCACCGTAAATATCAATAATGGCAGGAATTTATAACGTTTTTTTGTTACCATATGCTCCAAATTATATTGTAAAATTTACCTTAATGAAATTGACCGAAATTCTTAAACTGTTTTTTCGTTTTTTCTCCGCTAACAGAAAGGTTTTTCTCTTTCTTCTTTTCTACTTAACTTTTTCCACATATTTCCTCCGCGGACATTTTTCTCTGGACCCGGATTTTGGATGGAGGTATAAGGTCGGCGAAATAATTACGCACAAGGGAATTCCAAGAAGTGATCCTTTCACATATACAATGCCCAGTTTTCCTTTTGTTGATCATGCGTGGATGTTCAGTCTTCTTACCTACCTGACCTACCGCATATTTCAGAACAGTCTTCTTTCGCTTTTCTTAGTCTTTTTGGTATTTTTTTCGATAAGTATTTCAAACATGCGTGTTGAAAAAAGCAATACTGAAAATTCAGGTTTTAACGAAATGTTTGAAAAATGGATTAATCCGCTGACAATATCGGCAGTTTCTTTCCTCTTTTTGTTTTTTTCCGTTAGAGCGCAGATTGTTTCCTGGTTTCTTTTCGCGGTTTTAAACACCATTCTGTTCGGAAAAGATCTTTATGTACGCTACAAATATTTTTTACCCCTATTATTTTTGCTGTGGGCAAACCTTCATGGGGGATATGCACTCGGATTAATGGAGTTTCTATACTTTGTAGTATTCAGAATTTTTATCAGCAAGAAAGGGCATTCAAGAGAAGCTTTCATTTTTATCATAAGCATTGTTTTGACACTTGTAACACCATACGGAATATCCGGCTGGAGAGAGGTTTCTTCATCAATATTTGACTCGAGGTTGCGGTGGTCAATCGCGGAATGGATGCCTTCCGTAACCTTTTTTGACATATCAATGGCCTTTTTTATTGCCCTTTCTCTGACAATGATATATTTCAGAAGAAAGAGTATTCCCAAAATTCAGAAATTTCTCTTTTACGGGTTGCTGCTTTTTGGACTTTCGAGCAGAAGAAACCTGCCGTATTTTTTTATTTATGCTCTTCCCCTGGCCATAAATTCTATCTCAAATTTTTATAACGAGATCAGAAAAGACCGTGTTGCGGAAGAAAGGTTTAATATATTTTTCAGCGCCTTACGAATATTTGCCATTGCTGCGCTTCTTTTCCAGCTGTATTCCAATTTTTGGAGGGGGATTATCGTGTCTTCTTCGGGTGACAAGATGGCCGGATTCTATCCGAAAAAGGCGGTTTTATATCTTAAAGGAAGAGAGATTGAGGGTGAAATATTTTCAAATTACGGTTGGGGCGGATTCTTAATTTGGCAGTTACCCGGAAAGAAAGTTTTTATCGACGGAAGGATGCCAAGCTGGAAGAACACCAAAGCGCGTGATCCCAGAGAGACTCTGTCGGCATATGACGACTATCTCAATATATTAAAAGGGGAAACAGATTTTAACAGCCTGTCCGATAAATATAACATAGAGTATGTTTTGTGGGTGGTAGACCGGCCCGGGTTCTTTAAGGACATTGAAGAGAAAGTCAGAAGTATGGGGATCCTTGGCCAAAAGAAAGAAAGGTTTGTTTTTGCAAAATACCTTGAAGAAAACGGATGGGTTATTGTCTATCAAGACGACAACGCTTTGATCTTCAAAAGATTTTCCAGCGAAAAGTTGTAAGTTAGGGTATACTTGAGGCTAATGGGTACGGTTGACGACATTAAGGCAAAGGCAGACATTGTTCAAATCATCTCCGAGCGGATACCGGTAAAGAAGTCGGGTAAACATTTCAAAGCTCTCTGTCCCTTTCATGGAGAGAAGACTCCTTCGTTTATGATTTCACCAGACCTCCAGATATTTAAATGTTTCGGTTGCGGTGCCGGTGGAGATGTAATTTCTTTTCTCGAAAAATATGAAGGGATGGATTTTAATGAGGCGATAAAATATCTGTCGGAAAAAACAGGCATTACGCTCGACGGAGGACAATTTACGCCGAAAAAAGACAAAGAAAGAATAGTTGAAATTAATACTTTGGCGGTAAAGTATTATCAATATTTACTATTGAAACATCCCGCAGGAAGTGAAGCCCTGAGTTATCTCAAAGACAAGCGCAGGCTGACATCCGAGACAATTGAAAAGTTCGGTATCGGATATTCACCCGAAGACCAGAATATTTTCGGCAATTTTTTTGTGAAGAAAAAAGGGATTACAGCCAAAGAATTAGTTTTGTCGGGGATTGTCTATGAAAGATATGGCCGAATCTGTGATAGGTTTGCGGGAAGGGTTATTTTTCCTCTTTACGACCACAGGGGGAATGCCGTAGGTTTTTCCGGAAGATCCATGCCCGGTGCGAAACCTGATATTGCAAAATATATTAACACTCCGGACACTCCTGCATATCACAAGTCCGAAATACTGTTTGGCCTGAACATTACGAAACAGGAAATAAAAGAAGCGGGTTTTGCCATTGTTACAGAAGGCGAGCTTGATACGATATCCCCCTATCAAAGGGGAGTCAAAAACATCGTAGCCATAAAAGGTTCTGCCTTGACGGAACAGCACTTGAGGGTCTTATCGCGTTTTACAAATAATATAACACTTGCTCTCGACACAGATTTTGCCGGAAATCAGGCTGCAAAAAGAGGAATAGAAATCGCACAAAAAATGGGTTTGAAGGTAAAAGTAGCGCAGTTAAAAGGTTTCAAAGATCCCGACGAAGCTGCTGTGGCCAATATTTCGAAATTTAAAAAATCAATTGAAAACGCTGTTTCTGTTTATGATTTCATTATCGACACGGCTTTCTTGAAGCATAAAAACGAAACAATTGAAGACAAAATAGACGTCTCAAGAGAGGTAATACCGTTTTTATCAAGAATCGATGACGAAATTGTTAAAGCGTATTACACAGAAATCCTTTCAAAAAAATTAAAAGTACCCTATGAATCAGTGTACTCTGAGGTGGAAAAAGCGAAAATATCCGAAATCAGTGCCGTGAACACAACAATAACCAAAGAAGATGTGGGGAGGCGGGAAATTGCCGAAAACATGCTTTTAATACTTCTTATAGAAAATGAGTTTGCGTCTGTTTCCAAATATAGACATTATTTCAAAACACCCTTTGCACAAAAGATTGTGAAGACGGCGGTTTCTTTTCCAAGGAAGAGATTTAACGTTAAGTCCTTTTCCGATTCCCTTGCAGCCGAATTGAAGGACAAATTCAGTGAGATATATTTGAAATATCTTGAGACATATGGTGAAATGCAGAAAACGGTTATTGAAAAGGAAATAAGGGAGTTGAAAGCCCTTCTTGAAACTGAAGATGTCGTTCAGTCGCAAAAAGCATTGATACATGAAATAAAAGAAAGCGAAATGAAGGGGAACAAGAAAGATACCGGAATGCTGCAAAAAAAACTCAATGAATTGATTGGAGTGAGAATGAGGATGGGAAATGGTTAAGAGTTACTTGGTTAATTTGAAATTCAGCAAGGCGGGTTAATGGTGCGTCAGAAAGATGGTGTTGCGGCCTGACAGAAAAATTGGACAAACAGGTTGTTGGAGTGTCAGAAATACCGTTTTACCGGCTATCTGGTTTGCTGGCAATCTGAATTACTGAACTACCGATTTACCGACATATCGTTTTCCCGTTTTTTGTTTGTTGTTTTCGTTCTGATTGAATTACATAGTATTTTGTATATAATACAGAAAGGCTTTGATATTCCCCAAGATTGTTTATGGTTAGAAAAGATGTAACAGAACTTATCAAACACGCCCGTGATCAGGGATTTCTGACCCAGGATGAGATATTGGAAGTCTTTTTTGACGCGGAAGACAGGATTGCCGAACTCGACAATCTTTATGACGCACTCCTTTCGGAGGGAATTGACGTGTTTGAATCTGTTGAAGCCGAAGAAACGGAAAGTGAAGAGAAGGCAAAAGAGAAGCTGGAAAGAGAAATTGAGATTCTTACGAAATTGACGGGGGCCGAGTCGACCGATCCTGTGAGACAATATCTTCGCGAAATCGGCAAAGTAACTCTTCTTACGGCAGAAGATGAGGTTGAATTGGCAAAAAGATACGAGAAAGGAGAAAAATCTTCAAAAGACAAACTTACCGAATCAAATCTTCGTTTGGTTGTTTCCATCGCAAAAAAATATATCGGCAGGGGATTGTCGCTTTTGGATCTTATTCAGGAGGGCAACCAGGGGTTGATACGTGCAGTTGAAAAGTATAACTGGAGAAAAGGTTTTAAGTTCTCTACGTATGCAACCTGGTGGATAAGACAGGCTATTACACGCGCTATTGCCGATCAGGCAAGGACAATCAGAATCCCCGTTCATATGGTTGAAACCATTAATAAATTGTACAGAACGTCCAGACGTCTCATGCAGACTCTCGGACGGGAACCTTCTCCCGAAGAAATCGGCGATGAGGTCGGCATTGAAGCCGATAAGGTACGGGAAATTTTTAAGATAGCTCAGGAAGTGACATCCTTGGAAGCCCCGGTGGGCGAGGATAAAGAAAGTTTTCTTGGTGACTTTATCCCGGACGAGTCACAGCTTTCTCCCGTTGATGCAGCTTCAAAACAGCTTCTGAAAGACCATCTTGAAGAGGTTTTGAAAACGCTTTCGGAAAGAGAGGCAAAAGTTCTCCGTCTTCGCTTCGGACTCGAAGGGACAAAGTCAATGACTCTTGAAGAAGTCGGCAAGGTCTTCGGTGTTACAAGAGAAAGAATCAGACAGATAGAAGCAAAAGCCTTGCGTAAATTAAAACATCCGTCCCGAAGGAAAAAGTTGCAGGATTATTTGGAATAATCGCAGCCACGTTTGACGTGGCAGGATTACCTTGAATGAAAAACCCTCCTTCGTTGGGTCGGGCTAATTTGCAGGATGAGCTGGATTTACAGATTACCTTAAATACAAAAACAATCTGTCTTTGCCAAACCGCGATATTGCCATATACGGGATTTGATAAAATATTCACTAAGAAAGGCACTAATAAATGTTAATGATGAGCAGAAAATTATTGCTGTATTTGGCAATCTCTCTCTCTGTGGTTCTTTCCTTGAGGATTTGCGCATACTACTTTTCTTATCCAAAGTTTCTTACAAAAACAGACCTGGTAAGTTTTCTGACAGGATCCAAAATTATTAATGAAGGGAGAGCGAAACTTCTTTATAAGATTGATGTTCAAAGCGAAACTCAAAATTTTATAGTCTATCCTGAAAAAAAAGGCCTGCTTCCTTTTAGAAATTTTCCGATTACCGCGCTCTTTTACACGCCATTTCTTCGAATGTCGCTTCTGCAATCATACCTAACAGTATTTGCTGTTAATGTTTTTCTTCTTTTAATATTTCAATTTTTTACTCTGAAATCTGTATCAGGCTTGAAAAAAGATAAACATTTGCTTTTGTTAATGTTTTCTTTTTATCCTACTGTTTCCAGCTTGATCATCGGACAATATACACCTTTAATGCTTTTAATTTTTTTATTTATTTTTATTTTCAGTAAAAACGATATGCCATTTTTTACAGGACTCCTTTCATCGTGCCTTCTTTTCAAGCCTCAATTTGTGCTTTTTTTACCTTTTGCTCTTTTCTTGTCCAAGAATAAAAAAAAGTATCTGGCTGGTTTGATTTTCGGTACACTTTTGTTTTTCGGTTTGAATATTCTCATTACAAAAAATATAAGGCCATTTATGGAATATCGTGATTTTATTCTTGCAACCGAATCGCCTTCTTATGGGAGCAGACCTTGGAAATTTAACACAGCATATGGGTTGTTAAAAAGAGTGTTTCCCAATTTCGATCTGATAAAGCTAACGTTGATCAATGCCATTTTTTATTCCCTTTTTGTTTATGCATCACTAATTACTTTTGTAAAACATAGAAACTTTGATCTGCTTTATACTCAGGGGGTATTGGTTACCATACTATTTTCTTTACACGCTCTTGATCATGATTTAGTCCTTCTTCTGTTGCCGATTTACTTACTGATCAGAAACAACTATTTTCATATACCGGGTCTGATATTTTCTACCGTCCTTATTATTACTCCTTTGATATCTGCAATTTTTGATGCAGCCTGGTTTACGTCAGTAGTATTGTTAATGTTTGTATCATACTTTTTGTTTCCGGATTTTACGGCGGACAAGATTAAAAAAAGTTATGCCTCGTTGTGCCACAAGTATAGTCGAGGGAACTTTATCAAACTCGAAAAATGTGTATCAATATCCAAAAACACCAAGGCTCCACAAAAACATTGAAAAGAGCTGAAGAGAAAACAATATAAGTGCATATATCGATACAGAACGTCTACTATTTGCTATAAACGCAAGAGAGATGTATATGGGGAATACAATAGAGGCGAACCTCGGAAGAGCGTAAATAGTTTCTCCCCCCGAAAATAAAGGAAAAACCAGATACGTCAGAGAATATATCGAGAAGACCGGTCCCAGTTTTTTAATATTAAATATTATTAATGATATTTCAAATAACCAAAGCATAAAAAAATATATAAGTGTTTGACTTTTTGAAAATAATATAGTTATCAAGTATGAGAAAGGGTTTACCAATCCATGTCCCCAACTGTTTTTTTCAGTAATAAAGGTCGCAAGAAAATTTCCTGTGATTAAATATTGATAAAGCATAAACGCAATTGCTGCAGCGGGAATTAATAAAAGTATGAAAGGCAACCCCGTTTTGTTTATGCCCTTTTGTTTATTGGCAAAGTATTCCACAGCAAATGGTACTAGCATTAAAATGCCGACAGATCTTGTTAGAGCAGCTGCTGCTCCGAAAAAAGCTGCCTTCAGCCAATCGTGTTTTCTTGAATAGTAAAAAGACGCTATAACAGTAAGAAAAAACAGTCCTTCCGTTAAAAGAGCCGAGAAAAAATATGATGTAGGAAAAAGATACAAAAAGAGCAAGCTCTTTTTAGCAAGAGGTTCTCCGTACTCGTTAAATACCATTTTGTAGAAATAAAGAGAAGCAATAATAAAAGAAATGTTGGATATTATTATTCCTGCCGTGTGTTTGTTGTTGATTATATTTCCTAATACTTTTATCAGACCTGGATACAAGGGAAAAAATGCAATATTAGATTGCCCACAACAGGTTTTTTTTGGAAGATCAGAAGAAAGGTTTGTCGAATACCCGTTTTCGGCAATATCCAGATACCACCCCGAATCCCAGACAGACCACACATCCAACCACTGATTTTTATCATAATTCCATTCATACCATTTCCGATATAAGTCGTTAAAAACATTGCGTGATGCTATACCCGTCAAAGTCAGAATTATTCTCGTAGCAACAAAAAACAACAACACCAGGCGGACACTGTTGGGAATTTTATCCAAACGCGCTTTAATTTTGTTTCCCATGGCGAAAAGGAAAAATTTACTGCATCGAAAAAAAACGAAAGGAACATTCCAACATCAGTCGCAGCGTTAGATTATCAACATCTTTTTGTATCAACCAACACAACCCGCCCTCACACTGTTGGTGGAATAATCGCGTAACAGAAACACCTACAACAAAACCCGCATTAACAATAATTTATCGAATTGAAAACACTCAACACTTTATTGTGTCGGCCGATCCTCTCTCGGTTGCTGTGGCCTGGCATCGCTGACGGATATGGTTCTGCCATCAAGAGCCTGACCGTTTAGTTTTTTTGCATTTTCCGCTTCCTCTTCCGAACTCATTTCAACAAAACCGAAACCTTTCGATTTTCCGGTAAATTTGTCAACTATAACCGTTGCCGATACAACCGTGCCGGCTGTTGAGAAGAAGTTTTTCAAAGAATCGTTGGTGGTAGCCCAAGCAAGCCCCCCTACAAATAATTTGGTTGCCATTAATTTTTCACCGCCTTTCGCATCTTTTTTCCTTTTGCTTAAAGCATTGCGTGAAATTACACCCAAATTATCGTTTGAGGGTAACAAACACGAAGCCGTAACTTAAAGGTACTTGAGAATAACAAAACAATTATAAACAATAAACAGAAAACAGTAAACAGGCAGTAGGGGGAAAATAAATACCAATTTCAAATATGTACCAATATATACAAATTCCCAATTGGCAATTGGTGTTCATTGGTGCACATTTGTATTTATTGGAAATTATTGATTTATCCTCGCCAAATAAGCTCCCGTTGCCGTGTCCACCGAAACTTTGTCCCCTGTTTTAATGAAAATCGGTGCCTGGATCTCGATTCCAGTTTCGAGTTTAACGGGTTTTTTCGGCGCATTGACGCGGTTACCGGCAATTGCTTCGAAAGCTTCGGTTACGGTTAAAACAACATTCGGAGGAATCTCGACGCCGATTGCTTTATCATTATGCCAAAGTACGATACATTTTTGATTTGGTATGAGAAAACCGATCTTGTTTTCAACAAGGGATAAAGGAATGGACGCCTGATCGTATGTTCTGGGATCCATAAATACAACTTCCGCCCCGTCAGAATAAAGAAAATTCATGTCTTTTTTGGTGACATCCGCAACTTCTACCTGTTCGTTGGATTTGTAAGTAAATTCACAAGCTGCCCCTGAAGCTGCATTTTTCATCTTTACCCTCATGATGGGAGAGCCTTTGCCGGGGGACATAAAGTCGGTCTTTGTGACATAACAGGGGTTGTCTTTGTAAATAATAAAGCTTCCTTTTGTGATATTGCCGGCGTTAATGGTAGACATGGTTTTAATAGAGTATAAGAGCGGGAGAGTGGAGGAGTATAAGAATATTTCACTTCTTCATTCCCTTGCTTTTTACCTTATTTCATAAATAATCGCTTCAACTTGAAGCGATACTGTTATTTTAGTCCTAATTCTCGGTTAAATCAAATTGTTCCTTTGCGGGGAAAAACATTGTTTCCGAAACGCTTTTAAAATCACCCGCAAGCATGATGATGCGGTCAACACCAACGGCAATACCCGCCACTTCCGGAAGTCCCAATTCCAGTGCCCGCAGCAGTTGTTTGTCTATCGGGTAAACAGATTTGCCTGTCAAGCCCCTTTCTTTATGGGACTCGGTAAGACGGTCTTCCTGTTCTTTTGCATCCAGAAGTTCCGAGAAGCAATTACCCAACTCAACTCCTGCCAGAAAAACCTCAAAGCGTTCGGCAAACCGCGGATCACGGGCTTTTTTTCTTGCCAGCCACGCCTGTGAGAGTGGGTAGTCATACAAAAAATAAGGTCGGTTAAGCTTACGAAGGCAGGGTTCAATTTCATTAAAAAGTATCTGATTAAAAGCCTCCTCCCACGTGGTTTTTGTAGAAATATTATAACCTTTTGATTTCGCGCAGTTTAACATTTCTTTTTCCGAAAGAAGTACGTCGGCATTAATTTCCGCATATTTTTCAAATGCTTCTTCAACCGATATTTTTGGCCATGGAGTTGTAATGTCGTAAGCCACATTTTGATATTTCCACTTTGACAAATCAACCTTTGGGGTTATTGTTTTTATTATTTTTATAAACAGTCTTTCAAAATCGTCTGCAACATCCATATAATCAGCGTTGGTACGGTACCACTCAAGCATACAAAATTCAGGATTGTGATACGAAGAAACTTCTTCGTTATTTCTGAAACACTTTGTAATTTCAAAGCAGTTTCCGATTCCCGACGACAGGAGTTTTTTAATCGAGTACTCTGGACTCATAATCAGATATGCATCGCGGGTAACCCCCTTGAAAGTGACAAGTTTAGTCTTAAACACTTCAAGGTTGGGTTCACATGACGGGGTTGGTACCATAATAGGGGTTTGAACTTCGCGGAAGCTGTGTTTTTTGAAGAAAGAACGGATAATGTCAACAACTTTTTCCCGGATCAGATATTTTTCCAAAAGGGAAGGATCATGTTTAATTTTTTCCCACGTCTGCATGAGAGGTATTATATTTCTTTACCACCTGAATATCCAGAAAAACGAACCCGCACTTTAAAAGTTGCTGTAATGATTTAAAAACCGGGTACAATTAATCGCCTGACACCTACTTGTTAAAAAACCTTACAAGCCAGCCCAATAGACTACCCGTATTTTCTTCGGCAGTAATTCGGTTTTCTAAAGCCGTATTTTGAGAAACAAGCGCTGCTACTGCGTTCTGCAGTTGAGTTAACTCTTCTTCGTTTTGGATTTGTATCTGCAGTTTTTCCAGCTTTTGAATCCTCAGTTTGTTTTCCTCAACCTGTCCTTTTAAAGCCTCGACCACGTTCTGATCCGCGCCGAACAGCTTTTTCATAAATGCCGAACGGTCGTCAAGTTTGTTTAACTGCTGTTGGGTTTGTGTTTGGGATGTTACCTGCTCCCGAGCGATAGTTCTTATTTGTTCGCCCAAACCTTCATCCAGCCCCTGCATGTCCATCAACATCTGCATTTGCTGAGTAGCAACCATGAGCTGGTTTTCTTCACCCATATTCTGAGTTGCCGTTTGGTTTTGGTTTTGGATCAGGTTTCCCTGCGAAGTTGCACTGGGTGTAGTGCTTATGTGCGTTGTGGGATTCTGAACCCTGTTTTGTGTTCCCTGGGCAGATATAAAAACCGGAAAGAATATTAATCCCACGATCGGTAACAGAATGGTTATAATTCTTTTCATCCTATTTTCACCCCCTTTACTGCAGTTTCAATGTTAGGACGAAGATTGCCTTCTGTCAATTAATGAGGGTTTCAATTCAGGAAACACAAAGACTGACCTGCCTTTAACTTTTTCAGATACTAAGTTTACTAATAGACTGTTGGGCGGGCAGAAAGTTCTTGTTATAGAGGAGTGCGAGTTCGAACTCGCGTTTAGCCGATAGAGGATCGTTTTGCGACAAGAATATTTCCCCACGGATTTGGTAAAGTTCCGAATAGGCCATGTTCCCGTTTTGTAAAATATCATCGATTATTTTGAGCAAGATGTCATATTTTTGAAGTTTCTGGTAAGCCAGTAAAGGCTCAATCTGGTACCAAAGGGTGCGGAAGGGAAGACGTTCCTTTACTGCTTCATAGGATTCTACCGATTCCCTATATTTACCAAGATTATATTCGGCGATCGATTTATTGAACAAGGCTGCCACATTGTCGGGATTTTCGGCAATATCGTCCGAAGCAATATCAAGTGCTTTTTGCCATGCGTAGGTTTTATCCTTGTATTCACCTAAAATTTTATCGACCGCAGGGAGATCTTCTTTTTTGAAAACCAACAGGTACTCATAATTGAAAACTTCCCACAAACGGGAATATTCATCATATGTGAAGGAGACGTTTTTCCCCTCAAGCGAGTCATCTTGAAATATCTCCCGTTTCCTCTTGTCGTATCCCGTTACGACTCGGAAATGGCCGATATCTTCATTTCCCGCGGTCAGTGTCCGTGTAATTACAGGAATGTTTCCGGCCACAGCCTTTTCGAGAAGTTCAATATTGCCGGCCGGACGATGGTATGTATACAGCCCAAAATCCTCGGCGGTCTGTGCCATTTCTTTGAGAGTGACCGATTTGTCGTCGTTATTGCCTTCCATATTCTGGTACGGCCTCAGTAGATTTCCTAACTCCTTTTGAGAGACGTTTTTTTCGAAATACGACAGTACCATCGATAAAGTTGCCGGACCGCAATTATTGAACGACTGATAGTTATGGGTGGGAAGATTGAGTTGTTTTGCCTCCGGAATAGGCGCGGGCGAGGGCACATTTTTACCTGCAGGAATGGGTAATTTTTGCGAACCGTCGGAGGGCGTATACTCTCCGCTTTTCTCTGCGCCGGTCTTACTCAAATAACGCGCCGGCCCCACAAGAACCAGAGCCGACATAGCAGCTGCCACAAAAATCAAATATTTTCCTTTACCGTATGAAAAGCGCATAGAGCGACCGAAAATTAAGACCAATCCTGGCTTAAACCGAATTATTTCATATCTCCCATACCGTCAGTTTCCAATTCCAATACATCGATGACCCTGTCGGCATCCTCATATGTACCGTCAGGAAGACTGTCGGCAAACCAAGCTTTATCATCATCAGAAAAATCCGCCATACTTTCGAAACTTTTAATAAGTTGTTCTCTTGTGGCAGGATATTCCTGATGCTGGCGCAAATGTTCGATAATTGTTTTTGTATCAGCCATGTTTATCACCTCCTTTTTTTATTGATAACTACCCGAAAGTGTAGCAGCCGTTGCCGAACGTGTATGTGATTTCAATCACATTGTCTTTATGCGTACTTATGTGAATGGATTTAAAATATTAAAAAGAAAGTTTGTTGTCAACCGGAGCTGTTAGTTCAGTCCAATCCAGTAATAAAATACTCCAATAACAAATATTACAAACCCCCATACTTTTTGTGCCGGTTTAAATTTGGCGGCAATTTTACTGATGCGGTTGGGAAATACCACTTTTTCGATACCTTTGAATAAAGTAATCCATCCCAGGAGTGTAATCGCAAGATTTCTGTCTGTTGTCCAATGGTTATGGAGAGTTACCGTTATAAGTCCTAAGAGAAAGGTTATATAGCCGGTTGAAACAGTGATTGCTTTGTTTTTTGTATACCCTATAACACGTTCCAGAAAACCGCTTACGACTGAAGCTGTGCCGAGAATCATGAACAGACTTCCCCAGAACCTGGCTAAAAAACCCGCAACATTCATGATGGCATTGTAACAAACCCGGACATCGGTGAAAACAATCGAATTATTTTATACGGTGTTTCTGTCTGATATTCCCGGATGCACGTCCAGATTATTGCGGGCGCGGAGGCATTTTGGCCCCTGCTTTCCGAGCCTCTGAAAGACCTATTGCGATTGCCTGTTCGCGGTTACGTACGCGTTTTCCTGAACGTCCGCTTTTAAGTATGCCTTTTTTATATTCTCTTACCGCTTTACTTACTTTTTTTTGGGCTAATTTTCCGTACTTTGCCATATTCATGAAGCATCTAGTTTACGTTCAACCTCTCTTATATTTGTGGGCTTAATTATTTGTAAAAGATGTGCTAAACCCCAGGCACCTAC
The DNA here is from genome assembly GCA_964488535.1 of uncultured Gammaproteobacteria bacterium. GTDB lineage: Bacteria > Patescibacteriota > Microgenomatia > UBA8517 > UBA8517 > GWB1-38-13. The sequence goes on from CAZAUT010000015.1 coordinate 16,319, forward strand.
GAGATAAACAAACATTGCGACCAGCGAAGACCACTCAAGTGTTGATCCTGTGCCTGCCGATCTTTGGGGAAAAATTCCCTGAAAAGGATATACAAGGGGATATGACAAAGCATAAACCAGCTGAGTGAAAGCGCTTGTTGTATTGGCTCCCAGCAAGCGGAAGATAAACCGGAAGAACAAAAGCGTTTCAAACACCCCAAGGAAATACCATACGATCTGGTAGGATTTAAAAATTACCTTCTTCTCGCGGACGGTGTGAATGTCGTTTTCATGCATAGTAGGTCCATTTTAGCCTTTATTATTTTATTTTCTGTGAGTTTTCTCACTATTTTAAAATGTCCATATCCGGACACCGTGTGAAGAGTACGAATTATTAAAGCTATTCCTGTTTAAGGGTATATCCAAACCCGCGAATATTATGGATAAGTTTTATTTTCGATTCTTTGTCAATTTTCTTTCTCAGATAACCTACGTATACATCAACAACACGGGTTTCGACATTTCTGTCATATGACCACACGCGGTCGAGTATCATGTCACGATTTAGGACCTGTTTACGGTTTTGCATCAGGTACTCAAGGAGTTTATATTCCGTGGGTGTTAGAACAATGTTTTTTCCACCCCTTTGGACCTCATAGGTTTTGGGATTTAAGCTAAGATCGGCGATTTTTAATATTCTATCTGCCGGATTCGTATGTAGGCGTGCATTAATTCGTGCCAGCAACTCTGCAAGATCAAATGGTTTTGGAATATAGTCATCAGCCCCTAAATTGAGACCCATAACGGCGTCTTGTGAGGTGTTTTTTGCGGTCAAAATTATGATCTTAATATTGGGACATTCTTTTTTTATGCCGGCACACAAAGATTCACCTGCAATGTCCGGTAATCCTAAATCCAGAATAATAAGATCCGGTACCGAAAGACGGGCTTTTTTTAATCCGTCTGCGCCCGTATACGCGTGTTCAATCACAAAGTTGTTTTCCAGAAGAAAAGTTCTTAATGAAAACTGAACGTCTTTATCGTCGTCTATAATTAAAATTTTTCTTTTGGTAAACATAATGCTGTATCCCCAACACCACGCCTCCAGGTTATGGGAACGATATTATTTTGCGAATTTTTCTACGATTGCCCTGAAGTCTTCGATATCAAACGGTTTTGCAAGGAAACCGTCTGCACCGCTTTCAAGCACAAGTTTTTTAATTTTATTGCTGGCCGAGAGAATAATTGTAGAAATATTTTTTGTCGACCCTTCACTTTTAAGTTTTTTTATAATTTTTGTTCCGTCTCTGCCGTTAAGCATGATGTCTACAAAAATTATATTAGGAGAACTCTTTTTGATTTTGCTGAAGATATTATCAATATTTGAATGCAGCAAGGGGACATATCCGAACTGTTCCGCCATGAGTCCGATTGCCTCCAGTATGGCGGTATCATCGTCAATTACAAGTATTTTCATAACCCTTGGAAGATATTTTGAAATAATTGTTGAACTTTATCATTTATTTATACCGTATTTTACCACGATGTTCGGATATTGTTTGACCAGTATGGTTATCGGGTAAAAATATTTACATTTTTATTACACTACTTTGTCTTTATAACTTACACATCGGGTTGAGTATTAGTATAACAGCCGTCCTGCGGAGTCGGCCGAAATATAAAAAAGCCTTATGACTTTAATGAAATTACGACACAGACTCGAACGGTTTTTTGAAAATTACTCCGAGATTTTTAAGAAAAAAGGGGAAACCATCTTACGGGCTGATGAGGTGCCTTCGGGAGTTTTCTACCTCAAGGAGGGGTTTGCCAAAATATATTTCGTCTCCGAAGACGGAAAAGAACTTATAATTTCCATATTGTCACCGGGATCGTTTTTTCCTTTTTCCTGGGTTTTGAGCGATCTTCAGAATAATTATTTTGTGGACTTGATGACCGATGCAACGCTTTTACGTGCACCCAGAGAGGATTTTGCCGAATTCCTTAAAAAAGAACCCCTTTTGACATTTGCCGTTACTGAAAAAATGCTTTTGGGATTCAGAGAATGGCTAACAACAACCGAGAAATTGATAATGTCGGACGCGCAGCAGAAAATTTGTTTTACCATTTACCGCGTTGCTTCATCGTGGGGAGTGGTTCAGAAAAACGGCTCCATATTAATAGATATTCCTTTGACACACCAGGACATTGCAAGTTTGTCCGGCTTAACTCGGGAAACTACAAGTATTAAACTCAAAGAACTGGAAAGAAAAGGGGTTTTGGGAAGGCAGAAAAGAAAAATAATTATTAAAAAGTATGAAACATTGAAAGACTCTTTTAACAGCAGTTTTCAGGATAATTGCATTCTTGATTCCGGTTCCGGTAAAAACGGAAAGTCACAGCTTTTCGACGATAAAGCATTTAAGGATGCAGACAAAAAAAGATCGGATTCGGCCCGCTGGGGTGAATCGTACACATCTTTTCTTTTATAAACACCAAACAGCATTTCGGTCTTGGATTTTCCTGAACTGACATAAAGATTTCAAAATTCGTACCCAATGACTTTATACATATGAATATCAGACGTCTTTCACTAATGGTACTGCTTCATTTTTTTGCCATGTATCTTCTAATGTATGCTATGGTAGACACCTTTGATAATATTTTGCCAAACATAAACAATGCCTATATGGCTGCTTTAATGACTGCTCCTATGCTCTTGATTGAAACGGCTCTAATGGGTTCCATGCACCAAAACCAAAGAATGCAAAAAGCGGTAATTCTGACAGGAACAGGCCTACTATTTTTAAGTTTCTTTTACATCCGCCAGCAGGCTTTTGTTTACGATAAAGAGCTGATCCGTTCGATGATACCACATCATGCAGGGGCTATCCTGATGTGCGAACGGTCAAAGATAAGAGATTCCGAGCTTGTTCAGTTGTGCGACAGAATAATGCGTTCTCAACAAGACGAGATTGATCAGATGAAAAAGATATTAGAAAGGCTTGACTGAGAGATTTGTTCAAGAAAACATCGGATTAATAAAAAGTGTAATAAATTTGTGAATATTCAAATAGCCTGAAGGTGCGGTCTTATTTGCAGAACTATAATGTCGGTTCTTTTTGGCTGTATGAGACAATAAAGAACAGCTTGAGCAATGTCTTCCGCCATCAGCATTTTGTATTTTGATATAAGATTTCTCTGCTCTCCAGGGGTTTGCGGTTGCATGTCCGTTCCAACCGCACCCGGTTCGATCAGAGAAACCTTGATTCCTTTGGGATTAACGGCTTTTCGTAAACTTTCGGAAAATGCCTGCACGGCAGCTTTTGTGGCAACATAAACTTCACTTTCTGCTTCCCTGCCGTCGGCACTGAGCGAACCTATATTGACAATGTGGCCCTCGTTTTTCTTTTCCATCCTGTCCGCTGCATATCTTGCGAATGACAAATACCCTAATATGTTTGTTTCCACCATATATTTCCACATGGAATAATCTTCTTTAAAGAGATTTCCTCCTCCCAGGGCAGCGTTATTGACAAAAACATCAATTCCCCCCAAATTATTATCGACCTCAGAGAAAACTTTATCCAATCCATCCTTTGTTGCTGAATCGGCGGTTAGGCCTAGTGCTCTATTTTTGGCCACCCGGTTGATGTCCATCATTGCATCGTTGAGTTCATTCTCGTGCCTTCCGAATACAAGCACCTTTGCTCCATGGGAGGCCAGAAGTATGGCAGTTGCTCTTCCTATACCTGTTGTACCGCCACTGATTAATATTTTTTTGTCGTTTAACATACCATCTTTATAATTGGGTTTTTGACAATCCTTATGAATGTAAGACTAATAAACTTTGGTGAAGGTTTTATAAAAAATAAGTAAGACTTCGGTAAAGTTAAAAAAAACTGGATATGTAACCCTAAAAAAGAAAATCCCGTTAATGGATGAATATCGTGACACTAAGCTGCATCCATCGGCTTAAAACTTCCGCAGCAAAAGACTCTCCCATTACACACAAATATTTGTCTTGGTGTTATTGTACAATTATCCACCTGGACAGGTTCACCGCGGCAGTTTTTTCCGTTTGGAGCGGGGTAGTATTCCCTTACGTCATATGAAGGTCTTTTGTGGGCACAATTGGGAATATCACAGTTTGCACACCGATATTCGTTTTTGGCTCCACTCATAAACCTTATATAACTTGTTTTTTAGGGAAAAGCAATGACAATTTTCGAACCATACCGAATGGTGCGGAAATTGTAGACTATCGTTTGACTACACACAAATAATATTAAGCATTCCCTTCAAACTGAATCTGAGCTCCAAAGATGTCTTTTTTTAGTAACGCTGCCAGAAAATCGTATTTTCCGGACAAATGGATGCAACAGGGGAGGGAAATTATTTCGACCTCACCGATATTGGTATTGATCTTCTCAATCAGAAGGTCAAAGGTCGCTTAACCCTCGATTTTTTAATGTAGTCTTATTCAAGAGGGATATTATGACACGAATGAGGCTGTTTGGCTTTTTGAAATACTCTTTTACGTTTTGCAGATACCCACATGGTGAAGTTGTATAAGGTTTTAATGGGATGTTAATAACGGATACCGGTTACAAAAACATAAACAATTATTTTATATTACGTAGTTGTGTCTTAGTGGTATTGGGAAAGGTATTGTATAAAGTTGAACCTTGTGATAGATTGCATTTGCAATGAATAAAAAGGCTGTTGCGATTGGTGTAACAATTATTCTGACCGGTGTGGTCGCCGGGGCTTTGATTTTGTCAAAAAATAAAACCCCGGATGAGGGCGAAATTTCACAGGCGGTTCAGGAAGAGACGACGGCAGAAACGGGTGACACAAAAGTTTCTATTAAAGATCTTATTGCCAAAGGTATTCCCCAAAAGTGTACGCTTGAGTATTCAAATGAGGACATGGCGTCAACTTCCGAAACGTGGATTAAGGGACGGAAATACAAGCAGTTTATGGTAGTCGAGTCGCCGGTTTCGGGCAAAAGAAGCGTTTATACCGTAAGCGACGGCGTTTATATTTATACTTGGGAAGAGAGCGCAAAAACAGGAAATAAGATAAAAATTGAGGAGTCGGAAGTTGACGAGCCGGAAACGACCGATACGTCGGTTGACGTTCAAATGGACGATGTGCTTGACTATAAATGTGCTCCGGCGGTAATCACTGACAGCGAATTTGAAATTCCCTCCGATATCGTTTTTACCGACGTAAATGCCGAACTTGAAAAACTTCAAGATCAGATGGAAAACCTCAACGTGGAGAATTTGATGCAGAACATTCCGCAGGAGTAACTCACAATCTTCATACCGTCCATTACAAATTGGTGTGTGTTAAAATATTGGTATGTTATATAAATTGTATTATTTTTTCAGACATTCAAAAATAATAAAATTTGGAATGAACTGATTTATTTTCCAGTAAGCTTCATCGTATTTTTTTGTTTCCTTTATTGCTTTAGGTTCAACCATATCCTTGACAATAAAACCAGCCTTTATTAGCTCTTTGTACATAATGCTTATCGGCTTAGTGTAAAAAGAAATAATTAACTTATTCATCCATATCTCCTCATGCTCTGTTGTGTCCAAATAATTACCGTAAATTTCAAGTTTCCCAGTATCGGGATTGTTTTGAAAACCCATCAGTGCGCCAATAGATTTACCGTCAGCATCGTTTATCTTTTTTGCACCCCATTTAACCGGATGTAAATTGGAAAATAGAAAAATTCCTTTATCATTTAACACTTTGTAAACTTCTTTTAAAACTTTCTCCCAATTTTCAAAATAATCCATCATCAGACTGCAGTAAACAAAATCGAAACTATTTTTTTCAAATAACAGGTTCTCTGCATCCATTTGCTTAAATTCAACACTAGGATAGGTATTCTTAGCTATTTCGATTAATTTTTCAGAGATGTCGACACCCGTTATCTTATCTGGATTTTTTGTAAGTAGAAATTCAACCTCTTCTCCTGAACCGCAACCAAGACATAGAACACTTTTACCTTTTAGATCGGGTATAATTTTTTGCATTGCCGGCTTCTCAATAAATAAATGAGGCCTATTCTGTTTTAGAAGTCTCACGTCCTCAAAATTTTCCAGTGTTGTTATCCGGCTTTTATGCCAACTATCTGCTGCAGAATTATAAGCTGTTTTTGCTTTAGTTTTTACATCCATAAATTGAAATATTTGTCACAATCCTCCATACATCCAACTCGTAATATTGCCTTGAGCGCACCATTTTATGGCTTTTTGAAGTTCGTATTGGCTTAAGGTTTGGTAAAGCGACTCCCTTTCGGGAATGTTTCCGTTGTAGTACCGCTGAAGCGCCGGCAGCGCTTTTGGGTCGGCGAGTTGCCCCAATGCCCAAACGGCAGAATTTTTGTCGCGAAAACTTTCGTTTTTGTTTTCCAGCACGGAAATAAGCGATTCAACACAACTTCCGCCATATTCAGCCCTAGCTTTTTGACACTGTGTTTTTACATCAAACCTTATCCATACAAGTGTGATGACAAAAATTGTAAGCAGGGAAATAATACCCGGGATAAATATATGAGCAATAACAGATGTGGTTCGCCTGTATTTTGAAGGGACTTTCTTTTCAAAAAGATTTTTGAAGTATTTATTATTAGAAAAAAACTTGACTGCGGAGTATAAAACAACCAATAAAACCGTCAAGAACCCAAAAATAATTCCAATCGATTCGGTATACGCAAATTCCCCTTTCCCAAAAACGGGAAACAGTTTGTCGCAAGAGGGGACGAGAAGAAGAACTGTCGTTATTCCTGTTGCAGGAATTAACAATTTATAAACCGTTTTGTAAACACCACTTTTCTCTGCTTTCTTTTCCATACATTTACATTTTACTCTATTAGGCAAGTTTGAAAAAATATTGACGGGGAAATAAGACACGTTATAAATTTTTAACTTCTTCTATTTGATATTCCGAAATGTTTTCATTTTCATCAAAGATGAAACTTCCGGTTAGTAATTTTCCATTAAGTACTTTTGGAAGCCAAATTTCATCATCTGGCCACATTTTCTCATACGGAATATCTTTAAATTTAAACCATTGAGGTTTCATTTCTTCAGTTTCAACGGGTTTACCCTGCCATTTTGTTTAGATAAAAACATGCACTTGCTGGCCCCAACTTTTATCTATTGGCATAAAGGGAAAATAAAAATTCAAAATAGCCACTTTCTTCAAAACGGTAGGTGTTACACCAATCTCTTCTTTTGATTCTCTAATTGCCGTTACCTTAATAGCCTCGTCGGGATTTTGTTTACCGCCAACTCCATTCCATTTTCCAACTCCAAAACCCCTTTTTTCATTGCCAGTAATATTTGTTTATTTTTAACCAGTAAAGTAATGGTTGCTAATTGCGTCGGTTCGCGAAAATTATACTTCCGTTTTTCTGATTTCACTAAAATATTCTACCATACGAAAAAACACTATTTTGTCGGTCTCTTTTCTTATCTGGATGAAGTTGGCAGTAGGAATTTTCGTCACCCAATTTGCAGAGGATCAGATGAAACTTATCAAGGATATTTTCCAACGCATAACGATTTTGAAAGAGAAGATTTCCTACGAATACACTCCGGCAATGAAGATCTTGTATCAGGCGGTGAAACGGACAAATTGTTCTAAAATTGCCAAAAGCAAGGTTTTGGACACTGATATTTTAGAACCTGTAGAAAAGTTCAGAGATACGGAACAATTTGCCTATTTGGAGCAATATCGTCCTATTCTGCTCCTCGACTAGGATTCGAACCTAGAACCTTCTCCTTACAGAAATCCTTTTGTTGCCAACAACAAACCGCTTGGTTCGCAGCCATGTAACAAATGGTACATGGAAGGTCTGGACTATCTCATTCCCCAACCATTCGGAAGGGGATCGGGTATATAGTCTCTACACATTTATCCTTCGGCTTCGCTCAGGACAAGTCCTTCTGCGCGCAAAAGAAATTTAGCTCGGGATTGCCCCGTATTTAGTGCGGGGTTTCCCCGAATTAGCCCGATTTTCAATACACATTACTGTGTAAGGCTGCGTTGTACTACACAGGGAGCCGCTCTACCGTTGAGCTATCGAGGATTATTATTTAAAAGTACAATCAGGATTATATCATCTGAGACGAACCTGATAAAGAGGTTTGGGGGTTGTTTAATCATGAATCCTCGGTTACAGTACCAAAGCCGGGCAGGGAACTTCTTCGCCTAAGGCAAAATTTAAGCGACTATGTACCAAAAATTTTTTATGTCTGAAGAAACAGAACCTCCGAGTAGGGGATTTCATTACTATGGCTATCGTAATTCAAATACTATTGTCTCTAACTGTCGGTTTTGTCGAGATGTTTCTGGCAACTGCCCGCACATCTTTCATTGCTAAGGGCAAGAACCTTCATGCATCGGGCATTGTATTTGTTGAAAACATGCTTTATTTTTTAATTCTCTTCCAGTTAATGAACAATCTTGGCAACAACTGGCTCGTTTTTGTTTCGTATTCCACGGGCGGAGCGTTGGGTACGTTTGTGAATTTGAAGAAGGGTGCTTAAGGTTCATTAAGATTTTATATTTTAGGCCTGAAAGGCTTGACAATAATTTTATTATAGGATATTATTATATGCTTGAATCCCTCGCCGGCTTTAGGTTAGTCCGGGAAATACTAAGCGTCTTAATCACCGGGCAGGCGTTTCTTGTTGTATAGAAGGGGTTTAAAGAACAAGGCAGATGATGGAGTCTTTGGACTCCATTTTTTGTGGAAAAAATATACTGCCTGAAAAGCAAAATATCCAAATGGAATAAAGAGGATGGATGATGTTATCTGGTTTTTCAAAAAGGGGAGTCCATTAATATAACAGTGCATCAAACCCCCCACGTCTTTTGTATACATACCCCAGGAATCCAACATCCACACCCCAAAATTGGTCCAAATGAAGAAGAAAAAGTTAGCAGAAATACCAACAACGGTAAGAGGGAGAACCTTTGTATATAGTATGTTGTATATAGTATATAGAGGTTTGAGAATAGGGAGTAATTGTGTTTTTTTCTTGATACCTGATACTTGATACTTGACACCTTTTTTTACTAAGGAACTTAGAAAAAAAGAAGGAATTAAAAAGCCGCTCCATGTAAAGAGGAAGATTTTTGAATTGCCGATAATGCGGTCGGAGAAGGCAATCACGAGAAAAGTTAACAAAAACGTTGTTTTACGATTCAAGAAATAAGACGAAAGAACGATTGCGGCAGTCAGGAATTCATAGTTGGGACCCAGGTCAAAGACGGTACGCTCGAGAAAGGCCATTAGGAACAGAAATCCAAGTATAATGTATCTTGTATTATGTATTATAAATTGTTTTTTTTGCATGAAACTTGATACGTGATATTTGATACTACTGTATCTTCGTGTATTTCCATTCCACCACATCCTTATCTTTCAAAATATATTTATCCGAAGCAACGTTTCCCATTTGTCCATTTACCAAGTACGACCAAAAATAAGTATCGGAGGAGGCTGTGCCGTCAATTTCCTCAACCATCAATCCGAAGTCGTATTTTTTTGTCTTCACTTCTGATCCGGTTTCAGCCATTTTTGAAGCCAGAACTGAATACGGAGTGTCGTCCGCTTTAATCTCAATATCTTCATATGTTCTGACACTTCCTTCCTCAAATTCAATGGACAAATCAACGTATGATTTTTGCGCGGGAGTCAAAGACTTTGAAACCTCCGAAGTGCTTTGTGGTTCTGTTTGAACGACATTAAAAAATTTAAGCCAGGCGAATATGAAGCCGACGAATATTATTGCCAGAGATACAAGAAGAAATTTGAGCTTGTCCAAGGTATATTTCATAATAAGGATTATTATCAAAAAGGTTTGTTATTACAACTGGTAAATTGCGGCATACTTCTCTTGCTTGAGCTTGTACACTTTTCGCAAGAGATTATATATCCAAAAACTCTCATTTGTTACTACAAAATCGAATTATTTGGCTATAAAATGAAAATACACCCTCCTTCGCACAAGGATACGGAGGGCAAAGGAGGTGAGTGATAAAAAATGAAGTTTAAGAAAAAGGAAAAGGAAATGATCTCAGCAATATGTATGTCGGCATCGGTAATCTGTGTTGCACTTGCCGGATTGGGTTACGTTTGGAGGGATATCTGGCTTGCCTCAACCCAATGGATGCTGACATCGGTCTTTTTTGGTCTTTTTGGGGTCTATTTGAAGATGGACGGGGAATAAGAGTAAGCGGCCCCTGAAAAAACTTACATGCTTTCGAATACTTGCGAGTTTGTGCCTGTCTGCATAGGTAGGTTTCGGGAGCGTTCGACGGGGGTTGAAGGATGTAGAATCGTACCATTCGGAAATAATGCGGAGATTGTGCGGGAATTGGGGGAGGATACTGGGATACTTGGATATTAAGATATAAGGATATAGAGATATATAGAGAATGGATTATGGGGAGTGGGATAAGGGGAAAATAAATACAAATGGACACCAATGTGCACCAATAAATACCAATTTCCAATTTTTAGGCACATATTTTGAGGGTGACTGGAAACAATAATAAGCTTAAAACGCAAAGTTCAAAGTTCAAAACTGTAGCTTAAAACCTTTAAACTTTTTAGTTTTGAGTTGTAATTTTGAGTTTTGACTTTTCAGCTTTAAGTTTGTATTTATATGTTTAAGAAACAGCTACGAGCAGTAATAATATTTATATTTATATTCACTTGGGCGAATCCTGCCTCTGCCTCAATTGTAACTATCGGTAAAACGGGGGAAGTAATCATTAATGTTTTGTCGGCGGAAAGCGACAACGAAAGCCCGGAGTCGGTGAAAATTGTAAATTCAAGTGTTGAAATGGGGGAGGCGGACATGCCGATTGCCCTTTACCGCAAAGACGGGAAATACTTGTTAAGTATTTCGGCAAGAGACGGAGAGAAAAGTTTTGATGTGACGGAAAATCACGATAGAATTCTGGAAATCGAGGAACGACCTTCAGTCAAAAAGATAGGAATAAGTGTTGACGGTGGAAAATTTGTGATCGAACAAAGAGGGATAAAGGCGGCGACTTTATACCAGATCAATGTCGAGCCGAAACTTTCAAAGATAACCATTTTAACTCCGACAGGATATAAATTTCTGTCTATTTTGCCAAGCGATGCCGTTAATGTGCTCCTTCGTTCAAATACGATAACGTCAGCCGGAACCGATACGCAGGTGGAAATATCGGAAGACGAAAAGGGAAACATTTATTACGGTATTTCAGGAACAAAAAAAGTTGGTTTAAAGAATTTGTATATGTTTGACGCGCCCGTTTCGGCTAAAGTGTCGGCGGTGAATGGGGAAGTGATGGAGTTAAACGAGCCGATTTGGCTTAAGATTTTAAATTTATTTACGTTGCAGACGTAAGTAGCGATAAGTGATAAGTAACAAGTGACAGGAGATGAAAAAAAGAAAGTATCAAAAGATAGAAAAGTACCAAAAATATCAAAAGAAAAGAGGTGTCAAAAGTAGGAAAAGTATTAAAGACAGAAGCGTTAAGAGTAAAAAAACTCAAGGTTAAGATCAAACTATTCCAAGTAGATTGTTTATCTTCGTGCGATCAAATCCGACAACGGTTTCTTTTATGCCGTCGTCTTTGGTAATTACCGTGAACGGAACACCCATGAAGCCACCTGAATCGGCGAGCATTTCTTCACGAGCCACTTCGTCTTGGTCGATAATCTTTTCGGTGAAGCCGACACCTTTTTCCACCAGATAGTTTTTCAACTGCAGACAATATGGACAAGTTGATGTTGAATAGACGGTAACGGTCATATTCAATAAGATTATCATGCAATAATGGTAGAATAAAGTATTAGACGCAGATCAGAAACAGAAAAGTATCAGATGTATCAAAAGTAGGAGAAGTATCAAACGCATTTGGTACTTGTGATACCTTACATACTTTTGGTACTTTTAAGCAAATGTTACTTATAAATTTCAAAACCTACAAAGAGTCGTCGGGTGCAAATGCGATAAGTTTGGCAAATCATGCTTTTGAGGCATCAAAAGAATTTGGTGTTCCTGTAACGGTTAGTCCAAACATGTTGGACCTTAAAGATATAACCCGAATTTATGGCGGTGGCACTTGGGCGCAACATGCAGACCTTAATGAACGAGGGAAAGCGACAGGATGGGTGCCGATGGAGCTTGTCAAAGAGTCGGGTGCGGTTGGTGTAATTCTTAATCATTCGGAACATAAACTCCCTATGGAAGACCTAAAAAGAACTTTTGAAAGAGCTAGAGGATTAGAACTAAAAATTGTAATTTGTGCAAGTTCACTTGAAGAAGCGATTATGGTTTCGGGATTAACCCCCGATTGGATCGGATATGAGCCGCCGGAATTTATCGGCTCAAGAAGCACGTCGGTTGCAAGAGAAAAACCGGAAGTGATAGAAAGAGTTGTAAAAGCAATTCCAAACATTCCGATTATGGTGGGCGCAGGGGTGAAAGACCAACAGGATATCCGTGTGGGTTTACAGCTTGGTGCGAGAGGTTTTCTTGTGGCTGTAGCAATTGATACGGCGCCGGACCAAAAAGCGGCGATTAGGGAATTGCTGGAAGGATGGAGATAGAGGAAAGGTACCAGAGACATCAAGAATTTAATGGAAAATGGATCATGTTAGATACAAGAAAGACAAAGGTTACCATAAATTAATTCTTTGGACGCGATTAAAGGAATTTCTTAAGATTGTCTACGATCTTACGGAACTGCTTCCCGAGAGAGAAAAATTTGGACTTGTGAGCCAAATGCAGAGGGCGATTATTTCCGTAATTTCAAATTTTGTAGAAGGGTATTTAAAAAGAAGCATAAAAGAGAAACTTCATTTTATTGAGATCGCTGAAACTTCACTAATGGAACTCGAAGCCCAAGGTGAAGCATGCTTCATTTTGAGTTATTGGAAAGATGTTGATTATCACATGTTTGACTCTAAAAGAAGTGAGGTTGCATATCTTCTTTACAGATATAAAATAAATGTTAAGTAGCATTTGATACCCTTGGTACCTTTATGTCATTTGGTACTTTTTGTTATGAAGATTTACATCGGCAGTGACCATCGTGGTTACACTTTAAAAGAAAAAATTGCCAAGTGGTTGTTCGAGTGGGGATATGAGTTTTCCGACCTTGGTGCGAATATTTATGATGTAAAGGACGATTATACTAAGTACGCAGCGGAAACTGCGTCAATAGTCGGGGACTATTACACGGGACTGTCGCGGGACCTGACCAAAAAGGACACAGGAGTACGCGGTATTCTATTGTGCGGAAGCGGGGTGGGCGTGGATGTTGTTGCGAATAAGTTTGACGGAGTGAGAGCGTCGATTGGAATAGATGCCGAGCAGGTAAAGGCGGGAAGACGGGATGACGATATGAATATTTTGGTGATTGCTGCCGATCACACCGACGAACACAACGCGCACGAAATGGTAAAAGCCTTTTTGGAAACAAAGTTTGACAGAAAGGCAAGGCACAAAAGAAGGTTGGAAGATATAAAAAGGATTGAGGAGAATAATTAGGGGGAAGATATTGAGATAAGATATTAGGATATTAAGATACTAAGATATTAAGAAAAAAAATGAATGAAGTGAACGAAAAGAGAAAAAATAGTTGAAAACCCAAAGGAGTGGAAAGGAAGTAGTTATTATGCCGTAGACTTGACCGGTAATGAAGGATTAATTGGTACTTCGGAAGTGGGGGGGTGTTTCTGCCGTACGCAACCTGCACAATCCAATACTCTTTTACCATGAGGTGGAGGGGGGTCGCAGCTTCTGGTTCCGATAACGACATTAATATCGATTGATATTCTGTCAACAAATTCTTCACAGTCACCGCAGGAGCGCTTTAAATTTTCTGCCATAATCGGCCGTAGTTTAAATAACATTCACATTCAAAGTCAAGAAGGAAACTCTTGCATACTGCATGCAACTTGCTACATACTACATACATGACTGATTTATCAACGATTGAACAAGTTGATGTTGGTGGGAAGAATGTTTTGGTTTGCGGGGATTTTAATGTTGACGACGATAGGAACCCGAGAGCCAGTGCTATTCGGGAAATTGTTGAATACCTTCATAAAAATAGCGCAGCAAAAATTAAAGTGATTGGGCACACAGAAACAGATTATGACCTTGCGGGGAAGTTAAAATCCGAATTTCCGAATGTTGAATTTGATTCAGGTTTACGGAAAAATCCCGGGGAAAAAACAAACGATTGGGGGTTTGCGAAAAGTTTAGCAGAGGGGTGGAGTGTGTTTGTTAATGAAAGGTTTTCTGTTTCGCATCGTAATCACGCATCGATAGTAAATCTGCCAAAAGTTATAAAGCAAAACGGGGGAGAAGTATGTATTGGACCAAGATTTGCAGCTGAAATTGAGAATTTAAGCAAGGTTATTGATAACCCCAATCCTTCGACAAGCTCAGGACGTAGAACGCCCGTTATTATGGTAATAAGTGGTGTAAAAGAGGACAAATTGTCCTATGTTGAATCCTTTGCTAAATTTGCCGATAAGATGCTCATAGGTGGCCGTCTTCCAGAGTTTATACATAATACAAAATACATAATACATAATACAAAAGTTGTTGTGGCAGATTTAATTGCCGATAAAGAAGACATAACCATTCACTCCATCGAAAAATTTGAAAAAGAAATCGCAGAAGCGGGAACGATAGTTGTCTCCGGACCTTTGGGAAAATTTGAAGATCCGGGCCATAGACAGGGAACGGATAGGGTTTTCCGGGCGGTAGTTAACAATAAAAATGCATTTAAAGTGGCAGGGGGAGGGGATACAGAACAAGCGATAAAAATATTGGGAATGGAGGATGAGTGGGATTGGGTAAGTGTTGGCGGTGGCGCAATGCTGGAGTTTTTGGCTAAAGGAACCCTACCTGGAATTGAAGCACTTCTTGACTAAATACTACTACTACTACACTTCTTCTAGAAGAATGGGGGTGAATGGTTATGGCGGATGAAATTATAGATAACAATTCTATCATTGAGAATAAAGAACTTAATTTATATCCGGATGTAGCTGAAGTGTTAACAAAATTAAGAGAGGGTGAAGATGAATATGTGTCGGCGGTAAATGCTCAGTTGGCTTTACTCGTAGCATTAAACAGGGGAGCTTCAAAGGAAGAAGTAGAGCATATTTATAATCAATCTTTTGAGGAGGAATTGAATCGGAGGAAGAGTAGCAGAGCAATAGGTATTAGTACAACGATAACGGGAGGGGTAACGGGAGGTACCCTTACTAAAGATTCGGAGAATGGTACCACTTTTGAAGTTCCACAACACTTCACATTTTATGGACAAGCATTTGGACGAATATCCGAGAAATTGGGCATTTCTGTTGTTGAGGGATCGGCAAGAAACAATGAAGAAGATAATTTCGGTGGTCGCACGGAAATGGAGACGTGGTCTGGTAAAACAGACAACGGAAAACTCCTTTCATTAAATGTTCAACATCAGACGGCAAGAGACGGCCAGAACCTTCGTTGGGTAAGAAGTTTTTCAATTAGAAATTCGGGAGTGGAAGCGGTGCCGGAATAAAGAAATACCGGTTTTAAGTTTTTTTAAGAAGGTGTTTGTGGTTTGTTTTTCTGCAGTTGATTGCCAACAAAATCGCTTAGTACTGCGGAAGACTTTCGGTTGTATTCGGCGAGTTTTTCAAGCGGTTTTTGAAACCAGTCCAGCATATCTGGATTTTTGATTATCTTCCTGACAAGTTTTATTGCCTTCATTGGATTTTCCTCAACAAAACCTACCTTGTATTGCTTAATTATTTCCAGGTTTCCGTCTTCCTGTCCCGCAATGTGGGAAATAGCAAAAAAAGGAGTATGTGTTGCTACTGTCTCAAACAAAAGGTTGGGCCCTGCTTTTCCGATAACAATATCGGATGCCTGCAGATACTTATGGGTATTTTCGGTGTATCCTTTTATAATCATTTTTACGCTGTTTCCATTAGTAAAATTCTGGATTTTTTGATATACACGGAGTGTTTGATATAACCCCTTATTTTTACCGCAGATAAAAACCACCTGCACCGTTTTTTTTGAATCAACCAAAGCGGGCAGGATTTTTAATATGTTTGCAGTTCCCTCGCTTCCGCCGATGATACATAAGGTTAAACAGTCGGGAGACAAACCTAGATGTTTCCTGACTTTTGACTTGCTGTAATTTTCCATAAACTGTTTACGGACAAACCATCCGCTTCTTATCGTCATTTTGGCAGGAGAACCAAACTTAAGGGATCTTTTTTCCGATTCGCTGTCAAAAACGAAATTGTAGGAATTCGGCAAGACGGACAGTTTATGAAACGATCTAGGATCTGCAATAATATTAATTAAAGTATACGAATATTTTTTAGAAAGTTTTTCCATTACAAAATTAAATGCAAAATAGGTGTTTACAACAAACAGTGGTTTTTGTTTGGCGATGTAATCTTCAATTTTTTTTGCATACGGTCTTGTAAGATATTTTTCAACAATTCTTGATACGGAATCTATCTCGGAAATTTTGAAGGGTATTTTTGTAAGAGTCGGAAACAGAACATAAGCAATATTATAGGGTTTGACACTAATTGGGTTTGGCTCAATATAATTAAAGTAAATTTTATACTTTTCTCCCAGCGCATTTTTTACCGCCTCCGCAATGCTTTTATGTCCCCATGTGGTTGTAAAAATGGAGACGACAGATTTTTTGGTTTTCATTACATGAGATTATATACCAAAATTGATATTTACTTGGACATAGATCTGGACTTATACTGAATTTATGGTAAAAGTTGGAATTAATGGTTTCGGAAGGATTGGACGGCTGGCATTTCGGATATGGCTTTCAAAACATTCCGGAGAGGTGGAGCTTGGTGCGATCAATACTTCGGGGAGTATGGAGGTTGATGGATGGGCGCATTTGGTGAATTACGATTCTACTTATAGAAAGTTTGAATTCGAAGTGGTTGGGGAAAAAATGAAGGATGCAAAAACCGCTACCGACGACGATCCTCTTATTGGATATCTCAAAATTGTCGGAAAGGATTATAAAATTCCAGTGCTTGCCCAACGCGTTCCTGAAAAGATCCCATGGGGGAAATACGGTGTGGATGTGGTAATCGAGTCGACAGGTCATTTTACGAAAGAGGATGACGCGAAAAAACATGCTGTTGGTGGCGCAAAAAGAGTTATTATATCGGCTCCTGCAAAGGGGGACAATGTAAAAACATATGTATTAAGTGTTAAGGATTATAAAGGAGAGGGGGAAGTGCTCTCTAACGCCTCATGCACAACAAACTGTATTGCTCCGGTTGCTGCAATTCTTCACTCGGAATTTGGGATTGAGAAGGCACTAATGACAACCGTTCATGCCTATACCGACGACCAGAATCTTCAGGACGGATCACATAAGGATCTTAGACGTGCAAGAGGAGCAGCGGTCAACATTGTTCCGACATCAACCGGCGCTGCAATTGCAACAACTGAGACGATACCTGAATTAAAAGGCCTTTTCGACGGGGTAGCGCTTCGGGTCCCCGTTCCGACGGGATCTTTGGTTGATTTTTCCCTGCTTCTCAAGAAAAATGTTACTGTTGAAGCAATCAACGCAACTCTGACCAAGGCAGCAAACGAAAACGCACTTTTTAAGGGAATTTTGGCAGTTTCGAACGAGCCGTTGGTTTCATCAGACATTATCGGCAGAAGCGAATCGGCGATAGTCGATCTTGGCCTTACACAAGTAGTTGGCGGAAATTTGGTCAAAGTCTTTGCATGGTATGACAACGAATGGGGGTATGCGAATAGGCTGGTGGAGCAGGTGGTGAGGGTGGGAAATACATTGTCTGCTAATACTGCCCCCACTGACCCTATTACACTTTCTCTTAAGAAGGACGAAAAGTGATTAAGTGATTGAGTGATATAGTGATTAAGTTTACAAAAACTGCATGAAGAGAGGAACCTTTCGGGATTTAAATATTTGGAAGAAGGGTTTAAATTTACTCCTGAATGTTCATAAGTTGTCAAAATCGTTTCCTCAAGATGAGAGATTTGGTTTAACCGACCAAATTAATAGGTCGTCGAATGCTATTATTGCCTTAATTGCTGAAGCCCATGGTCGTTTCCATTATGCTGATAAATGTAGGGTACTTTATCAAGCTAGAGGTGAATGTGAAGAAACCCAAAGCCATTTATCTGTGGCATGCGCGTTGGGATATATTGACAATGAACAGTTTAATTATTTGGATAAAGAATATGAAGGTCTTGGAATAGGAATAAACTCTTATATAATGAGTATTAAAAAGAACAAACCTTAATCGCTTATTCACTTAATCGCTTATTTTAACTTTTTAAGTAATGTTGATAATCCCTGCAATAAACACATCCGATACAAATGAAGCCATAAGGCAAATAAATGCCTTGAACGACGTTATCCTGCCTCATGGATATGACCTTGCAAGAGTGCAGATTGATATAAACGATGGGACTTTTGAAGATGTTGTGACAATTACACCCGATATACTGTCGGAGCAGGAAATAAAATTTAAAGTGGATTACCATTTAATGGTAAAAGACCCCGCCTCTTGGGTGCGAAAGTGTGTTAAGGGAGATAGAATTATCGGACAAATAGAGTACATGACTGATCAATTGTCTTTTATTAAAGAAGTAAAAGATTGGCGGCTTAAAACGGGATTTGCAGTTGATTTTGGAACCACCCTAAATCAAATTAATTATGAAGCTATGGGGCAACTTGATATGGTTCTTTTAATGACTTATCCTGCAGGTAAGGGTGGAAAGGAATTAAGGGAAGAAGTATATGAGAAGATAGAGCGATTAAGTGATTTGAAGAGGGGAGGTAATTACACTTTCAAAATATGTCTTGACGGGGGAATTTCTGAAGATAATATTAAGAGTGTCAAACTTGCGGGTGTTGATGAGGTTGCAATGACAAAAAGAATATTGGAGGGGGATATTGAGGAAAATTTGGAGAAGTACTATAAACTAATGTATTAACAGAATAAAATTCTAAGCACGAATATCGAAACTCTAAACAAATTTTAATTATTTAAAATAGAATGCCTTAAACATTTGGGTAATTGTAATTTATAATTTGGATATTGTTTAGGATTTAGAGCTTCGGATTTCGAATTTATTTTCTAAGGTATGGATGATCATTTACCAAGACCTTTAATTAAAAACATTGCCTTTTTTGGCGATGCCGACGTGCCTAAAGACAGTAGAATTTATAAAGACGCATTTGATATAGCAGCTATTGTGGCAAAAGAGGGCTATACAATTGTCAACGGCGGAGGACCGGGAGTGATGGATGCTTCAACTAAAGGTGCGGAAAAAGCAGGCGGAGAGACGCTGACGGTCACTTTCTATCCCAAAAACGCAACGGGTTTTGAGGGGAGATATGTGGGGAACATTCCCGACGTTGAAATAAAAACAACGAATTACATTGAGAGAATGTATAAACTTATTGAACATGCGGATCTTTACATCATCTTTAGTGGGGGAACGGGGACGATAAGCGAACTGGGAACTGCGTGGGTTTTAGCAAAACTTTATTACGGACATCACAAACCGTTTATATTGTTTGGTAGTTTTTGGGGAGAAATCATAGATTGTGTTAAGAAAAACCTTAGTATCAGCAAGGAAGAACTGGATGTTTTCGAGATAGTTGAGAAAAAAGAAGATATCCTTCCTGCAATAGAAAAGTTTGAGTCGAAACTGAAAAAGATTGACCATTCTAAGTGTAAGATATGTTCAGAGCATGCATTTATGACTTAACGAGTTTTTGTGGGAAGACTCACAAACTACCCCTATAACTTAAAAAAGAAAGGGATGCAAAAGATCAGATACATATTCGACATTAAAGTATCTGAGAAGAATCGTTAATC
>CAZAUT010000016.1:0-34886 GCA_964488535.1 uncultured Gammaproteobacteria bacterium
ATCGACTATATCCTACAGAAGGGAGGTATGTCGAATATGTATCGAACTTCTACACCATATTGAACAATTTATAAATATATGTTACATAACATACGTATGGGAGAAAGAATTCTTTGGAATATAAACGGTACAGGTGTTAATCAATAACAGGAAGATGAATGGGTTGCTAAAATCAGGAGAGGAGGCAAGTGCGGTCAAGTATATGCTATTGTTGAGCGTGATTTGCCGGTAGAAGAAGGATGGCCTACTGTTAAGAAGAAAATATTACCTTTTGTTTTTATCCAGTTTGATGACGGAATAGACGAAGAAGGTATTCAACATATTACTGAAATTGCTGCTGATTGATTCTTGCACCATAAACTTCATGTTCTTCCTAAATTCGACAGCCTTGGTAAGTTTACACTAAGTTTGTCGAAGTGTGCCAAGTCAAAATTGGCTTTAACCACATTTGACGTAGTGCCGAGGAGAGGACTCGAACCTCCACGAACCTAATGGTTCGAGGGCTCTTAAGGCCCTTGCGTCTACCATTCCGCCACCTCGGCAATACTAAAAACGCAATATATATTATAATACAAGGCAGTTTGAATATAAACGAAGAAATTATTTTTTTGCTCCGACGGTGATGACAACGTCGAAATCTGAAGACTCCTCAAGTTTTTCAGACGATGATTCAACCTCGTATGATTCTTCAATCGCTTCCTTCAAATCGTCAAATACCTGTTTTGGAAGACCGTCTTTGACGGAAATTATCGTTTTGTCAAAATCATAACTTGAAGCATTTCCGGTAATTATAGAGTGAAATTCGTATTCGGACAAAAGATCCTTAACCTTTCCGGCTTCACCCGGCACGCCAGATCCGTTCAGTATTTGAAGTGAATACTCAGTGTAATCAGGCTTGACTTCTTCAGTTACGGGTGCTTCGGTCGGGGATGGAGACGGTTCTTCTTGAGTAATATTTTCATTATTCTGAGTTTCATCAGGAGATTTTTCCGCGACATTTTTTTGGTAATAGATTACTCCACCCGCAATGGCTGCAATAACCGATAACACAATAAGTAATATAAGAAAAGTTTTAAAAAATCCTGGCTTTTTCTTTTTATCGGAAGAAATATCCTTATCATCGTAATTTTCAATCCACTTATTCACCTCTTCAGTAGAAGATTTTTCTCCGGTTGCTGGTAAATTATCAGTACTTATATTCTCAACGGAAGGTTTTTCGGAAACATTTTCAGTCATATTTTTTATAGCCGGATCAGTCCCTTTATTGTCCAATAAACTGAAGGAAGTTATTCCGGACGATGAAAGTGTATCGTTTTCATTGTCAGTTTTCAAGACTTCAGGAGAAGGTTTTTCATTTTCGATTGGAGTATCTATTTTAACTTCAGGGATGCTCTTTGGAGCAGATTCGGTTTCAGGTTGTTTTATGGAAACGGTTTCGGTTTTTGTATCGGCTTGCGAATCTTTTTCTTCAACAACAAACTTTTTTGTTGGTCTTTTATCTTCCTCACCTGAAGGAATTTTCTTTTTTGCAGTTGACGGCATAAGTAATATATCTATTTTTATAAATATTTTATGCTTTGTCAACAGGGTAAGGATTTGATAAAATCAACAGTATAATACTAATCAACTAATTTATACCAATACTGCTAATTACTACGAATATTTGATTTAGTAATTCGGAGTTATTTGTAACATTTGAATTATTTGAAATATTTTAATTTGTTTAGAAATTAGGATTTAGAAATTAGAAATTTAATACATGGTGGGTGTAGCTTAACGGTTAAAGCGTCTCCCTGTGGAGGAGAAGACTGCCGGTTCGATCCCGGTCACCTACCCTAGTAGCTTCAATTTGACTTCTTAATCTGAATATCAAATACTGAATTGATGAAGAAATTGAAAATATTTATTATTTGTGTTGTATTGGCAATAATTTCAATATTAATTTACCTTTTAGTTTTAAGATATGTAGGTTTAAATTATGGTTTTGCATATTCGATAGACGAATTTCCTGCTCCCCCCGGATGTCCTCTTGAGTGTGTGGGTAAAAAAGAAAAACTTGATTGTTATGATCAATTTGGATGGAAAACATGTAATTATAAATGTTACGGATATTTAAAAAGCTGTTTTTCTCAAAAGGGTTTTGAAGTTGTCTACCCTTTAATATTCAATTAATCTATCTTTATTGTTAATTCTAGTTGTAAAAATTGTCCTATCTTTATATTAATAAATTCTTCAGAACATATTATTTTGCGTCATATCAAGTCGTGTAATTGGTACAAACAGCTTCGGATAGCTGACCATAAAAAATCTTTTTATTCGTGATGCCCATTCTTTGAAGGACCAATCCAACTTTGTTCCTTACCTAATTTATCCCAACTGTAATCGGATAAAAGTATATAATTACCGTGTTTGCATAGTGCATACAAATGCTGAGCGCCACTGTAAGTTGAAGGTGTACAACCGCAAGGTAATATTGAAATTAGTTTTCTGTCGACTAAAGCTTTTTTGGCATATCTCATGGTTGGTGATTTTACCATATTTAATTCTGTCCGTCCGAGTGTATTTTAATACTGTCGGAAGATATTTAGAAAGATAAGACAGCACTCACTTGAAGATGTACTGTTGAATAATATAAATGCTATTTTCTGCAAAAAAAATGAAGAAATACCGGCCCCCAGGAAGTTTGGTTTGAATCGCATGAAATATCGGTAAATCCTGCGTCTTTAATAAGTTTTTCCATTTCGTGGGGCTGGTAATCTGAAAAATGTCTTTCCGGCCAATTCAATTGCTTGTTTGGACGAAGTCCGTTAAAACTTCCCTGCATAACAGATAAATACAGCAACCCATTTTCTTTCAGAACTTTATTAAATTGACGAAGGGTTTTGGCTGCGTCCGATTTTGGTACATGAAGAAAAGATGCTTGACACCAAATTCCGTCAAAAAGCTTCGAACCAAAATCAAGTCTGCGCATATCCATAACAATAAAATTACATTCGGGACAATTTTGATTTGCAATGCGGATGAAATCATCCGATATATCTATACCCGTAACACGACATCCTTTACTGAAAAGATATTTGGATTCACGTCCATGTGCACAACCGACATCAAGAACTGTTTTACCCGTAAGTAATAAAGATAAAAAACGGTCTAACATTTCCTTAACTTTATCAGGAAGGCCTTTATTGCTGGAAGAATAATCCTTATAAATCTTTTGGTAAGTTATTTTTGTAACCTCCACATTTTCATCCGGATTATATCTGAATGCCATACTATATTTTTTATTATACCTTATGCAATTTCAAGGAGTATAACTTTGTGACCACGCCATCCATACCATTTGGATGAAATAAAAAAAGCAGAGGCAGCTTCTATTTCCTCTGCTTTTTAATTTTGGTATGTTTCTTAATGCACTTGTATATTTCCGCCTTGTATTGCAAATGCACCGTCTGCAGGATTCGACATCATCGAAACACCGTTTAATGCATCGAGTTCCGATGTAAAAGAACCCCATATGTGGTCCGCGTTGTAGGAAGGTTCTCCTCCATCGAGTACTTTGACAAATAGCCAACTTCCGACGCCAATATTACCCGACACTACTTCACCCGCAAACCAAGCTTCTTCATCCTCTACTTTAACATAGCGTATATCTGCCACATAGTGGTTACCTGATATGTCCGAGTAGTGGAATGATCCCTTTGCGTCCGAATATGTTGAAGTGATCATATTCGCTGTTCCTGTTTGAGAATACCATGTTCCCGTTCTTGTTCCCTGATAATTATCTTCCCAGGTACCAGACAATTTTCCCTGCGGATCAATGGTTCCGTACATATGCATCACTGTTCCGGCTGTACCCAAATAGTATGTAGCAAGAATATGAACATTCTCGCCATCAACCTCTCCTTCTAAAGTCCAGGCGTATTGTGTTGGTAAACCCATAGGATATTCTCCCGTTCCAGAAAGAGTTCCGTCAGATGCTTGAGATATTGAAACATTATAAAGGTAAGGATTATCTGTACCGTTATATGTGTACATTAATCCCCAATTTCCTGAGACATCCCATTTGTAAGTCGAGACATTCGATGTGGCTATTGCATTAAATTCCGCATGACGCTCTAAATTATATGCACTATAATCCACGCTTCCTGTGGCTTTAGGAGAAGACTTTCCGGCCGCAAATACAGGCATTACAAATGACAATAGTACAACTATTGAACTTATTCCTGTTATTAATTTTTTCATATGTTATCCACCCCCTTTCCAATACCTTTATTTATGCACTTAAAGGTAATTTTGTGCAAAAGCTCTTTTCTAATCAGTTACAGAATTAAATCATAAATATGAAACAAAAAATTAGCGTTTGTTCTAAATCGTTTTGTTAAATATTAAACATATTTAAGAAAATATTTTATTAGGATGGTCCACTATACATGCATTAAATAAGAAATCCACAAATATTTATGTTAGATGGATTACAAAAATATAATTTGTTCAATAGTATTTACATTTTGATATTTATAAATTTTGTATGTTAGTATATATATGCATGAATTTTTTCTATTTTCTTTCATCGGTAATTTTTGGTTATATTTTTAATCGTTCGCTTTCACGAAAAGGGTGTATTATTAACAAAAGGCTTCCGAACATTAAACTTAAATTTTTACAGATAAGTCCAAATATTAAAATTCATTTTAGAAAACACCATCTTCATATACACCACTGGCTGACATATAGCGTTGTTTTGATTTTAACGTTTTACATAAACGCCGGTTTTTTGGATACGATCGTATCTAAAGGAGTTTTAATAGGTGGAATCATTCAGGGGTTTACCTTTTCGGATTGGAAACATCTTGTTGTAAGAAGAAAATATTAAACGGACTTAATACCCCTTTTATTTTTCTGCCAGAGAGCAAACATTGCGACAATCCAGATCCTTTCTTGGGGTTCACTCCAGCTTCCGTCTTTTCCTTGTACAAAATATCGGTACTTTCCGTTATCGCCGACCCTTTTTATTTTTGTTTTTATCCCCCCCCTGTCATAGGCATATACCCATTCAGACCCTCTTACAAATCTTCTCCTTAGAGATTGCGAAGCTCTTTCATAAACACTTTCGTCTTCAAGGAGATTTTTGACTGTAAGATCGATTGGGTCCAGGTGGGAAAGGTCAAGAGAATTTATATATGAAGAAGTCTTTGGAAATGTGTTATGCATGTTATTTTCGAATTATATCATATAAAACCGGGTGATAAAGGAATATTGCAGGTGAATCTTCCATCAAGTATCTCTGAAAGTCAAGATAAATTTTTTTTCTTTCATCGGGATTAAGCTCGACCCTTCCGTCTTCAAGAAGTTTATCTATTCGCATATTCTTGTATCTTGTTATATTGGATTGTGTCTGTGAAGAATGCCAAAGAGAATATTGGTCAGGATCTTTTGGAATGTTAAACGTTGTAAGGAAAACCTGGTAGTTATCCGGTACTTTTGAAGAAACCAATATGCTTGATTTTATTCCAATCTCTTTCCAAGACTCTGATAAATTCTCGGCAATATCAATCAGATTTGGTGTCGAAATAATTTTAAGTTCATAATCTTCCGAAATCGGAACTTTTGATTCCTTTATAAATTCTTTAGCCTTAGGAAGATCATAGTCATATCTTTTTACCTGAGGATTATAATAAACCGACTCGGGTGATATTGGACTATATGCCCGACTGGAAAATACATTTTTGTCGATAGAATAATTTAACGAAAGCCTTATATTTTTATCGGACATGACAGAATCTTCTGTGTTGATAAAAAGAACCACCACTTGGCTGAAATTGGTATATTTATCAGTTTTAACACTCTTCCAGTTATTAAAAACCGATCCGTTTGAAACATCTTTCAATACATCAATCTCACCCATCTTGAAGGCCATTTTTGCCTGATCTTCGCTTGGATAGAATTTTATAATTTTTTTAATATCATCTTTTTGGGAATATATATTCTGTATAAATCCTCCTCTTATTGTCATTTTTGTAACTTTCCACTCACCAGTTCCCAGTAAACCATTTTTAAAAATAGGTTTTTCTAAAAGTGTTATAAAGGGGACATACGGATCGTTTAATATAAATGAAATTTTATTACCCTCTCTAAAAATCGATACGTTATCAAAATTGTAATTTATATCCTGTATTGTAAATTTTTTTCCGTCATGCCAATAAATGTTATCCTTAACAAAGAGTTCCCATTTTTTACCTTCGTCATTAACAGACCATTTTTCGGCTAAAGATGGTGTACTTACTGAAGAATTTTCGACCAATACCAATCCACGGCCAAACATCAAAGAGATTTTCAGAGGCAAATTATCGGTTGTATATCTTCCCACGTAACCTTCACGAATTATTTTATAGTTTTTTAATCCAGGAAGAATGATCAAAAGTATTAAAGATATTAAAATTCCCGAAATAACCCCCAAAAATATAATAAATTTAAATTTTATCAGAAAGGCCTTTAGAAAATTTAGATAGTATTTCATCAAATAAGTATGTTTACGATTGAGAGTATTACAAAAATTGAAGCAAGAATAAAGGTTGATCTGAATACTGCCTTTTCCAACCCTCTTCTTGTGAATGAAGAAGCACCTCCCCACACACGACCGAATCCTGTTCCCTTGTTCTGTACAAGAATAAAAATAATTAATATTAATGAAGTAATCGACTGGGCTATTAACAGGGCATCGCGCATGGACATATTATACCTTAATTGATCCGGGACTCAACAGGAGATACCGGACGACTATTTAATAAGCCAATATATTAAAGAAGACAGAAAAGACAATATAAAAGAAAAGGCAACATAGGCTCCTAATCCCGTAAGATATATTTTTGGAATATCAAACCATATTGACGATAAACCGGGAAAATCAAAACATCTTATTTCAAAAGATTTAACAAGAAGTGTCGTTAGATATAACACTACAGATGACCCCAGGAAACGGAACAATCCGAATGTAAGGAGATTAATAGGAAGAAGTAGAATGTTTATTACCGGCTTTGCAACGAGTGAAACAATGGTTATTGCAGCACCGGCAGCCAACAGCGTTGTAAAACCGCTATTGAAGTAAATTCCGGAAATGCTGTTTGATATAAGATATAAACAATATGTGTCAATAATGAAATGTCTCAATATTTTTTTCATTTTCTGTTTAATTGTATCATGCTTGGAAAAAAGCTTTTTTAACAAGTTTTCGATGATATGAAACAGCAAAGCGGTGGGATTCGTTTCTGATTCTTTGAAGAAGAAGTAAGGCACCGTTTTTGGGAGATATAACAGAAAAATTTCCCTTAATTTGTTTTATAAAAATCCGTTCAAATCTTTTTGCTAATCCTATTACGGGTATGCCATAAGATTCAAATACCTGGACGAACGCATTGGTTTGCCCTTTTCCGCCATCGACAATTATAAGATCGGGTTTACCCCATTCATCAAAATGCCTTGTTCTTCTTATTGCAATCTCTTTCAGAGAAGATACATCATTATTGAATGACTTTCTGAGGCGGAATTTCCGATATTGACTCTTTTCAGGAAGACCGTTTATAAAAACGACCATTGATCCTGCCGACGAGGATCCTCCTATGTGTGAAATATCATAACACTCAATGCGTCCTAGATTAATTTTAGAAAAGTGTTTTGACAAAAGTTTTCGGAGATCAGCCAGACGAATATTTGCGGTTTTATAAAGAAGATAAGGATCTTTATCATAGAGCTCAATGTTTGCAACCGGCTGGACGAGATTTTTCAGTGCAATTAATTTATTTCTGTATATTTCTGCTTCTTCATACATCTCTTTTACAGAATATTTATACATTGATTTACGAAAAGTATTCTCAAGCTGCTTAATTTTTCCATTCAGTATAGATTTTATATTTCGTACGTTTCTGAAGTACTGTTTTATCAAAACAGATTTATATTTTTCTTCTGAAAAAAACTCTATCTCGGACGGACAGGGGTTGCATAAACCCATTTGTCTATATATACAAGGTCTTTTGAAAGGCAAATGGTTGGAGTAAGGAATGAATAAGCGAATATCGTCAAGAATTGTGTTTATATAAGAAGAATTCAAAAACGGGCCATATACATGTTGACTGTTATCTTTAGGATTT
Source organism: uncultured Gammaproteobacteria bacterium (assembly GCA_964488535.1). Lineage (GTDB taxonomy): Bacteria > Patescibacteriota > Microgenomatia > UBA8517 > UBA8517 > GWB1-38-13. The sequence goes on from CAZAUT010000016.1 coordinate 8,145, forward strand.
CTTGTTATAACAACAATAGGATACTTATCACCCGTTATTGCAACATAAACAGGTTTCTTTCCGTCTTTCAGTAAAATGTTATACCTGGGCATATATTTTTTAATCAGTTTTGCCTCCAGTAGTAATGCTTCTATCTCGCTATCGACAAGAATATAAGAAAGATACCGAATGTTGGACACAAGCTTGTCTGTTTTATTGATATCGATCTTAAATTCATGCTCTTTAGAGTGTAAACGCAGATTTGTGTTTTTACCAAAAGGGTGATATTGAAGATATGAACGAAGCCTCACTTTTAGTGAGTTTGCTTTACCCACATAAATCGGTGTTTTGTTTTTGTCGTAAAAAGTGTACACACCGTGCTTTTCGGGTATCTTGGATATAACAATATTATTAAAAAGATATTTTCGCATGGCGTTTATAAAAATAAATATAGGAAAATATTACTATAACAAATAGGGAAAATATCAAGATAAGCTGGGCATATAAGTCCATCTTGTCCGGACCTGTGTATTCATGGATGTCTCCATTTACGGATATTCCGATTAACGTTACCGTTGATCTTCCCAAAAATGAATGACTGAAAGGCAGTTTCTTATGTATTAATGAGTATGGCGGGAGAACCTTATGGTTATCTTCTGCAACAAGTATTCCGTCAAAATAATACTTAATATTCTTTTCGTATAAGGCGAAACCGTTTTCATTTTTTATATATATGTCAATCTCTCCGTCAAGTACGTCCGATATTCCAGAATTAACCTGGGGTATTAACTGTTTGTCCAAAATGTCGGGATATTGGCTTGTGCTGACAAAAATATTTTTATTTTCGCCATTATTGGAATATACCCCGGGAGGAACGGGAATAGAATCATTATGGCCATGAATTGTAAAAGCAAAATGTCTGAGGTCAAAATTATTAAAATAATCGGCTCCGGATGTTTTGCCCCATGTTGGATCTGAAGGTACCCATATTCCTTTATCACTATCCCAGTACTCAACCCATGAATGAAGGATATCGGTGAAAAAGCTAACCGGTTTTGCGTCAGGGTTATCGGTGTGTGCATAACCGATAACCTCTCTTGCCGGAATACCTTTTGCCCGCATTATTGATATAAAAAGGTCTGTAAAATCTCTGCATATACCCTTTCTGTTCTGTGACAGAATTTCAGTAGATGGACGCCTTTTATATGAATGAAGATTTTTATCATATTCCAAATAATTCACAACATAATCATAAACATCTCTTGGTGTTTTTAGCTCCTTGGCAATATTTCTAATGACAACCTCATTGGAATTCCAGTAATGTGTAGGGTTTATATTGTTATAAAGATCATCTACCGCAGGCACGAGATGTTTACGTGGCTGGGAAAATATCTGTACAAATCCGCTGATTGTTATATCTTTAAAACTATCGTTAGGAAGAAACTGTGCAATCCAGTTACCGTCCTTGTCTGCGATTATATTATCCAAAGGTCCGTCAATTTTATTAAAAATAACTCTCTGATAGGAAGTATCCATAGGAACAGATACTGAATAAAGATTGTTTCCGCCCGATTTTTCATCAAATTTGTAGTTTATAGAAAAAGAAAAAGACTGATATTCACCGAAAACGGCAATGATTTTTGAAAAAACAAGATCGTTTTTATCAAATGTGTAGACGGTGTTGTCTTCGTTAATTTTTTTATCGACATATTTTGGAGTAATATATGCCTCAGGACCGAAATCGTTCGGGATTATAAGACGTGTCTTTACGTCATCATACAGATGAATATCTCTGACGATTGGTAATGCTATCTGCCATACATCACCCGTTCTGGATGCAATATCTTTTGTAGAATATTTTATTGAAAAATTTTGTTGTTTATTTTTTCCGAGTGCCTTATTACTGAAATATATCTTAAAAAGGTTTATGTCTTCAGAAGTATCAACTGTATAATTCAATGTTCCGTTGACATCAAAAACATCGGTATTATCGATAATAAGTCCTGAAACGGTATACTCAAACGAAGGGAGATATTTATCCGTTTTATTATTTTTTATAATGAATTTTTCATTTATTAAACAATCGCCATCTTTCAAAAATAATACATCTCTTTCCAAAACAGTCGAAAAATCTGATTGTGCATAAGCGGTATTAACGGGAGAAAATATAAAGTATAAAATTATTATTGCAATTAAAAATATCATAAAACTTCTTTAAGATATTTTCCCGTATAGGAAAGACTGCTGTTAATAATATCAGAGGGTGTCCCTTCAAAAACTATCTTTCCTCCCCCATCACCTCCTTCGGGACCCATATCGATAATCCAATCGGCGTTTTTTATTATATCCATATTATGTTCAATAATAAAAACTGAATTTCCTTTCGAAACAAGAATTTTAAGTGCAGCCAAAAGTTTTTCAACATCGGCAAAATGCAGCCCTGTTGTAGGTTCGTCAAGAATATAAACGGTATTTCCTGTATCTTTTTTTGACAGCTCCGATGCAAGTTTAACTCTTTGGGATTCTCCACCGGAAAGAGTAGTAGCACTTTGTCCCAATTTTATATAACCGAGTCCGATGTTTGATAATGTCTGAAGTTTATTCATAATTTTATTATGGTCATTATAAAACTCTATCGCCTCGTTTACACTCATTGTAAGTACATCGTAAATGTTCTTTCCACGAAAATGGATATCTAGGGTGCCGGCATTATATCTCATCCCCTGGCACACTTCGCACTTTACCCAGATGTCACTCATAAACTGCATTTCGATTTTCAACATCCCCTGTCCTTCACAAGCTTCACACCTGCCACCTTTTACATTAAATGAAAATGCACCTTTTTTTACACCCTGGAATTTTGCATCTCTTGTCAATGAAAACTGGTATCGGATTTCATCAAAGACTTTTGTGTATGTGGCCGGATTACTTCTCGGTGTTTTACCAATAGGTGATTGATCAATCAATATTACTTTATCGCAATGTTCTGTACCCGATATCGATCGGTAATTTGAAAATACCGATTTTTTTGTCGCAAGCTTTTCACGAAGAATATTGTATAAAGTTTCTACAAGAAGAGTTGATTTTCCGCTTCCCGATACACCGGTAACAACAACAAACTTATTGAGAGGAAAATTTACATCGATATTTTTGAGATTATATAAGTTACATCCTGTTACTCTCAGGTAATTCTGTGTATCAAAATTTAACATTTTATGTACATTTTTGTATGTAACAATTTTTCTTCCGGATAAATATGCACCGGTAACTGAATTTTTATCGGAACAAATCTCCTTGTATTTTCCGACTGATACAATTTTTCCACCTTCGCTCCCTGCACCCGGTCCGAAATCTATAATATAATCAGACTGTTTCATCATTGTCTCGTCATGTTCAACAACTATCACACTATTTCCCAAATCCTTTAATTTTTTTAGTGTATCAATCAACATCTGGTTATCTTTCTGATGAAGACCTATCGTAGGCTCATCCAAAACGTACAATACACCCGTCAGACCCGATCCAATCTGACTTGCCAGTCTTATCCGTTGTGATTCTCCTCCGGATAATGTTCCGGAAGGTCTCGAGAGCGTTAAATATGACAAACCAACTGACAGTAAAAATTCTAAACGTTTTATTATTTCTATAAGTATTAATTTTGAGATCTCTTTTTCCTTAATGGTAAGTATATTTTCATCAATAAGAAACTTACGGGAGTATTTATAAATGTCTTCGATAGAATTGTTGCACAATTCAGTAATTGAATATCCGTCGATTGTGACGGACAAAGCTTCCTTTTTCAGTCTTGCCCCTTTACATTCAGGGCATGATACAAAAGTCATGTATTTTTCGATTTCGTTTCTTACCCAATCGGAATCGGTGTCCTTATAGCGTCTATCCAGCTCTGCAAAAACACCTAGGAAAGTTTCCATAATATATGTATCTCTTCCAAACCTGTTTTTTCCATAAACTCTGTACTCCTTATCGCCTGTTCCATAAAACAATATCTCCACTTTTTCCTTTTCAAGCGTCGAAAAGGGAACATTCATATTAATATTGTGTACCAGACAAACTTCTTTAAATAATCGTGAATACCAAGTGTCGTTTTCAAACATATTTGAGAAGGGAAGTATAGCTCCTTCAAGAATCGAAAGAGTAGACGAGATAAGCAGATTTTTATCAATCATTTGAATTCTTCCCAGACCGTTGCATTTTGCACATGCACCTATAGGTGAATTAAACGAAAAAAGTCTAGGTTCCATTTCGGGAATCTGAATATTATCCTTAGGACATGCAAATCTTTCGGAAAATGTATGATCAATAAGATTTTTAGGATATTTTGGAATCACGAGATCTTTGTCCAATATTTCCGATACGGTAACAAGCCCATCCGATAATTTAAGAGCCTGCGATACAGCATCCGTAAGTCTAGACCGTAGATTTTCTTTATATATCTTATCTTTAATACCTTTTTTATCGATTGTTAATTTATCACAGACGGCTGAAATACTGTGTTTGTTTGTTTTTATCAGAAGCATGTCCGTATCCGTATCCTTTATAATTCCGTCTATTCTCACCTGTGAATATCCTTTTGATCTTAAATTTGCGAACAATTCTCTAAATTCGCCTTTCTTTTCGACTACAACAGGTGATAATATAACTATTCTTATAAACTTCTTTGCAATAATTAAATATTCAAATAATCGAAAAACAGATGAAACTATTTCATCAAGTGACTGCTTTTTAATCTCATCACCGCATTCAGGGCAGTGAGGATGACCGACGCGCGCATACAATAGACGCAAGTAATCGTATATTTCCGTTACTGTACCCACCGTAGATCGCGGATTTTTTGATGTTGTTCTTTGATCAATTGAAATAGCGGGGGATAATCCTTCAATCAGATCTACGTCCGGTTTTTCTAAAACACCCAAAAATTGTCTTGCATAGGAAGAAAGGCTTTCAATATATCTTCTCTGGCCTTCAGCGTATATCGTATCAAAAGCCATCGAGCTTTTGCCGCTTCCCGATACACCGGTAAATACTACCAGCTTATTTTTTGGAATGTCGACGCTTATATTTTTAAGATTATGTGTCCTTGCACCGACAACTTTTATGAAATTATCCATAGATAATAGTTAATTAGCTACTTGGTTACTTTATTAGTTGGTTACTTGGCTACCTGATACTTGATACTTGTTACTTACCAGATACTTCTTTAATCTTATTCCTAATCCTCGCTGCCAGTTCAAAATTTAGATCTTCGGCTGCAATTTTCATTTCTCTTCTCATGTTATTTATTAGTTTTTTACTATCGTAAGGAGTTAAAGATTCATAAACAGACGCAGTATCGTAAAACATTTCTCCATATCCAAAGACATCGTTAATATCTGATTTATACTCGACCGAAATAAGTTTATCTCTAATAGGTTTTTCAACAGATTTAGGTATGATATTATGTCTTTTGTTATATTTCAGTTGCTTTATCCTTCTTCGCTTTACTTCATTTATAGCTCTTTCCATTGAACCGGTAATTTTATCCGCATACAATATTACCCTGCCGTTTACGTGTCTTGCAGCTCTACCCATTGTTTGAATAAGCGAAACTTCACTTCTCAAAAACCCTTCCTTGTCGGCATCAAGTATTGCAACCAACGATACTTCAGGAAGATCAAGACCTTCCCGTAACAAATTGACGCCTATTAAACAATCATATGTCCCGTTTCTCAGATTATCCAAGATGTTTGTCCGCTCCAAAGTCTCGACATCGCAATGCAAGTAAGCAGTTTTAATATTTTTCTTGATCAGATATTCACTCAAATCCTCGGCTGTTTTTTTTGTTAAAGTAGTCACTAGTGTTCTTTGATATTTTTTTGTATTTTTAACAATCTCACTGACAACATCGTTTACTTGGGACTTCAAAGGTTTAATAAATATTTCAGGGTCGGGAATTCCAGTCGGCCTAATTAGCTGTTCCACAACTCCATTATTACTGATTATTTTATTACTGTTTTTTGGTTCCGGTATCAGGTTTTTTGCGTTCTTTTTATTGATTGTTTTACCTGTTACATGATATCTGTTACTTGACTCCTGTAATTTGTTATCTATGACCTTTACCTCTTCCCGAGCCATGGATAGCTCCCATTGAGAAGGTGTTGCTGACGAAGCTATGAAATTCGGTATTTTTCTTAAAAATTCTTCAAATTTTAAGGGTCTATTGTCAAGAGCTGCGGGTAAACGGAATCCATAATCTATCAACACCTGTTTTCTGCTTAGATCACCATTATACATACCTCTTATTTGAGGAAATGTCATATGTGATTCGTCAATAATTAATAACCATTTTTTATTAAATTGCGTATTAAAATATTCAAGTAATGTATATGGGGGATCACCCGATTCTCTTCCGTCAAAATATCTCGAGTAATTTTCTATACCTTTTACATAACCTACTTCTTTCAACATGCTTATATCGTATTTAACCCTCTGTTTCAAGCGGTGAGCCTCAAGAACTTTTCCCACCTTAATCAAAATTGAGACCTGCTCTTCCATGTCTTGCTCAATTTTTCTAAGTACGCCGTCTTTTGAAGAGACATCCGTAATATAATGTTTTGCCGGGTATAGGACGGTTTCGCTTAAACGATTTCCAACCGTAGAAGACAACCCACTTACGGGATCGATATAAGATATGTCGGATATGTAATCCTCATCCAACATAATTCTGACGGCGTCATCAGTGTATGTTGGAAAAATATCCAGAACATTTCCCCGTACTCTGAAAGTACCTCTAAAAAACCCGAACTCACTTCGTTCGTATTGCAGAGTTATAAGTTTATCGATCAGACTGTTTCTGTTTATTTTCGATCCTTTCTTAAAAACTAATGAAAATTTCTTAACTTCTGAAGGAGATCCGAGGTTATATATACAAGAAACCGATGATACAACAATATTGTCTTTTCTTGTTAATAAATTGGTTGTAGCTGCAAGGCGGAGTTTATCGATATTCTCATTTATATCCGAGTCTTTCTCTATATAGGTATCAGTTGTCGGAATGTAGGCTTCGGGTTGGTAATAATCATAATATGAAACAAAATATGATACTGCGTTATCAGGAAAAAAATATCGGAATTCCTGATATAGTTGCGCTGCAAGAGTTTTATTATGAGAAATTACCAAAGTCGGCAGCTGAAGTTTATTGATAACATTTGCCAAAGTAAAAGTTTTTCCCGATCCCGTTACCCCGAGCAAAACTTGGTACTTTCGATTATTAAGAACACCTATAGACAATTTATTTATTGCTCTTTTTTGGTCTTTTATCGGAATGTAGTCTGAAACAAGATTGAATTTATCCATGACTTTACAGTATATCACAATCTGTACTTGACAACTTCGGGTATTGTTAGTACCCTTTAATGGTAAAAGAGCAAGAGAGTAAAGAGTAAAACACTATTCAGTTATACCTTTTTTCTCTTATGTTTTTTCTTTTTTTCACCCTTTTACTCTTTTACCTTTTTACTCTTTCATCTTATTAACATATGGCTTTGATAATCTACAAACGACAGCGTCAAATCCTTGACTTTATAAAACAACATATACAAATATCGGGTTCTGCACCAACGCTGCGCGAGATAGCAGAATCACTCGGGGTTTCTTCCCTTGCTACGGTTCACGAGCACCTTATTACTCTTGAAGAAAAAGGTCTTATTAAAAGAAAAACAGGAAAAACCAGAGCAATTAAGTTGATCGAAGAGAATATTAACCTTCAAAGTGAAGGTATTGATGTACCTATTCTTGGATTTATTGCAGCTGGATCTCCCATTGAACCTTATACTGACCCATCCGCATCTATGTCAATTCCTCCATCAATGGCATCCGCAAGCAAAAGAACGTACATTTTAAAAGTTAAAGGGGAATCAATGATTGAGGAGCAAATAAGAGACGGTGACTACGTTGTTGTTGAGCAGGCAGAATCAGCAAATAACGGCGATATTGTCGTGGCCCTTCTTGATAACGGTATGGCAACACTCAAAAGATTTTTCAAGGAAACGACTCGTGTCAGACTTGAACCTGCTAATTCAAACATGAGTCCGATATTTGTTAAAAATGTAAGAATTCAGGGGAAAGTGGTCGGACTGATAAGAAAATACCTCAAAAATTAAATTGTTTTTAGTTAATTGGTTACTTAGTCAACCTAAATATCTTAATTAACTTATTCCCTCTTTCTTTTTGTTTTCAAAATCTCCACTACTACCGGTACGACGGAAACGAGTACGACAACAATAATCGCCAATTCAAAATTTTCTTTAACGAAAGGAATATTTCCAAAAAAATATCCCAATAAAAGAAAAAGTCCGACCCATAAAAAACCACCGGCAACATTATATGAAAGGAATTTCTTATAATCCATTACTCCAATTCCGGCTACAAAAGGTGCAAATGTCCTTACTATGGGGATAAACCGGGCTAAAACTATCGTAATACCGCCGTGTTTTTTGTAAAATGTTTTTGTTTTTTCCAGATGTTCTTTTTTGATAAATTTGCTATCTCTTTCAAAGATTTTAGGGCCTATCCTGTGTCCAATCCAGTAATTTACTGTATCTCCAAGTACGGCAGCAATAAACAGTATTAAAAATAATGAAAATACATCAAAGGTTCCGACAGCCGAGAAAGCTCCTGCAGCGAATATAATTGAGTCTCCAGGCAAAAAGGGTGTGACAACAAATCCTGTTTCCATAAATATTATGAGAAAAAGAACCGCGTATGAAAAAAAACCGAATTTCTCAATAATGATCTGAAGATACTTATCAAGATGGAGAAAAAAAGATAATATTTCACTTATATTCATATCTGCCTGAAGTTAAGTTCGCTTTCTATAGCAAGAAGTCTATTATATTTAGCAACCCTTTCTCCCCTTGCGGGTGCCCCAAACTTTACATAATTGGACCCGATTCCGCAGGCAAAATCTGCAATAAACCAGTCGTTTGTTTCACCGGATCTGTGCGAGACTATTGTTTTCCATCCGGCACTACGCGCAAGTTTAATTACATTTATCGTTTCTGTGACCGTTCCTATCTGATTAGGTTTGACTAGTATTGTATCGCACGCCTTCTCTTTTATGGCTTTCTGAACCCTGTCGGGATTTGTAGCTAAAAGGTCATCGCCGACAATCAGAACCTGTCCCTGCATCTCGGCGTAGATTTTTTTCCAGCTCTCCCACGCTTCTTCATGAAACATATCCTCGATAAGGGCTAGATGATACAGTGAATTTATATTTTTGTAATAATCAAGAAGCTCGGTATCTCTTAATGGAGTTGATTTGTCACGTATAGTATAAGTACCGTTCTTATAAAATATTGAGGCAGCAACATCCAAACCTAAAAAGACGTCCAACCCCAATTGGTATGTACTTTCTTTAATAGATTCAACAAGTATCTCAAGTGCATCAGCGTTTGTAAAAAGATTTGGGGCATAACCACCCTCATGACCAACTGAATGAATAGCACCCCGTCTTTTTAGGTTTTCGCCTATTGTAATATATATTTCTACACCCATTCTTATTGAATCACTGAATTTTTTTGAAGTAGCAGGAATAACATGGAATTCCTGGAAATCAAGATTTCCTGCCCCATGTACACCACCATTAATCATATTAAATAATGGAGTAGGAACTTTAATTTCGGATGTTACACCGTTACTTTTGGCTATCTGATTTACATATTTGTACAAGGGCATTGATGATGATGCAGCACCGGCTTTTACACAAGCCATGGAAACTGACAATATTGCGTTTGCTCCGTATTTTGACTTGTTTTTGGTTCCATCGAGGGCTATCATTTTTTTATCAATTTCTATTTGGTTAGCCGTATCCATTCCGGTCAATGCGGGCCCGATGAACGAATTTACATTATTGACCGCCTTAAGTACACCCTTTCCATGAAAACGTTGAGGATCATTGTCGCGAAGTTCAAGAGATTCCGATGTTCCTGTTGATGTACCGGAAGGTACGGATGAAACCGAAAGATAGCCTCCATCAGTCTGACAACAAGTCTCGACAGTTGGAATTCCTCTGGAATCAAGTATTTCACGAGCCCATATCTTACTGATTTTCGCCATATTATTTCATTCTACCATGAGCAATATCACTCTCTGCAAGTTTGATAACTCCGCGTACGCGATCTATTGCATCCGGATTAACGGACATGCTTGTTACTCCATATTTTACGAGTTTTCTTACAAAATCATCATATGTTGACGGAGCCTGGCCGCAAATAGAGGACGTGACTTTTGCTGCATTACAGTGTTTGATTACTCTTCTTAACGACCACATTACAGCAGGAGACCTTTCGTCAAAAGAGTTTGCTACTTCCGCATTATCCCTATCTGTTCCTGTAACAAGCATTGTAAGATCGTTTGATCCGATAGAAACACCATCAATTCCTATCTTTATGAATTCGTCTATCATAATCACGTTAATTGGAATTTCTACCATCATCCAGAATTTAAATGTTGGATCTTCGAAGAATCCCTCTACAGCCACAAGGCGTCTTACTTTTCTTAGCTCCTCGGGAGATCTAACAAAAGGAATCATCAGCATCAAATTATTATATTTTTTTCTAACGTGTTTTATAGCTTGAAGTTCAAGATTAAAAACCTCAGGATGGGAAATATATCTATAAGCACCGCGAAAGCCAAGCATAGGATTAGCCTCATTAGGTTCCCATTTATCACCACCGGGTAGTGACCTGTATTCGTTGGTTTTAAAATCGGTTGCTCTATAGACAACAGGTCTTGGGTAAAAAGATTTTGTAAATATTTCCAGTCCATTTTCAAGTTTTTCAATAAATTCCTGTTGCTTTTTTTGCTGAATAGCTTCCTTGGGATGTATTCCGATGTTCGCTATCATAAACTCTGCCCTCAATAATCCGACACCTTCAGTGTAAAGCTTTGCGACCTCTTTAGCCCTTTCAGGCTCAGCCAGGTTGACATATAATTTGGTAGCAGTTTTTACATCCTCGTTAACCGCTTCTTTTTTAACTTCGTGTATTTTTGCTGTTTTAATTTTACCTCCCAAAAATACCATACCTTTGCTTCCGTCAACAGTAACCACCTGGCCTTCCTTCAATGTTTTAGTGGCAGTTTTACTTCCTACTACACAGGGAATACCCAATTCCCTCGATACTATGGCAGCGTGGGAAGTCAGACCGCCTTCATCGGTTACAATTGCGACGGCTTTTTTCATCGCAGGAACATAGTCTGGGGAGGTCATTTTTGCAACCAGTATGTCACCGATCTTTACTTTTGCAATTTCCTTTGGACTCTGGAGTATCTTTACTATACCTGTTCCAATTCCGGGACTGGCAGCTGCACCGCTTAATATCGGTGTGTCATTCGCGTTCTCGTCTTTAATAAGACTAGATGCCGTTTTCTTTTTATCAACACCTTCTATTGTAGTCACCGGCCGTGTCTGAACAATATAAAGTTTCCCTTTTTCGTAAGCCCATTCAGAATCCTGAGGGAAATAATAGTGCTTTTGAAGAGCGTCGGAAATTCGGGCAAGTTTGATAATGTCCTGATCGGATATTTTTTGTTTATCTATAAGTTTTTTCGGGACTTCTCTTTCCACGGTAGTACCGCTTTTTCTTGTTAACATAACTTTCTGGTCTGATATTTCTTTTGATAGAATAGAAAAAGTTTCTTTTTGTACAATATAGGTATCCGGCACAACAGATCCCTGAACGATCATTTCGCCAAGACCCCACACAGATTCGATAACAATTCTGTCTTTTTCATTTGTTACAGGATTTATCGAAAACATTACACCGGAAACTTCCGACTGCACCATTTTTTGTACAATAACCGATATTTTTACTTTCTCATGCGGTATTTTGTTTTGTGCTCGGTAAAATATAGCTCTTGGCGTAAAAAGTGATGCCCAGCATTCACGAACCGATATTAATAGATTGTTTGGTCCCTTTATATTAAGAAATGTCGCTTGTTGTCCGGCAAAAGACATTCCCGGCAGATCTTCTGCGGTAGCGGATGATCTCACAGCTACGAGCGCATTTGAGAAATGTCCGGATAATTTTTTGTAGTATCTTACGATATCTGAAGAAACTTCAATCGGTATACGGCTTTCTATTACAATCTTTTGGATTTTACGTGAGGCTAAATTCAGTTGTTCAGGATCATTGACATCAACCTGCTTTAAGAAATCGTTTATAACATTTACAATATTATTGTGCTTAAGAAATTCATCGTAAGATATGGTCGTAACGGCAAATCCGTTTGGAACGGGAAAAACAGCTTTAGTCATCTCTCCCAAATTTGCACCCTTACCTCCAACCAAAGCAATATCGTGTTTGTCAATGTCTTTGAAGAATAAATTGTATTTTTGGGCAGCATCGCTCATACTCTATTAATCGTAAAGGGAATGAAGTAGAAGGTCAAGAAGAGAAATAAGTTATAAATTAAACTAATCAACATTCAAACCCTAAATCCTAAACTCTAAATTCTAATCAATACTAAAATTAAAAATACAAATGTTTTAAACATTAGAAATTTGAATTTTGAATTTATTTAGAATTTAGATATTAGAGTTTAGTGTTTAACTAAATTCTTTAATATTTAGAAATAAGAAATTATTTTTATTTACCAAGCGGTTGGCCTAGTTGAGTTTTGAAGTAATCAACCCAGGGAATGGGTGCGGGATCTTGCTCGTAGAGCATTGAAAGATAAAAGTTTAAAAATCCTGTGTATTGTATCACTTCAAAGACCTGTGAGAGTTTATCGTTTGATTGCGCCTTTAATGAAGAGTGGGGAATATTATTTTGCGATACAACGTCCTTCGTTATTTCAAAACGACGTCTTATTTTGTCGCTGTAAAGATCGGAATCGATAAAAATGAAGTAAAGATTGTCCTTATTTGTTGCAGGATGTTTGAGACCCTCCATCAAGTGGTGGTTCAGTTCAGGTATTACGAAATCAAATGAAAAATTCTTAGCGTTTTCGTTATGCTGATTGTTGGCGGTATGGGCGGCACCTACTAAATGCTGGGCGGAAACATAAATCAATATTTTATTCTTAATGGCCATTGCAGTTGATAACGCGGGGTTGTCGGATGTATTTTCAATAATATTATGATCACGGATTTTTCTTGCTGCGTCTGCAGCTTTATCAATATCGGATTTTTCAATATTGAATAAGCCGGTTTTGCTTGCCATCACCAGTTGGCCGATGATGGAGTAACCTATTGCAAGTCGGGGCTGATTTGAGGGATTGTATTTCGGATCAATTTGATAGTAGGGAACATTATGCTCTTTAGCAAGATCGATCAAAGTATTTCCTGAGGCGATTGCCATCCATTTGCACTTTTTTTCTATTGCTTCTTTTGTGACCTGAATCGGTTCTTCGGTTTCACCCGAATATGCGGATGAAATTAATAATGTATGTATGCCGGCAAATCCGGGGAGATGGTAGTCATTAATACGGTAGAAAGGGTATTTTAAAGTATCGACATATAACGACTCGATGACTCTCGCCCCAAGCCCTGAACCCCCCATCCCGCACATAACCACGTTGTCAATATCATGATAGTAATCCGGTACATCGATTTTGCTTGCATCCTCCCATGCATGGAGGCATTGATCGGATAAAGATACGACAGATCCGTATACATTTTGCGTATCGTATTTTTTTATTGCTTCTTGCAGGTCAATATTGTTCATTACTTACGATGTCATACTTTTTCTTTTCCACCTAATTTTTCTATTTTATTTATGAGCATTTTAAGATTTTGTTCGTAAATCAAATCATTGTCAGCTTCTACATTAAGTCTGAGAAGCGGTTCTGTGTTTGATGGGCGAATATTAAACCACCAGTCTTTAAACCAGACAGAAATTCCATCAAGCCAGTCAATAGATTCTGCTTGATCGGAATACTCTGATTCGATAGATTTCATTATAGTTTCTTTGTCGTCTGTTATGAAATTAATTTCATTTGTTCTTCCCGTACCCGGATATTTGTCGAACTCATCCAAAAGTTCGGACAATTTCATATTACGTGTTGACATTAGTTCAATAACAAGAAGGGCTGCGATAACAGCTGAATCGGCAAAGTAAAAATCTCTAAAGAAGAAATGTCCCGAATGCTCACCGCAAAAAAGTCCGTTATGTTTTCTCATATCCTCTTTGATTAAAGTGTGGCCGACTCTCACACGAACTGGTATTCCGTCATTTTTTTTAATTACTTCCGGTACGATTCTCCCGACAACAGCGTTGTAAAGTATTTTTTCGCCATGATGCTTTTTTAGTAAATTTTCTGCAATAATAGCTGTTATTACGGTACCCGAAAGCGTTCTGCCAAGCTCATCTATCATAAATACTCTGTCACCATCTCCGTCAAAAGTAAGACCGACATCCGCTTTTAACTCCTTTACCTTATTTATACAGTCAATTCTGTTTTTTTCTTCAATTGGGCTTGGAGTATGATTGGGGAAAGTTCCGTCAAGTTCGTAATATAGTCTTGTTACGTTCCAGGGAAGTTTACTTTCGAAGGACGGCATATAGTGACCTGCCATACCGTTTCCTGTGTCGGATACGACTGATATTGGTTTCATTTTTTCCAAATCAATAAATGAAAGAACTTTATTGACATATTCATCCAGAAAAACTCTTTTTGTAATTTTTCCCTTAATTTCAGATAGGTTTTTTAAGTTCTTATCTGAAACTGCAAGATCTCTAATATCATAAATACCATTCCTGCCGCTTACAGGTACCGCACCTTTTTTTACAATTTTCATACCGTTATACTCAGGCGGATTGTGTGAAGCCGATATATTTACAGCTATGTCTTCAGGATATTTTCCTGCAGCGTAATAGAGCATGTCTGTAGACGTTAAACCCAGATCAACAATATCAACGCCAAGGGAGACAGCCTCTTCAATAAATGCATTATGAAACTGTGGAGAAGTTACCCTCATGTCATGGCCTACCTGGATACTTTTTGGTTTTAAATGATAAATTATTGCCTGGGTAATCCTACGAAGTCCTTCTTCGTCAAGTTCTGTTGGTACAACCGCCCGAATATCGTAATCTCTGAATATTTTTGGGTCAATTATCATATCGTTAGTTATTCTAACTTTCTAACAATATATAAATCAAGTTCGTCTTTTAGATCGGAAGATGATGATTTGACCTTTAGGTCAATCTCGGCCAGTTCGCCAATTACTTCTTTGATCTTATTTTTACCGAATTTTTCGGCTTGATGTTTGATATTGGAAAGCCGCCATGTTGGATACGGTAAAGGTTTATCTGAATACAATACCAAAAACATATCTCTTATTTGCCCGGACAGAATGGAAAATATCATTTCGGGGGGGTCGGTTTCAACGCTCTTATGAAAATACATCAAACAATTTTTAACATTACCCGGAAAAAAACTGTCGATGAATTTCCAGAGGAATTTTGAGAGTTTATATTGTTCATTTTTCTTGACGTTTTTGAGTTTTTTAATAAATGTAACGGGAATTATTCCGGTGTGATAAATAATCACTTCGGCTTCTTCCTTGCTTGTATTTAATAACTCAATCGCTTGATCACCTAATAACTTATAATCCTTTAATATCACCAATCTCCTACCTCCAAACAAACTACTCGATCGTAACATATCGGAAACATTACTGTTCTTGTCTGAAATTTCAACAACCTCCCACCCCTTGTTTCTACCTTTATTTACATATTCCTGCAACTTCTCGTAAGAGGCCAGATGATTCTCTCCGTGAATAAAATAAAGATTCATGATTAAATAATTACCAATGAGCACCAATAATTACCAATGAACACCAATTACCAATAATTTACTATTAAATTCCTTTTATTGGAAATTTGTATTTATTTGTATTTATTAGAATTTTGTACTTATTTTTTACTATTTATCCTTGCTTGTCTGATCAGCTTATCCACCTTACTCTTGAAATTTCTTTTTCCCCGTCTTATGTGCGGAATTAGACTTCCCGAAAAATTATTTGGAATGTGGGCAAGCTCATGAAGAAGTACCTCATCTTTTTTATCACGAGAGAGTTTATCGTATTTTTCTGTCAATACTTCGATTATATAGTGCGGTTTATGTTCAATTGCCAGCTGCCATATTTTGGAAAGCCCCCAAATTCTTGCATATGCCCTGGCTTTTGAATCGTACGAACGCATTACTGTAATGTCGTCAATGTTGTGTGGCAGTCCCGATGAAGCAATCAGGCGCTTAACATCTTTGGCTACCAAAGCATCTTTTTCCCACAAAACAGAAGTACGTCTTCTCGTTATTGTCTTTCGCGCCCTTGTAATATTTATGTACTTTAAACTCTTGTATTGACTAATATCCTCTATTTTTTTTCCTTTAATCCTAAACTTTAAATATTTCAGCACCTTCTTTAATTTCATTTTCAACTCCTAATCCTATCACATCCCCTGCATTTGCTGAATCAATATTATTATGCTCTACCTGCATTGAATCAACTGTCTGTTCAAAAAGATCTTCCCCTCCGCGTACGAATTTAATTCTGTCCCCAACCTTCAGTTCGCGCGAAAGTTCAATAATGGCGACCTTTATTTTGTTATAATAGTGAGTTACTTTGCCGATTTTTACATCTGACACATTTCATCACCCCCCTTGAAAAAAACAATAAACAGTAACTAATATTGCAACATGGATATTAGTTTATTGATAATAGAAATTGGTGAAAATTGGACTTACTATTTTCTACTTTCCAATATCCATTACTATTTTCAAATTACCTACAACAATTTTCAACTGTGTGTATAT
This sequence comes from uncultured Gammaproteobacteria bacterium, assembly GCA_964488535.1. Lineage (GTDB taxonomy): Bacteria > Patescibacteriota > Microgenomatia > UBA8517 > UBA8517 > GWB1-38-13. Next base: position 24,939 of record CAZAUT010000016.1, read on the forward strand.
ACTTTACAAATATTCCTTCACTTTAATCAGCTTATAATCCGCTTAAATCATTCTATATCAGTTTTATCTTCCCAATACTTTTTGCATGACATAATGCAATCGCAAGAGCGTCCGCGGAATTATCAAAATGCGTTTTGTTTCCCTTTCTCTTTTTAATCTTCGGACCCAATATTTTTCGTACTGCCGTCTGCATCATTTTTTTGTCGGATTTCCCGCTTCCGGATATTATTTTCTTTATTGTACCTGGTGCATATTCAAAAAGATCGCAATCATTATTATACGCACACAACATCATAGTACCAATTGCCTGTCCGACAGATATAGCTGTTTTGGCATTTGTTGCAAAAAAGATTTTTTCAATTGCAATAGCATTAGGTTTGTATTCTTTTATTAATGAAGAAAGTATCAGGTATATATCATTTAATCTCTTACCGCTTACATCGCACTTATTTGTTTCGATAAGACCGTAGGAAATAACAGAAAAAGAACCACGGATAACTTTTAGAAATCCGTATCCTGTAGTAGCTGTACCGGGGTCAAGGCCTAAAATTAACATTTTTTCATCTAAACTATCACCTAGAGCGATTTAGTGTTGACACCCCGTACCACATGCCCGGGGTTTTTAACCGTTTTTTCTTTTTTTTGCAGAAGATTTTAAAAATCTATCAATATAAATGGGATGTTTTGAAAAATATAATATATATAATATTTCGGGAATCGCAAAAAGATTTATTACAAGAAGAAATATGAACCAATATTTACTGTTGTTTTTTGAGGATTTCCAAAGAGCTATACCTTTAAATAAAGTTGCATAAACGGTATAGAATACCGCAAAGTACGGGTTATTGAATAAAGATATTAGCGTATTTTGCATGAAAATATTGTATCTGTACCTTGATGTTAATCAGATATACTTCTCAATATTTGAGGCGGCCTTTTGTTCTTCTATCCAACTTCTATAAGCAGCAGTCATTCTTTCCTGAAATAACTGAAATTTTATATCGTTATATAATTCATCAAAAGATTTTTCATTTCCGTAAAAATCTTTATTTTCCTCGTAAAAAGATTTTATCTCATCATCTGTAATACTTACCCTATCAGTCAAAATAGCCTCAAGCATTTTTTGAATTTTAATATTTTCAAGAAGTTGATCGTATGTCACACCCTGATAGGTCAACACTTGTTCAAGCGTAGAACCCTGACTTTCCACGGATGACCTTAATTTTGTTATTTCTTCCTCAATATCGGACTGGGAAACATTTACACCCATTCTTTCGGCTTCCTGTTTTATTATCAATTTTGTAATCATTTCGTCCAAAACCTGTTGACCGCTACTTTTGTGAAGTTCGGAAAAATAACGGGTTTTTGTTATCGCTTGCCCATTCACCCTTGCTATATTAATATTTTTATTCAAAAAATAAACAAATAACGAGAGAAGTATTATCCCGAATGATAATAGCAAAATACTATAAAATCCGCCCTTTATCGACATAAAAACCCTCCGTTTTTTATCTTTTTTTTCTTCAATCGAATACGATTTTACATTTTTATTTTTTGAAGGCTGTTTCTTTTTGTAAACCATAATTAAAATTTAAAAAACATTTTTGAAAGTATATATAATATTATTGCAAGATACAAGGAGCTCCCTAAAGGAATATATATTTTATTAACACCCTTTCTTGTATATATGTCACCCGGCAGAACCATTGGATTTGCTCCTGGTTTTGAGGAAACGAAATACATTATGGCAGCTGAAATTGCCCAGAATATTAAAAATATCTTGAAACCGCTTAATTTCTCAACCGTATTTACCTCATCCATAATATTAATACTACTTTAAATTTAAGCAATAATTCAATGGGGAAAATTATGGTTACATTAATCAACAGTAATTATTTTTTGATAAATTACCCGATTTCCAGATATTATTTGTGAGACAACCAGTAATTTATATTTCTCCGATCTAATATTTTTAACTTTGTTGTAATATTCAATTGTTTTTTTAATTCTCTTGAGTTTTACAATATTTACCGATTCTTCGGGAAATCCGTATTTTAAATTCCATCTGGTTTTCACTTCAATAAAATACAAATACGAATTTTTGGATGCAACGATATCCAATTCGCCGAATACCGATCTGAAATTTCTATCTAATATCTTAAAACCGTTTCGTGAAAGAAACGCCGATGCAAGACATTCTCCCGCTTCGCCTTTTGATGACGTTGTTGGCATTATGAAGAAATTATTGAAAATTGACTTACATCCTTTTACTGTTTCTTGAATACAACTTGTCTATCTGTCTTTTGGATTTATGACGAACAAAATACAATTTTGCTTTTCGCGCCCCTTTTATTCCCTGTTTTGTTACGGAAATGTCTTCGATGGAAGTACTGTTTAAGGGAAATATTTTCTCGATACCAACCATGTTTGCACCCAATCTTCTTACAGTAAAAGACCTGTTGTCTTTATCGCCGTTAATTTTTATAACAGTACCTAAAAATATCTGTCGTCTTTCTTTACCGGATTCGCTTATTTTTTGAACAATTTTAACTTTATCAGCGACCCCAAATTTTGTATTTTTAAATGTAATTAAATTTGTCATGTAATGCTGTATTATATATTCCCAGGGTTGTTGATATCAAGGTGTTAATTTCCGATAAATATATTCTGTATTTCTTTTAATAAAACGTCGTTCCATTTGACCTTGAGACCGAGCGACTTTGATTTTCCTGTAGATTCAAAATACAAAGAAATATTTCTTTCACCCGGATATTTTTCCAGTAATGTTTTAAGACATTTTAGTTTACCCACATCCGATCCGTTTGGAATTTTTATGTATAAGTTATTATCGTTTCCTATTTCTTTAACTTCTTCTGCGATAAATGTTATGTCCTCATTGCGCTTGTCACACCTTCCTTTTATCAACAAGGCTTTGCCCTCCGCTATCAGAGATTTCGATTGGTTATATACATCGGGAAAAATAATAACCTCGATAATACCGGATCCGTCTTCAAATTTTGCAAATGCCATTTCTTTTCCGTTTTTCTTCGTAACTATAACTCTTAATTCATTTACCACACCTGCCAGTGTGTGTAATACAGAAATATTTTTAGCGCATTTTATCTCTGAAATTTGTTTATCTGCGTAAACTGAAATATTTTCAAGCACTTCATGAACAGACTTGCCGGAAATGGTAAAACCTAAAAGTTCTTTTTCATTTTTCTGAAGTTCTTCATCAGAAAATTCCTCTCCCTCAAAATATATATCAATCATCGCGTTATCCGTTTCATCCTCTTCCTCTACTGTAAAAAGGCCTTGCTGATTTTTATTATCGGACAACGAGGACACCTTCTCTCTTAAAGTATTGAGATTATTTATAAGAACGGAACGTTTCCCGAATTTTGATAAAGCACCAACCTTTATCAGGCTTTCCAGTACCTTCTTATTTACTTTTCTGTTATCAACTCTTTTTAAAAAATCAAATATGTTTTTAAACAGTCTTTCGTTTCTACAGCTTAATATATTCTGTATCGCAGCGGTACCGACGTTTTTTATTGCATTTAATCCAAATCTGATGGCTTTTCCGCTTAAGGATTCATCATTTTTAACGATAGAAAAATCTGTGTTGCTTTCGTTAATGTCAGGAGGAAGTACTAAAACCCCCATTCTTTTACATTCAAAAACCGCCTGGGAAACTTTAACCTTATCGTCGCTTTCGGCACTCATTAATGCACACATATATTCAACCGGATAATTAGCTTTCATGTATGCCGTATGGTAAGCAACCATTCCATAAGATGCTGCGTGGGATTTATTAAAGCCATAAGACTGAAATGGCTCGAAAAGTTTCCATAAATCATTCGCAAACTTTTCTGTCTGTCCGTTGGTGATAATTCCTTTGATAAATTTCTCTTTTTGTGCAGCCATTTCTTCAGGAATTTTCTTACCAACAGCCTTTCTGAACTTATCTGCTTCCTCCCAGGTATATCCGGCCAATTCAATTGCACAAAAAAGCAAATCGTCCTGATAAACTATCAGCCCGTACGATGCATGAAGGAATTTTTCCATTCTGGGGTCAAGATATTTGATTAAAGATGGGTTTTGTTTCCTCTTTATATATTCCGGAATAACGGCAATTGGACCTGGTCTGTATAGGGCTACCATAACCATCAAATCTTCAACCCTTGATGGTTTAAGTTCGGTTAAATATTTTGTCATACCGGAACTTGAAAGCTGAAATACCCCCATTGTTTTTCCGTTGCCGAGCATTTCAAAAGTTTTGCTGTCGTCAAGAGGAATATCCTTTAAATTTATATCTATATTTAATGAATTTTTTACTATGGATATCGAGCTTTGGAGTATCGATAAATTCCTGATTCCCAAAATATCAAACTTAATTAAACCCACATCCTCGGCTGCATGCATTTCATACTGTGTTATTATTTTTTCTCCTGATGGTTCTCTCTGTATCGGAGTAAATTCTCTTATATCGCTCGGCGATATCACAATTCCCGCAGCGTGGACTGATATATGTCTTGCATTTCCCTCTATTTGCTTTGCCAAATTAACAATGTTTCTTGTGTTTTCGTCAGAGTTATATAAATTTTTTAATTCATTTACGGTTTCAAGGGCTTTTGGTATCGTGATCGGAAAACCTTGCTTTGGAGGCGGGATGAGTTTTGAGATCTTGTCACCCACAGCGTATTCATAACCCATCACTCTTGCAACATCACGAACCGATTGTCTGGAAAGCATTCTTCCAAAAGTGCAAAGTTGCGCCACTTTATCATATCCATATTTTTCCGATATATATTTTATTAATTCCTCTCTTTTATTATCCGCAATATCAAGATCAATATCCGGTGGACTTGGTCGATATGGGTTTAAAAATCTCTCGAAGGGAAGATAATAACTAAGAGGGTTTACTTTTGTAATGCCCAGTAGATAAGAAACTAACGATCCTGCAGCTGATCCTCTGGTATTTGTAATAATACCCTTGTCGTCACACCATGAAACAAAATCCTCCATAATCAGAAAATACGGAGCGTATCCTTTCTTTATTATAATATCAAGCTCATATTCAGCTCTTTCAAAAGTGGAGGAATCATGATTAGGTATCTTTATTTTGAGATTTTTCATTACGGCTGATCTTAAATATTCATCCGCTTTTGTTTCTTTTGGCAGATCAATTTTCGGAAAAAACCATTTACCCAACGTATCAATATTAATCTCAATTGATTCTGCAATTTTTATACTGTTTTCCACAGCATCAGGGTATTCTGAATAAATAGAATTCATCTCATCAGGAGATTTGACATAATAATCCTGATGATCGACATATCTTAATCGTTTTATGTCTTTCATCAATTTTCCGGTTGAGATACATACCGCTGCATCCTGAGCTTTCGCATCCTCCTTTTTAATATAGTGCACGTCATTTGCTGCCACGATCGGTATTCCGAGGTCCCTACTAAGTTTTAACAAATCAGGTTCCACTTTCTCCTTAAAGTTCTGCATCTGAAGTAACTCCTGCTTAATGGTATCGTTTTCTGCATTTTTAATAGATTCGGTATAGTCCCGAAACTGTAATTCAATAAAAAAGTTATCTTTGAATATTTCTAGATATTTCGTTGTGATAAATTTTGCCTGTTCATATCCTTCTTCAAAAATCGTACTTTGTATTTCACCTCTTCCGCACGCACTTGTTGCGGTAAGATCTCCTGAGTATTTACGTAACACTTCGAAGTCAATGCGCGGTTTGTAATAAAATCCTTCAAGATGAGCTATTGAGGTTAATTTCAATAAATTTTTATATCCGTTATAGTTTCTGGCTAAAAGTATTAAATGATAATATCGTGACGACCTGTCCATCACTTTTCTGTTTTGACAAATATACGCCTCGACACCGATTATGGGTCTTATGTTTTGAGCCTTGCATTTTTTATAAAATTCTATCGCTCCATACATCGTCCCATGATCGGTAATTGCTGCCGATTCCATGCCGTTGTCTTTAATATGTTTAATCAAAGGATCTATCTTGCAAAGACCGTCCAAAAGCGAATATTCGGTATGGACATGAAGATGGACAAATTTTGCCATTTTAATATTTAAAAAGTTATTAACATTAATGTCATTCTGATACCGCTTAGCGGGATAATAATCTCCCTATAAATTGGATCGATCGCTACGCTCAGGATGACAAACTTAGGTGTTTAAATCATGCACAATTTTCGTGAATACATTCAATTATTACCTTTTTTATCATTTCGGGGTTGCCGTTCCCATTAAGTTTTTTTTGTGTTTGACCAATCAAAAATCCCAAAACGGTGCCTTTTCCGTTTTGAAAGTCATCAACCGCCTTTTTGTTTTCAGAAAGAACTTGAGTTACAAATCTCTTTGTATCTTCATATGAAACACTATCTTTATTTAGTAATTTTAAGAGCTCTCTTATTAAAAGTTGGGGCTCGGGGTATAAAATATCATAATTCTTATTGACAATAAGGTCGGCAATCGTCTTAACGCCAATGTTGTGTTTTTTGGATAAAATTACCGTCTCGTCAAAATATTTAGCTCTTTTTTTATCTGATGACAAAATTTCAGCAAAACTATCCGACAAAGACAATGTTTTAATATATCGTTTCCTTATATCATCCGGAAGTTCAGGAATTGCATTCATAAGTATATCTATTTCACTATTCAAATACCGCACTGGGGGAATATCGGGGTCGGGAAAATAGCGGTAGTCCTTTGCTTCCTCTTTGAGCCGTTGCGAATAAGTTGCGGAAAGGGATTCATTCCAACCCCTTGTTTCCTGAACTATTTTACCATTGTTTTCCAAGATATCTTTTTGCCTTTCAATCTCATAATTAATAGCATTTTTAAGAAATCTGAAGGAATTAATATTCTTCAACTCCACCTTATAATTCGGCAAATCCTTTTCTTCCACTCTTCCACTCTTCCACTCTCCTGCTCTGGTTAACGAAACGTTCGCCTCCAACCTCATTGTTCCTTTTTCCATATCGGCAATCGAAATTTCAAGAAATCTGATTATCTTTTGTAGTTCTTTCGTAAATTCAATAACCGTCTCGGTGTCCCGAAAATCCGGCTCGGTTACTAATTCAACCAAAGGAACGCCGCTACGGTTAAAATCAATTAAAGTTACTTTTTTTCCGTTTATTACGGTATGCTGAAGTTTTGCCGTATCTTCCTCCATGTGTATTCTTCTTATTCTTATTGTTTGTCCCGTTTTTGACGTCCATTGACCATCAAAGCAAAATGGGTCTTCATATTGGGTAATTTGATAGCCCTTGGGTAGGTCGGGGTAAAAATAATGTTTCCTGTCAAAGTTGGAAAAATTATTTATTTTGCATTTAAGTGCAAGCCCTAAAAGAATGCATGATTCAATTGCCTTTTTATTGGGAACCGGAAGTGCTCCCGGTAAGCCCAAACATACCGGGCACGTTTGTGTATTTGGTTTTTTTGCGAAATGATCTGAAGGACACCCGCAAAACATCTTCGACTTTGTTGAAAGTTCTATGTGTATCTCAAGACCTATTACCGGCCTGTAGTTGTCATTTGTTTTGTTCATAGGCATAGGCACAATTTAATATGTTTTCCTCACGAAAGTAATTGCCTATTAACTGAAACCCTACCGGTAAACCTTTTGAAAATCCGCATGGAACGTTAATTGCAGGAAGACCCGCTAAGGATGAAGGTTCGGCAAGAATATCAGCCATTTCTCCGTACATAGCAGCATCCTTTGTTATACCAATTTTTGGAGCTACCGTAGGCATTGTAGGGGCTAAGCATATATCGACATCGGAAAATATTTTGGAAAAATCATTAATATATACAGTACGTATTTTAAGGGCTTTTTTATAATATTTATCTGAATAACCTGCCGATAGAGTATAATTTCCAAGCATAATTCTTCTTATAGCTTCATCACCAAAATAATTTCTGTCTTTTCCGAAACGTATACCGTCAAATCGTGATAAATTCGATGCAACTTCGGCTCTCTGGATTACCGTATACGCTCCTACCGCATACTTTGGATCGATAGTTTTTATATATTTGATTTCAGCACCAAGTTTTTCAAGAATTATTAATACATCTTTAACATTCTTTATTACATCATCATCTGCTTCTTTTAAAAAGTAATTTTCAAGAACACCGACCCTCAGTTTATTAATTTTCCCGGTCAGAAGTTTCCCATAGGAAGGCACGTTCAATTTGGAAGAGGTTGCATCGTGTAAATCATACCCTGCAATTATTTCTAAAACATCAGCCGATATTTTTACGCTTTTTGCAAGAACTCCCGGACAGTCCAAGGAGGATCCCATTGCAATTACTCCGTAACGACTCACTCTTCCGTAAGTAGGTTTAAGGCCAATAACACCGCACCAAGATGCCGGACCTCTTATCGATCCTGCTGTTTCCGATCCTATTGCTACGTCTACAATACCCGAAGCTACTGAAGCAGCGGATCCGCCTGAAGACCCCCCGGCAAGTCTCGATTTATCGTAAGGGTTCATTGTTGGTCCAAAGTCTGATGTTTCTGTGGAACTTCCGTGGCACCAGGCGTCAAGATTAGTTTTTCCAAAAATATAATATCCGTTATTCAAAAGTCTGTTTACAACAGTAGCCGAATATTGAGGAATAAATTCGGAGAGAAGTATACTTCCTGCAGTTGTTCTAATTCCTTTTGTAAGAAAGTTGTCTTTTATGGCAACAGGTATACCTTTTTGCTTTTTATCAACAACGGTTATAAATATGTTTAGAGTGTCTTTATGTTTCATTTTTTACAGAATTTGAAACGAAATACCCGTTATATGTTCTTCTTGCATTTGAAAGTGCTTCATCCTGGCTAAGAATATCCTCAGCTCTTATTTCATCCTCACGTAATATATTTTCTGTTTTTACCGGATTGAATGAAAACTCAACGTTTGAAGTATCCAGTTCATTAAATTTATCGATAGTCTCAAGTGTTTTAATAAACTGCCTTTTAAAATAAAATTCCTGTTTTTTGTTAATTTTCAGCCTTGATATTTTAAGAAGATTTTTTATCATAACAAGCATTATGATATCCCCTTTATAAGATTATTTGAAGTGTGAAACATATTAATTGTAATAATCATACAGTAAAATACAATATTTTAACCGATTCGAAAACAACCTTCCCGAAATGCAATATTTTATAATTGTTCAAAAATACCTTACGTAAGTGGACTAGAGGAAAATACTGTATCGTGTTATCTCTTATGAGTGAATTTATTTGCGATAACAAGTATTGCGAAAGCCAACAGAACAAGAACGAACATAACAATTATTCCAATTTCTCCTCCCATATTATTTATAATAGTTTCATTTACCTTCCCTGTCAACGACAAAGAAAAAAATATTTATTTCAAGCCTTCACCCGACATTTCTTTAAGAAGCCTTATTCTTTCTTCAACGGGCGGATGTGTATTAAAAAGATTTGAAAACCAACCCACAGCCCCTTTTATATTTGCACGAAACGGATTTACGATATAAAGATGTGCAGTGGCCTTATTAGCAGCTTCAAGCGGTTCGGTATCATTTTGTAATTTCTGTAAAGCAGAAGCAAGTGCCAACGGATTTCGAGTAATTTCAACAGAACCTGAATCAGCCATATATTCCCTTCTTCTTGATATGGCAAGTTTAATTAACTGGGAAACTACTGGAGCCAGAATGGCAAAAACTATTCCCAATACAAGGATTATTGATCCTGATTTATTCTCGTTATCATCCTTGTTTTTGCCTCCGTACCAGGATGCGCGTATTACCCAATCGCCCAGTAATGCAATCGTTCCTGCCATAACAGAAACAACAGACATCAAAAGCATATCGTAATTTTTAATATGAGACAATTCGTGTGCAAGAACTGCCTCGAGCTCCGTTCGTGTTAATTTATCCAATAATCCTGTT
>CAZAUT010000017.1:0-15475 GCA_964488535.1 uncultured Gammaproteobacteria bacterium
TACATGGGTCGGAAACAACGACAATTCGCCAATGAAAGAAGTGGCTTCGGGTGTCTCCGGAGCATCTCCGATATGGAGAAAGGTTTTGCTTAAAGCTTTTGAAAATAAACCATCTTCTTCTTTTCAAATCCCGCAAAACATAATTACCAAAGAGGTCGATTTAATCTCCGGTTATTCAGCTCATGATGGTTATCCATCACGATTGGAATATTTTGTAAAAGGAACCGAGCCGGGAAATGACCCCGTTCATGTAAAACTTAAAGTCTGTAAAAATCAGGGTAAATTGGCTACTCCTTCCGATATTTCTTCAGGAAATTATGATGAAAGGGAGTACTTTATATTTAAGGAAGAAGATCCGACCGGAGGGATTGACGGAATAAACAAATGGCAGGAAGGGATATTGGCATGGGTCGCTTCGCAAAATGAAGGAAAGTATAATCCGCCGACCGATTACTGTGAAGGTTCCAACCCTATAAGTGTGGATTTTCTGAATCCGCACGACCATGACTCAAACTTACCCAATAAGTTTAACGTTCAAATCAAAGCAGAATCCATTAATGACATAGCCGAGGTGGTGTTGGAAATTGACGGAGTTAAGTTGCGTACGTTTAACGACAAACCGTATTCTCACGATATAGACCTGTCAAACGGAGTGCATCAATTAAGAGCTATAGCAAGGGATATTGAAGGCAAGGAAAGTGACAGAAGGATCACGATTGGTATTGGGGTGGAATGGGATTATACCCCTTCCCCGACACCTGTCAGTGAGCCAACCAACATCCCGACACCTTGACGCTGTGATATAGTTAATGTTAATCGAAGGGTTTTTTATATGAGTGCGGAAGATAGGGTGCAAACACAACAGGATTCGGAAAGTTCCCAATATAGGCTCCGTATCGGAGATGACTTTTTCTTAATCGCCACGGATTCCCCCGGGGATGAAGATCCTGTTTCCCGTCTTGTGAACAATACAGTGAAGGTTCTGGGTAGAGAACTTAATGAAAAGTTGATATCGATACATCAAAGAAAGGGAAAGGCGCGAAAAAAAGAATTGGATCTTCTCAGGGAACAGGCACAATTGATAAGAGATCATATTAGAATACTTAAAGGAGAAATGGAGGGCAGCGTATCACTCATTAAAAGCGGTATAGATAGTGAATTCGCAGGAATCAGGATAACGGATAATCACCCTATAAAACATATTAAACATATTACCGTAAAGGCCAAAGAAGCGCCTGTTATTTCAGCTCAGGAGTTGTAATATACCCACTCTCCATGTTTTTTAGTTTTGAAAGCATTTCCTTTCTTATTTCTTCAACTTCTTTGTCCGTCAGCGTTTTGTCGGGATGCTGATATGAAATTCTGAAGGTATAGGAGTCGTTATAGATGTCTTTAAGTTCAACTTCAGAAATAAGATTGCTTGCCGATCTGATATTCCCGATCACTTTCCCAACCTCTACACCTTGCGGAATTTTAACCGTCATATCCTCAATTTGAGGCGGGTGTTTTGGAATATTTTTGAAACTTTTAAATTCTTTCGCAAAAGAAAGAATGTCGTCTACTGCAATTTCGGAAACAATCAATCCGTCATCTTGAATTGTAATATGGCCGACGCACAAACCATCAACTTCAATATAGTAGGTGTTTTTAATTTTCGTTTTTGAAACACAAAAATCAATCTTAAGTTCGTTTGAAATTAACGTTTCCAATACTCCTTTTACTTCCGTATATTTGTATCCATCAAAGACAATTCCGAGGGTCATAATTTCTTCCGGAAGTTCGTTTTTAATGGGAACATAAATGTTAGCCATTTCAAACAGAAACAGTTTATCGTAATTAATATTGTTATTTTTAACGGCTTCAACAAGGGAATGCGAAAGATTGGTTCTTAAGTATTCACTGTCGGGACCTAAGGGATTCCTAAGTTTTAATGAATTTTCGGTATTTTCGTAAACGAAATCGTAGGGCACCAGTGATAGAGTATATACTTCACAGCCACCAAGAGATTTTAATAAAATTTTTATTTTCCACTCCCATTCAAACACATTATTATGTATTGGTTCAGGGAGTATTCCGGACATCAATTCACTCGGTAAATTGTGGTAACCATAAATTCTGGCGATTTCCTCAACCAGATCCTCGGGAATATTTATGTCGTTTGATCTAAAAGATGGAACTGAAACGGATAATTTATCTTTTGTCCATTTTGGTTGAAAAAAAAGAGAGGTTAGGTATTTTCCAATATCTTCTTTGGGAATGCTTATACCCAATTTTTTATCAATAAATGTCTTATCCGTTTCTATACGTTTGGTTTTGTAAGGAAATTTATAATCGTCAAATACTTTACTGGCAACTTCAGCTTTGCAAACTTCCCTGAATAATTCTATTCCACGAAATATAGCAATTTCGGAAAGTTCAGGGTCAATCCCTTTTTCGTTTATCGTTGCCGCCATTGTTCTAATGGCATAGGTCATTGAAGATTTTCTGATATGCGTATGGTCGTTGTTGTCAACAAAGAAAAACACTCTTTTTGTATCCTTACCTACTACTGAATTTTTCGTTCCGATAATTCCAGGAAGGTCAATAATTTCGCCATCTCCGTCATCAAAAACGATATCACCGCCGATAAGGGTATATGTTTTTCCGTCAAAACTTGTTACATGTTCCCCTTTTTTTGATTCTCTAATAATAAACTTCTTATTTTTAATCTTGTCATAATCAAAAACGTGTGACGGGTGTCCCGTTTCAAGCATGACATAATTGGTAATATCAACAACTGCGTTTAACGATCTGACACCGCAATTATTGAGTCGTTTTTCTATCCATTCGGGTGTTTTCCAATTTTTAATGTTGGTTAGAACTACACCCATCGTTCTTTTTACCAGTTTACTGTTTCCGACGATAGTAAAAGGAAGATTGTCTGTTGATGGGACATTTTTATCAGGTGAAAATGGTTTGAGTTTTGCTGATATTCCAAATCTTGGAAGAATAGCCGAAACCTCTCGTGCAAATCCATAAACTCCGGCGCAGTCAATTCTGTTTGTTGTTATTTCGACATGGTAGAGAATATCTTCGTCTTTTTCCTCCAATTTTTCAATGGAGGGTCCGCACAAAGAAACATATTCGGCAATCTGTTTTGGTGTCGCTTTGGTTTCGAGATATTCCCTCAACCATTTGTCGGAAATTATTATATCCATACTCAAGAGTAAAAGAGTAAAAGAGTAAAAGAGTATAAGTAAAAATACGCCTTAATTTTTATTGCTTTATACATGATACAAACTTAGAATTGTCTCAAATACCTGACATCCGTACTATATAACTGTCTAAGATCCGGTATATTAAGTCCTGGCTTCATCATTAAAATTCGTTCCACTCCCCAGCCAAAGGCAAATCCGCTGTACGTTTTGGGGTCAATGTTACAATTTTTCAATACATTTGGGTGAACCATTCCGGCTCCGCCAACCTCGAGCCATCCGGCTTTACATAATTTACATCCTGCTCCATGACATAAAGTGCATGAAAAATCCACTTCAAATGATGGTTCTGTAAATTGAAAATGATAGGGACGTATTCTTGTTTTTATTTCCTTACCAAAAACCGCTTTTGCGAAATAGTCCAGCGTTCCCTTTAAGTGTGTTATATTGATATCTTTATCAATTACCAACCCTTCAAATTGGTGAAACATCGGGTAGTGACTGACGTCAGATTGTCTTCGGTAACATTTGGCGATATTAATCATTCTTATAGGTGGGGTTTTAACCCGTAACATTTCTCTGATTTGCCCGGAGGATGTATGCGGAGTAAGAAGCATGTTGCCGAATTTTGGGTGGGGTTTTTCATTAACAAAAAATGTTTCCCACTCATCCCTAGCGGGATGTCCCTCGGGAAAATTCAATGCACCAAAAGCATACCAGTCCCATTCCACTTCGGGGTAGCGTACACGGTTGAAACCTATTTTTTCAAAAACATTTGTTATTTCCTGAATAGTTTTGCTGATCAGGTGTATATGGCCTAAGTTATATTTTGTACCCGGCATTGTATAGTCAAACCACTCTTTTGACTTTGTTGTTTTCAGATCCTCTGTTTTTGAACTAAGAGCTTCTTCAATTGTTATCTTTGTTTCATTTAAAAGTATCCCAAAATTCTTTCTTTCATCTGGGTCAAGTTTTCCCATTTCTTTGAAAAAATTATTGACCGACCCGTTTCGTCCAAGATAAGTTATGCGAAGTTCCTCCAAGGAGTCGGCGTCACCCGCCTCAATTATCTGCGCCAATGCATTATTTTTTAAATTATTTAATTCATCTTTCATACTAGTTATTCTACATCTTATTGCTCCTAATCATCTACAACTAATTTAAGTTTTCCGACAAATATCGTTTAGCATTTTTCCACAACAGTTTTTCAATTAAAGTATCATTGATTTTTGCCATATTTAGCGCATCAATTAAATTTGAGGTTTTTTCGGGACCTTCCAAATGTTGAATCAAATTTTCTTTTGTCATACCTCCAAAATCGCTTCCGATTGCAATACAATCACTTCCACCAACCTGAATAATGTGTTTCATATGTTTAACTAAAGAAGACAATTGGCTTGAACCATTGTAGTTTTGGATAAAACATACCCCAATAAGTCCCCCATTTTTACTGACCCTTCTTATGTCTTTGTCGCATAAATTTCTTGGATGATCGAATATGGTACGCGATAGTGTGTGGCTTACTATGATCGGCTTTTGGGTTATTTCCAATATATCGTTTAACGAATTTGTATTTGTGTGACTTCCATCAATAATTATTCCATTGTCATTTAAATGACATATAAAGTCTTTTCCTAGATTTGTTAAACCTAGACGTGAATTTGCTCCGCCACCCAGTTTATTATCAATACTCCAAAATGGCGCAATTATTTTGATGCCTGCCTTGAATACATTATGAAGTAAATCAAAGTCAGAATTATTTTTAATAAAATATATTCCCTCTATAGACAGGATTATACCCAGTTTTGAATTTTGAATACTATCTATAGCTCTAATAGCTCTACCGCAATTAATTAACTGAATATTATTTTTACTTTTTGAAATTAATTTTTTAATGATAGCAATATGTTTAAGTAGTTCCGAATAAGGATTCTCGGGAACGATTATTCCGGATTTGGAGATACTTAATGAGCAGGAAGCCCCGACAATAATTTTATAATCGGATGTATTTAAAACAGGAAGACTCAATTGCTCAACAATACCGTATTTTGAATAAATACCATCTTCACTCATGGAAGTGGTATTTGGATTCATAAAATATTCAACTCCTTTATTTAACAGGGATACGGAAATGTCCTGATGTAAATCTATTATCATATTCATACACTCCTTTCAGACCATGAATGTTCCATTGAATTTTTAAAAGGTGATGTAACGCCGATTTTTTCTCTACGTTTTAAATTCCAACCTTTGGCAATTATATCTCCGTGAGCTGTTGCAACAGTGCCGAGGGCAATACATGGCGGATTTTTGGTGTTTACTAAACCCGTTTTGACAAGATCTGATTCTATAACTTCACCATCCAAGGCATAAATCGCAGCTAAAAATAGAGCACGTTCCCATATTTTCCTTCTTCCTGTGATGTCTGGTCGAACATCCGAATATTCACCCATTTTTTGCAGATTTGTAATCGTATCTAAATACCATTCGTTCATTTTTGTACCCATAACAAGAGCATCCGCTTGATAACTATTGAGCCGCTCTTCGTATCTGGCAGTGTTTGTTGCCAGTTGTAATTGACCTGCAACTTTCGCTTGTGCCTTTTCTTTATTGTTAAAAAGCTCTTTTCCGCTGGGGCTTGATAGTAATAAAAGACGAACAGCATTTTTGTTTTGTTCAAGATTTATTTTTACATCTTTAATATCACATACCCAGTTTGGTGATAAGATGTCTGCCAGAATAATAAGTAATTTTGTACGAACTCCATTACTAACCAACTTATCAATGATGGCTGGCACTTCTTCAGTAAGTAATTTCGCAATTTTTGTGTTTGGATTATCTATTATTAACTGATTTCCTTCTGCTCGGACAGGAATTGCAGCTACAGATCTCCCTTTCTCACTTACCGTCCAATTTGGACACATAACCATTCTCAAACAAAGAGGGACGCTTTCTCTAACGGCTTTTTCAACCGTCTGTTCAATTTTTTCATGATTAACCACGGGTCTAATGGTATTTTCTGTTAGAGCGTCTACGGCGTTGTTAACTATTTGTTGTTGTATTCTTTCCATATGAGTCAAAGTCAATAAGAAAAATATGATACATCTTTGTTATTTGGTAAAAGATGGATTATTAATTCTTTATCTTTATTGAACCCGAGTTTTACAACATTAAGTTCGGATTCAAGTTTTGATTTAATGTTGTCCAACAACTTGGTTGCTAATTTATTATCTAAAATATCATTAGAAAGATGAGCAAAAGGCATAATTATCATATTTTTTACCATATATCTTTTTTTATTTAATTGAGCGACCCTTCTTGTCGTTTCTTTTACCTCTTTTAAAGAATCATTAGTTTCACAGCATAAATACACCAGAAGACAATTATTCAAAGTGTGATAATTATCACCGGTGTGCTTCCATGTAACCTTTTTGCAATTCCAAATTAGTCCTTTCATATTTAATCCACTAAAAAACCCCGCCTTAGCGGGGTTATAATACAACGCTTCAACCCCGCATCAGGTGAGGTTAAAGCCGAAAAACTTAATTGTATTTATCAACTTCATAATATTTGTTTTGGATGCGGAAACAAGTTCAGCATGACACTTATCATACTCGTCATTCTGGCTAAGTCCAGAATCATTTTTCTTTTACCCTCTTGCTTTTTCTTTTTTATTACTACCCTTCCACTCTTCTACTCTCCCGCTCTTCCACTCTATTTTTTCACTTCTTCAACTATCTTATCAAACGTCTCCGGATCAGTAATCGCAATATCGGATAATATCTTTCTGTCCAATTCAATTTTTTCTTTTTTCAGTCCGGCAATAAATTTGCTGTAAGAAAGCCCTCTTTGTTTGACGGCGGCGGATAAACGTGTTATCCAAAGCGCTCTCATGTCTCCCTTGCGGTCTTTGCGTCCGATATATGCATATTGTCCCGCATGCATCAACGCCTCTTTAGCCGCCTTCACACGTCGTCTGCGGGCTTGCCTGAAACCCTTGGCCGCATCCTTGATTTTTTTGTGCCTTCTTCTGGCGATACTCTTCACTCTCATAATACGAATTAATTATAATGCCAATCTACGAATGGATACCATCTACGAATACCTGCGAATACTGAAACCAATAATTAGTAGGTATTAGTTGAATTAGTCTCAATTGGTTGATTAGTATTATTTATTTTAGTATCCAAGAACTTTGCGAACTTTCTTTGCGTAAATCTCGTTCAATTTGACAACTCTTCCCAGCGCTCTTTTTCTCTTGCTTGATTTTTTGGCATTCAAATGACGCTTGAACGACTGCATTCGCAATACCTTACCGTTTTTGGTAATTCTTAAACGTTTTCTGAAAATATTTTTTGATTTTATCTTCGTCTTCATAATTATAATGCTAATCTACTAATCCTTCGTATAAAATAACAAAAATTCTAAACACTAAACTCTAAACAAATTCCAAACAAAAAATCATAAATTCCAAACAATTTTGGACATTGAGTTTTTAACTATTGTAATTTGTTTAGGATTTAGGAATTAGAAATTAGGATTTATCTTCGAATGTAAATTCGTAGATTAGTATTATAGTGTCTAATTCGTTATTCTTCAACCTTCTTTTTTACAACGGCTTTTGGAGATATGACCATCATCAAATTTCTGCCCAAGAATTTCGGCTGCATGTCAACACCGATTCTCTCGCCGTATCCTTTTGTAATTTTTGCTAAAAGATCATAGCCGAACTGTTTACTTCCAAGCTGCCTTCTTGTGAACTGAACCACCAGCCGTACTTTATTCTTATCCTCAAGAAATTCTGTAACTCGGGCTAAACGGGTTTGATAATCATGTTCTCCGATGAATGGCGAAAATCTGACTTCTTTGGTGTCACCGCCTTTAATTCCCTTCCTTTCTTTTCTGGCTTTTTTTTCTTCTTCATACTTAAATTTTCCAAGATCAACGATTTTGGCAACCGGTGGTTTTGCATTTGGGGCGACCTCTACTAGAGTTAAGCCTTCTTCAAGCGCTTTTTGAATAGCGTCATAGGTTTTTAGGATACCGACAAGCTTTCCGTCAGACGAAACGACCCGAAGTTCAGGAGCCCTGATTTGATGATTAATTCGGTAGTTGATTGTTTGTGGCTGCGCTTTTCTCAATTTAACTAGTTTTTATTTTACAGTTCCCAAACCAAATTTCAAGAAGGAATTGTTTATAGTATAACGATTATAATTATTATAAAAATTATGACGTTTATCCTCCAAATTTATTGTCTTTTCCTCAATCACTTAATCGCTTAATCACTTTTTAACTTAATTATTAATTTATTGTTTTCTCCCCAATCTCTTTCCTGAAATTACTTTTAAGAAAATTATTGATTATTTCTGCCAACTCTTTTTCTTTACCGTTAAATCCATGGTCGCAATTTCGTATCTGATACGTTTCTGTCAGAGAATTTTCTTTTTTCATTAACTCTATTGCTTTTTTGATTGGAATTACTGTGTATTCCCCTTCCTCATCATCTCCAATAATTGCTAATATTGGGACTTTTATTTTGCTATACATCGGCAGTTTACTTCCTAATCTTAGAGGCATGGTTTTGGAAAGTTCGGAATTGGGTGAGTAAAAATTCAGATAACTTCTTGCGCTTAATGGTGCCTCACCGGCGATTCCTCCGAAAATATCGGACAGAATCGAGAAACCTTTACCGTTTTTTACCAACCGTTCGGCTTCGGTGAAGTAATTCTTCCCAATCTTCTTCTCATATCTTTGCTGTGTACCAACACTATCGCAAAAACCGAGCAGAATTATACCTGTAACATATTTTTTATACTTACCTTTATTCATGTAGTAAATTACTTTTTCATTCCCGAAGCTGTGAGACGCCAAAATAATTTTTGAATAACCCTTCGAAATGCAGTATTTGATCCACGCATCCAAATCGTGGATTGAATCCTCAAAAAGTTCCAGCGCAGCGCCGTGAGGGATTTCGCCAAGTTCATACTCGTAGTTGCCGGCTCCACGATTATTGGTTTGCAAATACGCAAAACCATTAGTGACAGATGTTTTGGCGATGTGGGGATAAAAATTGTTGTGATAAAAATTTCCCGATGTGCCGTGAAAGTGAATGATTATTTTGTTTGTTTTTTTGGAAGGGGTGCTAATCAAGCCGTGAAGGAGTAGTTTGTCTTTTGTAACCACCCTGACAATTGGATAATTGATCATTCTACTCTTTTATGTCAAAAGCAATTCCAAGATCACAAATCGGGTCGACATATTTTTTAACTAACTCTTTATGTAAGGGATGCGGAACGTAATTATCTCTGTCTTTTTCGCTTTCAAAGGTCATGATGAATCCGTGGGTGTATCCTTTTCCCAAATGTTCAATGCTTACGGAGGGTCCCCAAACATAATGTTTAATTCCCGGGATTTTTGTTGACAGTTCCTTCAACGCCTTCGCCAAATCTTCTATCTTTTTGGGATCTGTATTTTCGTAAAACTTGAAAAGTACTATATGATGCAACATATGAAGCACATTATATCTGTTCAATCGTTTTATCGTCAATCTCCCTTTTGATATCTTCAATAAATTTCTCAATCTTGATGTTATTAATGTTTTCTCCCTTTCTTGTTCTTAGACATAGACATGCATTTTTCTCCTCTTTTTCTCCCAAAATCAGCATATAAGAAACTTTTTCCTTTTGCGCGTCGCGGATCTTTGCCCCTAATGTTTCGTTTCTGTCATCAAGTTCGGTACGGATGTCTACAGCTTTTAGTTTACTGACTACGGATTGTGCGTAATTTAATTGTTTATCGGTAATTGGAAGCACCTTGACCTGAACGGGAGTCAGCCAAGTGGGGAAATTCCCGGAATAGTGCTCAATAAGAAGTCCGATAAATCGCTCATAACTTCCAAAAAGCGCACGGTGCAGCATGTATGGCTTTTCTTTTTCTCCCTTTTCATTCACAAATGTCATATCAAATCTTTCCGGAAGGTTGAAATCAAACTGCAGTGTTGAACACTGCCAAAGCCGTCCCAAACAATCTTTTATTTTAAAATCCAGCTTTGGTCCGTAAAATGCGGCTTCACCCAACTCCTCTTTGAAATTGAGATTCCTCTCTTTTGCTACTTTGCGTAAAACGTCCTCCGTAAATTTCCACCCCCCATCATTACCGGCGTATTTTTTCTTGTTTTGGGGATCTCTTAAAGAAAGGGTTACATAAACCGAGTCCATCTCGAAACCAAATGATTTGTAGATAAATAATATAAAATTAATAACTTTTTTCAACTCGTCTTCAACCTGTTCGTTTCTGCAGATGATATGCGCATCATCTTGGGTAAAACCTCTCACTCTGATAAGCCCCGTCAATTCCCCTCTTTTTTCAAATCGGTATACCGTTCCGCATTCGGCATAGCGGATGGGTAGTTGACGGTATGATTTGGGTTTGTCGCTGTAGATTTGAACATGGAAAGGGCAATTCATCGGTTTCAATAAATATTCATCCGAAACTTCTGTTTTTTTACCCAATTGTTTTTCTTCCAACGTCTGACCCGCTTCAAGAGGCGGATACATGCTGGTGTTGTAAAAATCCCAATGGCCGGAAGTTTGCCAAAGAAATTTATTTCCAATATGGGGAGAACGTACTAGTTCATAACCGTTTTTTAAGTGTTCTTTGTACCAAAAGTCCTCAATTTCACGCCAAATGATTGCTCCTTTGGGATGCCATAAAGGAAGCCCAAGTCCGACTTTCTCATCAAGATGAAAAAGATCAAGGTCGTTTCCCAATTTTCTATGATCTCTCTTCTTTGCCTCTTCAACATTTTTCAAATACTCATCCAACTCTTTTTGAGTAAAAAATGCCGTGCCGTAAATACGCGTCAGCATTTTGTTCTTTTCGTCCCCGTGCCAATATGCACCAGCGACCGACAGTAATTTGAAAGCTTTTACTTTACCAGTTGAAGCAACGTGCGGACCGCTGCAAAGGTCCACTTCTTCATCCCCCATTCGATAAGTTGAAATTTCTTCTCCTCTTTTTTCAATATCGGCAATCCATTCAAGTTTATAAGGATTATCTTTGAAAATTTCCCTTGCTTTTTCTGCCGAAATATTTTCCTGAATCATCGGAAAATCGGCATCAATGAGCCTTTGCATTTCCTTTTCAATCTTTGGAAAATCCGTTTCTGTTATCTTTTGATCTAAATCGAAGTCGTTATAGAAACCATCTTCGGTTGCCGGCCCCATTGCCTTTTTTAAGCGGGGATACAAATTTTGTAAAGCGGTGTGGAGGACGTGTTCGGCAGTATGCCGAAGCGCCCACAAATCCCTTTTATCTTCCTCCATCTTTTTTAATTTTTCATCCAATACTTTTGACATATGTTGTTAAAATAATGAATATAAAATTTATAAATAATTATAATCATTATAACCGTTATATTATTCCTTAACAAATACCCTCCACATTTTCGCACTTGGCTTTTTAATACTATTCGTATGTGCCTCGTGCCAAAATTGTTGTAGGGTTGTTTCGTTATTATTAATTTTTAAAAGAGAAACAAAAAATGCGCCTCTGTTTTGCAGGAACTCTCGACTTTAGGTCGGAGCGGTTCCATCCTGCTTCCATTTAGGCGCTTAATTCAAAACCTTCTTCACTTTACGGTTGGTGAGTCCGTATGCAAACGCAAAGAATTTTATTATGTCGAAAGTTTATCACAATCAGAATATCAGTTACAAGGCGAGATTAATATTTCGTCAACCGGCAATCGGTGGTTTTCTTTTAGAACTGTTGTTTGGGGGGGGTGTGTCAGGATACAACTGTGATGTATTTATAATAATCTCATTATGGCTTGGAGTAGCTTGATTTATTTCATAAGCCTCTTCGGGGGATATATTATAACCGTCAGTGGGTGCTATTTGACCTCTTGTAACCCTATTACTATCAAGATGTTTTCTTTCCATACTTCTTTATAATTAACTTTTTTTAATCAACCTAATCACTTAATCACTTTTCTCTTATTTCTTTTGACGAAGTCTCAAGCTCTGCTTATCGCTTATCCCTTTCTCTTTTCCCTAATTACTTAATTAACTTAATCAACTTAATTAACTTTTTACTTCTTCAACCCCTTCATTCTTTTCTTCTCCTCGGTCTCATCCAAAATGATTTTTCTAATTCTAACCGATTTTGGGGTAATTTCAACCAGTTCGGAGTCGTCGATATATTCCAAACTTTCCTCCAAGCTCATTACCTTAGGGGTATTGAAATGCTCACTTGTTCCCTCTCCTTTAGAGCGCATATTTGAAAGTTGTTTCTCCTTGCAAACGTTAACTCTGATATCTTCTTCTCTGGAATTTCTTCCCACTACCTGACCTTTATAAACCTTTACCGCAGGGCCGTAAAAAAGCTGACCACGGCCTTGAACATTCACCAGACCATAAAGACGCGTTTCCCCGCTTTCGTGGGCGACAAGTGAACCCCAATCCCTATTTCTTTGAAATCCATCATCCGGAAGGTAATCGTAAAACGAAGTATTAATGATTCCCAAACCCTTTGTATCGGTAATGAATTCGCTTCTGTATCCAATCAACTCTTTCGTAGCAATAGTAAATTCAAGATGTGTGATTCCCTCTTGTGAATTCATGTTAGTCAATTTTGCATGGCGCTCGCCCATTTTTTGCATGATCGAACCGCTATATTCATCCGGGGTTTCAATTTCAACAAGTTCGTAAGGAGTAAGAGTTTTTCCGTCAACGACTTTATTGATGACGTGTGGTCTTGAAACTTGAAACTCAAATCCCTCTCTTCTCATTCTTTCAATTAAAATTGCGAGGTGAAGTTCTCCCCTACCCGAAACAGTCCATGTTCCGTCCGTGTTATCGTTAACCCTAAGGGCTACATCTGTTTCAAGTTCTTTATAAAGGCGTGCCCTGATTTGGCTTGATGTTTTAAATTCACCCTCCTTACCTCCGAAAGGAGAATTATTGATCAAAAAAATCATTTTTACAGTTGGTTCTTCAATGTCAAGAAGTGGCAATGCTGAAGGATTTTCAGGGTCTGCAATTGTTTCCCCAATTGTTACATCGGTAATTCCCGAAACGGCGACGATATCTCCGGCGGAAGCTTTTTCAATATATTCTTTTTCAAGTCCGGTAAAAGTTGCGATAGACGTTATACGACATGATTTTATTGTTCCATCCCTCTTGATATGAGCAACATTTTGTCCGTCGGCAATTTCTCCGCATAATATCTTTCCGATTGCGATGCGCCCTTTATAATCATCCCGTGCAAGTGTTGAAACACGCATTTGCAATGGCTTTTCAAGATTCGCTTCGGGATTGGGTACATTTTTTAATATTTCCTCAAAAACCGGTGTTATATCCTTCATATCGGATAAATCGGGTTTATATCCCGCCTTACCGTCCCGACCGGAGGCATATAGAACCGGAAAATATGCAATGTCTTCGTTTGCCCCCAATTCAATAAATAGATCAAAGGTTTTATTGACAACATGGCTTGGACGTGCATCTTTTTTATCGATCTTATTCACAATAACAATAATTTTTAGCCCCATTTTCAGCGCTTGCTTCAGGACAAATCTTGTTTGAGGCATTGGTCCTTCTTTTGCATCAACTAATAAAAGTGCTCCGTCAGCCATGGAAAGAACGCGTTCCACTTCACCCCCGAAATCGGCATGCCCGGGTGTATCGATAATATTAATCTTTGTGTCTTTGTAAACGACGGATGCGTTTTTGGAAAATATCGTGATACCCCGTTCTCTTTCCAGATCGTTCGAATCAAGAATTTGCTCCCTTTCGGCAATATCTTTGTTGAGATATGTGTTTGACTGGCGTAAAAGCGCATCCACAAGTGTGGTTTTACCATGATCTACATGAGCAATGATCGCGATATTTTTGATTTTCATATAATTAGTCACTACGTACTAGAAACTAGGCCCAGTGAAAAAAAACTGTTACGAAATTGGGTTTCAAGTCCTATTGGTCATTCTGGCTTGTCCAGAATCTGCAGCTGATTTACACTAATTTAGTTTTAATTGTGTCAATAAAAAAACCGAGTAATTCTCGGTTTCTGACAGAACCGTATTCTACTCTTGATTAGTCAAAACAACAAGCGTAGGGTTCCTATCTCATCAAAAGACTCCTTCTCGAAAGCTGTATTTGTGTTTCGGCAATTATATCGGCGATCCATCCCCCTACAACCGGAATTCCACCCAGAAGATGCAATAATCCTACCAGTAAAGTGGAGATTAATACAAAACCTATGGTGACTCCAAAGGACCATCCCATACCGGATATAAATCCGTCTTTTAATTTAGGACGTATTTTTGAAATTATACTTTTCATAAATTTATAAAATTATAATCTAAGTTCAGTGAAAAATATAAGCCCAAACTTTCCGGTAGAGATTAAGTAAATTAAATGTGGACCTGGGGAGAATCGAACTCCCGTCCTGTGACTGCCAGCCACATGTCCTACCATTGAACGACAGGCCCGAGTGAATACGAGGGACTGATGTTCAACTGGCCAAGCTTCATCGCTTGCGATGTGGTCCGATGAAATCGGATCAGCTTACCATTGAACGACAGGCCCGAGTGAATACGAGGGACTGATGTTCAACTGGCCAAGCTTCGCTTACCATTGAACGACAGGCCCGAGTGAATACGAGGGACTGATGTTCAACTGGCCAAGCTTCGCTTACCATTGAACGACAGGCCCGCATAACAAGAAATTATAAATCCGGGTGGAATCTTCAATTTCAATTTAATTAAAATTGTAGCACTTCATCTGACCGATTTCGCGTCAAGCGAACGCTCTAAAGGTCGTGCCTACACCGCTCCCAACTCAAGAGATATATTTTATCTCTATCCTTACCCATATTATAGCAAATTAAGAAATCAACGGTAATGGAATTATCTATTTGATTTATGCTACTATCACATCATGGGTTGGCATGTTGAAGTAAATACAGTCTTGCGATTAGGTAAGGATGATGTTGATACAACAAAACTTCAAGTTGGTGATAAATTTGGTGTCAAACGACAAAACGTCAGGATTTATCTGGTAGATATTCCCATATTGCTACTCTCCGAAGACTGGAGGGTTTTGGGGTACTGTGTTGTAAGAAAATCAACTATCGAAGGCAAAGAAATGCTTCTTGAGGTAGAATTGGTGTCCTTATTTTCCGATGAAGAGTCAAAAGTACACACCAAATGTTTTGAAAACTCCCTGAAAAAGACTGGTTATATAAAATGAAAACAGTATTTGTTACCGGTGCAAATAGAGGAA
>CAZAUT010000017.1:15485-34748 GCA_964488535.1 uncultured Gammaproteobacteria bacterium
TTGATTATTTTGTGAAGAATAATTTCAAAATTTTTGCTGGTGTGAGAAATCTTGTTTCAATCAAAGCTCAGAAAAATTTATTTCCCGTAAAGATTGATTTATCAAGTGATATTTCAATAAAAGAGGCGGTAAAAGAGGTGTCCAAGCACACTAACTTTCTTGACTACTTAATTAACAATGCGGGGTTGAATAAAGATACAGCAACAAATGGGAAGAAAGAGCTTGTCTGCAACCTGGATTCTCTTGATAGAAAATCACTTCTTAAGATGTTTGATATTAATACAATAGCTCCGTTAATGATAGTTAAAGCGTTTTTGCCACTACTGACGCCAAATCCATGTTTTGTAATTAACATCTCTTCTGGAAGAGCTTCGTATAAGGATGAATATCCAAACACTAACGGCAACTATGGATACCGCGGTAGTAAAGCTGCGCTTAATATAGTTACTTTTTGTTCACTACATGATTTACCTAAAAATGTAAAAACATTTGCTGTACATCCTGGTGGAGTAAAAACTGACATGAATCCTGGTGGAGAGCATGTACCGATAGAACAAGCAGAAAAAGTGATTGATATTACTAAAAACTGGGAGGAAAAGTTTAACGGAAAGTTTATGCGTTTCGATGGAACACTATATCCACTCTAAAATAATTATCTTAAAAAATGAAAATACTTTTTGTAAGACATGGGGAGAGCGTGGATGATATTGAAGACCGTTATGGCGGTTGGGCGGATTTTGATTTAACAGAAAAAGGTCGAAGACAGGCAAAAGAGTGTGCAGAGAAAATTTCTTCTTTGGATGAAAAATTCGAAGTTGTTTTATCCTCTCCCCTAAAAAGGGCATTTCAGGCGGCAGAGATAATTGCCAAAAAACTTAATATCGAATTGGAAGTTTTTGAGTATTTGAAGGAGAGAAACTTGAATGGAGTGTTGACGGGGCTGACCAGAAGTGAAGCAAAGGAAAAGTACCCAGAGCAGGTAGAAATACATAGCAGATGGGAATATGTTGATGGAAGCGAAAGGACAGAAGATTTTAACTCCAGGGTAAAAAAAGCTATTAAGTATTTGTTGAAGATGAAATATGGCTCACTTATTGCAGTAACTCATGGCTTGTTTTTGAAAACTTTTTTCAAAGAAATGATGGGGGTTGAAATTAAAAAAGTTGGTGACGGAGGGTTTGTGTTGGTTGAGGAAATGAAAGGAAAGTATAATATCTTGAAAGAGGATGAAATTGAATACGAGTAAAGATATTTATTTTTTGTTGATAGGGTTATAACTAAAAAATGGATATAAATACATTCAGAGACAGAATTGAATACAAGGGAGACCTAGATAAGTTGTTTGAAAAAGTGTCTGAGTCATATGGCTTGGGAAAATATATTTCATTTTCACCAATCCTTCAGGGTTATGAGGACTTCAATATCATTCTGACTACCGAAAAAGGTAAGTATTTTGTAAAAGTTTTTGCAAAATTTAGGGATACAAAAGAGGTTGAGCAGTATATTCATATGATGTTAAAAGCGCTGGATAAAGGAATTAAACACCCAAAGTTACTAAAAAACCCCGATGGATACCTGTATGCAAGAAAGTTAGG
Source organism: uncultured Gammaproteobacteria bacterium (assembly GCA_964488535.1). Taxonomy (GTDB): domain Bacteria; phylum Patescibacteriota; class Microgenomatia; order UBA8517; family UBA8517; genus GWB1-38-13. The sequence goes on from CAZAUT010000017.1 coordinate 17,081, forward strand.
AGGTGCCAATGTATCCCTTGCTGTAATGGATTACATTATCGGGGAAGATTTTTTCCGATTACAAGAAAAGCCTAGTGAAGAGGAAATGAGATTTCTTGCACAACAGGCTGCAAAGATAAATACAATTGATTTTAAGCCGAAGTTCGTTTATGACAGCTGGGCAATTCCTAATTTCCTTAAGGAGTATGAAAAAATAAAAGACAAATTGGAAAATGATGACCATGAGTTAATTAAACCTCTTGTGGAAATGTTTCCCAAATTAGAAATTGAAAAACTTCCTCATTGTTTCGTTCATGGAGATATTATTTCAACGAATGTTATGAGGGCAGATGACGGCGGCCTCTACATTATCGATTTTGCTGTGGCGAATTGGTATCCGCGGATACAGGAGCTGGCAGTACTCCTTTGTGACCTGTTATTTGTTCCAGATAAGGAAACATTTCAAAAAAATTATGATTTGGCATTAAATGAGTATCAAAAGATAATCAAGCTCAATGATATTGAGTTAAAAACGCTCCCGACATATATAAAACTTGCTCATGCGATGCATATCATACCCTCAACCAGAGAAAAGCTCTTAAACAACATTACATTGCCAGAGAATGAATTTTGGCTGAAGTCGGGACAGGAAGGACTGAGATTCACCACTGAATTGTGGCCAAATTAGCTTCAAAAAGAGTATTAACGTCGCACAATAAAGGTTGTGTGTCGCGTCATACCCTACTCCGTGCCTGAAGAGGGCACAATAATTCATTAAAATATTATCCTCTACTTTTAAAACCCTAAGTTTGTAATGTGGACGCTAAGGAACTCGACCGAGTCAGACTCGGGTTACTTACCCCCGACCTTCTGTACGGAAGAATTGTAAAAATGAGTTTACCCTGAGCTTGCCGAAGGGTGGACGCTAAGGGACTCGAACCCCTGACCTCTTTCACGTCAAGAAAGCGCTCTAGCCAACTGAGCTAAGCGTCCATAGAAAAACCAATGACACTATTTTACATAAATACGATAGATACCGCAATGGAATAACCCACAAATACTGAAATATAGTTGTAGTATTTATGGATAAGTCACGCCGGTTTCCTTAGAGATGGGCCACTGCACAGTCTTGCAGACCCGGTAACTTTTTCGGGAGTGTTTCTTCCGTCATTTTCCTTAGCGGGCATTTCCTGACTCTCTCTTTCTTTACCCGGGTCTTTGCCACAACCTCTCATGGTATTGGCTTCCGACATTGCCATTATTGAACAAATTGGCATATTCTTTCACCTCCTTTCTACACTAAAAAACCTCTCGTGATGAGAGGTTTTCTTTTTTTGATTTATTTACTTTTTGTGATTTATTATATTCTTTCTCTCATCACATTAGGGAACGCCTCGTAAAGAGGACGTCCATAATGATGAAGAGAAAGTATTTTTTCATATTAATTTATTTGTCCAACCCATTATTCATTATACATCATACATAATACCGATCTTCGGTCTCATCCTGCGCTTCTCGTCAGATAATGATCCGCGGAAAGTAAAAACTTGCTACCATGCTTTTTATAACGGGCCCAATAATTTTTCTTTTCAGCTCTTTTGTTTGCCGATGACATCCAAAGCGAAGCGCCGTCAATTTTACTTCTGAAAGACCTTATAAATTCCACGATTCTTTCAAAAAAGAAAAGATGGTACACACCCGGTTCGGCGGTTACCTGCATCGCAGCAATAGTGACTTCTTTTGATAAGTTTTGCGTCGATTTTGCAAGGAGCAGTACCTCATCCGTAAGGGTTTTTAACTGAATCTTGAGCTCGTTTGTTCTTTGAAGTATCAACCCTTTTTCTTCCTGATACAGTTTTCTTTCAAAACCCAGCTGTTGCTGAAGTTTCTTTTGATCCTCGTTTTTCTGCCTGAGTACGGGATTAAATTCTGCCGTACTGCCCGGATAAAGTTCACCCGAGTAGTTAGCAGACGATTGAGGACCAAAAAGCTGATCCATAAAATCCTGAGGCATTTTTGAAAATAGGTCCTGCTTAATTGAATTTGCAGCAGACGAACCTATGTCCTTGAAGGATTCAATAACATTTGGAATTTTTTGTGTTTTTTTAACAGAATTTTTCTGAGCCTGATTTGCCATATCCTATAATAATAATATACTGGCAATACTACATCAAAACGGATGAAAAATCAATAATTACGTAAAAATTACAGCAGTGCAGTGAGAAAATCAAGGGCTTTTCTTCTTAGAAGGATTGTCTTGATCATTATTTTTTGAGATTCAAGGTTTGTCCGGAGCTTTGGATCTGCCGAACTTGCATTTATGGCTGTTTCAATTTCTTCTTCGTTTACATCCAGTTTTTCACTTAATGCGATTTTTTCCAGTATAAGTTCAATCTTTATTGCCTCCTCAGACTGCTTTTTATACTCTTCACGAAGTGTCTCAGGTGTTTTTCCGAGAGAAGAAAGATAACCTTCAAGAGTAAGTCCTAGTTTTTCTATGCGCTGCAGAAGTTGAGAAAGCCTCGAATTAACCTCTTCGTCGATCAATATTTTAGGCACAATGGGATTAATTTCCTTAAGCAAGAGTTCAAGAATTTTCTCCTCTTTCTGCTGGCGGCTCATCTTCTTATCCTTATTGTCATCCTTTTCGTCTTCGGGTGTCCAAATGGTGGATGAGGTGTTAATACCTTTAAGTTTCGTCTTGTAATCATTTAATTCAAAGGAAGGGATTTCACAGACCAAAGCTCTTACCTGCCAGTCTTCATTATCGTTTGAACTTATCAGTTCAAACTTAGGATATATTGAAGGTTTTATATTTTCCGAAACCAAGGCGTTCGAGTACATTTCAGGCAAAATCTCTTTGAGAACATTCTCGGCAAGTTTTTCTCTTGAGATATTTTGTTTGACTTTTTCTAAAGGTGCATTGCCTTTTCGGAAACCTGAAATCTCAAGATCTTTCCCAATTTCTTCTAATACTTTGTTTTCGTTTCGAGCGATATCTTCTTTGGGGATGGTGAAGACTATCTGTATTGTTCCGTCCGGTTCTCTGGCGACGGTATAGTTCTTACTTTTATCCATGAGCGATATTATATTCGATAGTTATATATTTGAAAATCGGCAAAATTAATTACAAAAAGATCAATTAACCTCTGGCTCGAAAAGTCTCCGGCTCGGAGAGAAATCAGAAATATCAGAAATAAATTATTAACCTTTATGTTGTGTCCGGAATGAAGTATTTGAAAAACGGGAGTTTTTGAACGACTGCGGATTAAACTTACCCGGGCCAAAAATACTGAACTTCTGTGCGGGTGGAGTATATGCTGATTTGTTAACGGCAGGTTTTTCCGTATTATTTTTATTGGACATAATGATTATTTGTTTTCCGATAATTTGTTGAGAAATATCGATACTAATGTAAGAACGATTGATGCAATTACAGCGGTCATAAATCCATCGATATGAAACCCTCTGACAACAAAGCTTACTCCCCAAAGAAGAAAAACGTTTAATAGGAACGCGCTTATTCCAAGTGTGGCTATTGATAGAGGAAGAATTAGTATATGGAAAATCGGTTTAATAAAGGTATTTATTACACCAATGACTATTGCTGCGACGACAGCCGACATCAATGAATCAAAGGATACGCCCGGTACAAGGTAAGCAACTACGATAAGAGTTAGGACGTTAACGGACAGTTTTAATAAAAGTTTCATATTGCAGTTTATATAACAATCGCAACTATTATAATTTTTGTAATGTTTTTAACTTAAAGTGATTTACTCTCCGCACCTGGACACAAGGAGTGTGAAAAACTTGTATCTATATATTTTATTTTACATTTTCAATGTAAAATTGCAAACTAAGTTTTACCGCCTCATCCCATTCAGGTCTCAAATTATGGTCGGCACCCTGGTGAATTATATATTCTACATTTTTATTTAATGACCTGAGCGTTTTAACGAGCTTATCACTCCATGAAAATGGCACTGCTTCGTCAGACGTTCCCTGATGAATCTGAATACCCGCTTCAATCCGATCCAGATAATTTGTCAGTGAATATTTTTCAACATCGTATAAATTTTCGAACTTTGCAAGCTCGGAGCGTATAAATTTTCCTTTGTCGTCGCTATCGTCCGTATAATATAAAATTGAATATGGAAAAGGCTTTGAAACAGGAGCCCAGAGGACGGTGGGATAGCTTCTTTTTGTGATTTCAAGTATGGTAAGAGCAATCTGTCCCCCGTTCGAATGTGACCAGATATAGATATTTGAAATATTTAATAGTTTAGTAGATAACTGTTTGTCGGTGACAGTATCGTTTGCAGAAAATAAACTGGTATTTTCAATTTCATCAAGCGTTTTAAGAAGTGTCAGTATTGTTACATATGTTTGAAACCGGGACTCGAAAATGTTTGATGCCTCTTTATCCGATCCGCCATAACCCAGAAAATCGGGTGCAATTGTTACAAAACCGTTTTCGGCAAAATATTGAGCAACATTTTTTGTACCCATCCCGCTTGTGAAAATATTTTGATCAACATACCCGCGGATTGTGAGAATTATTCCCTTGATATCCGTATTTTTCGGTATATTTATTATACCGGTTGTGGTTTTTGTAAGATTGCCCGTGATTTCGGGATGAAAAGTATAATAAAACATATAAGATGTGTAGCTTTCGGTATCGGAGACAACACTGTCAATATTCATTTTTCCTGATTTTATTTCAGTATTTGACAAATTTTCAATCGAATATTTTTCTAAGGGTCTATCGATTTTTTTATACTGATTGATAACTGGTGTAGCTGTCGGTTTATTTATAATGTTGGATACCAAATATCCCGCCAGAAACATCAGTTCCGCCATTAAGATTACGATTAGGATGAAAGTATTCTTTGTTTTCATTTGAATTAACAGATACGAAACACGTGAGATGAAACACCAGAAATGTGGTACGTTATGCGTTTTTCCAATATACTATATACAACATACAATATACTCATCTTCCCATTCTACTAGTATCCGTATATCCTAGTATCTTAATATCTTTATATCTTATCTCCCCCTTGACACATGATACACGATACGCCATTATATTACAGTTTGTAAGTATCTTGAGTGTGGAATCCTCCATTGCGTAAAGCTGCGGAGGATGAAAAGGGATCTAGCCCGTAAACCACCGGCAACCCCGATGAATTCCTTTCGGATGGTGCCAAATCTAGCTTGAAAAAGAAAGATACAGGGGTTATAAAACTCTTTCTTTTTCGAAAGAGTTTTTTTGATTTATAACATTCTTTGCCAAGTTATTCTTGGCGATTCCCCTTGAGGGAGAATGATATATCAAGTTCAATTTCTCCCAATTAAAATTGGGCTTTCTTTAAAATTACCATGAAAAACCTGAAATACGATGTCTACACTGTAGAGAGTGTGACTTCCGGACACCCTGACAAAATATGTGATCAGGTATCTGATGCAATTTTGGATGCATGCTTAGTTCACGATCCGAAAAGCCGTGTTGCGATAGAATGTATGGGGGCTCATGGCGCGTTTTATATCGGCGGAGAGCTTACGACCTCGGCGGAGATCAACCCTACCCGAATTGCAAAAAATGTTTATTCCCAGATAGGGTATACGGACAAGATTAAGGTTACAACGAATATTGTAAAACAAAGTCAGGATATCTCACAGGGTGTTGATACGGGAGGGGCTGGTGATCAGGGTATCATGTACGGGTATGCCACGGATGAGACCGGTAGTTTTATGCCGTTAGGTGTTTACCTTGTACATAAACTAACTAAAGGCTTGGAAAATTTAAGAAGATCGGGGAAAGTAAGGTGGCTTCGTCCTGACGGAAAAGCGCAAGTTACTGTCGGATACGGCCGTGTTACTGACGTTCTGGTTTCCTGCCAGCACACAGAAGATGTTTCACACGACACCATAGAAGAAGCTTTAACTGAATTGTTAATAAAGCCCCTTATTGATGGGTATTCCGAACGGTATAATATTTTAGTCAACCCAACGGGAAGGTTTGTTAATGGTGGCTTTTATGCAGATACCGGCCTGACCGGCAGAAAAATTATGGTGGATTCTTACGGAGGTATATTTCCCCACGGAGGAGGGGCTTTTTCCGGGAAAGATCCCACAAAAGTTGACCGTTCGGCTGCGTACATGGCAAGGTATGTTGCAAAAAATCTTGTTCATCAACGGTTAGGAAAAAGATGTATGGTGGCAGTTTCTTACGCCATTGGTAAAGCGGATCCGATAATGGTTTTTGCCGTTAACGAAAAGGATAATGATCTTTCGGATTATGTAAAGGACCATTTCGATTTCCGTCCTCTATCCATAATTGAAAAACTAGGACTCCGTCAGCCGATATATCGTGATACTGCTTCTTACGGACACTTTGGACGAGACGGATTTCCTTGGGAAACATTGGAAAAGTTAAATGAATGATTAAGATAAGTAAGTGATTGGCTGATTAAGCGATTTAATACATCATATTTTTTTATTCCTTAATTGTTGTCGTTTTTTAGACGGCACTTGATTATATTTTCATGAAAAAGTACGTTTTACTGCTACTTTTTGCAGTCCTTCTCGCCGGTTTATATTATCTTGTTTTTACGAAAGATGAATGGGAAGAAGCCAGACCTTATTTTGTGTCCCCTACCCCAATTTCTGAAAAAGAGAAAGTGTCGGAATTAGAAATAAGACAGTTGATTGAAAGATATCTTCCCCAAAATGTTTTGAGGACAACAAATGATGGAAAAGTGTTTTGCTCGCATAAATATTATGGTTTTGAAGAAGACAGAAATACCGACCGTCTAAGAGTGTATCTTTATGCCCATTGCGAAGAGTATTTCCTGAAAGGAAGCGCTGTTGTTCTGGGATCGGGAATTTCCCACCCCGTCGTCCTAAATTTTTCTTTTGACGATTCAACAGCGGAATTTCTTGATATAGAGGTTCCGCAAACGGGATTGAAATACGCAGACTCAGTGGAAAAAATGTTTCCCGAAAAATATATACGCCAAGTCCTGGAGGATACAGGTGCGATAACCATATCTCCTTCTCCCAAAACCCAAGCCGAAAACTACTATAAAGGAAAACTCGAGGTTTATTTTTGAGACTTCTTTTTTTTATTGTTTATTTTTTTTGCTACTTTTGCAATTTTTTCGTCACTTTCTTTTTGTGCTTCTTTAACTGATTTCAAAAGTTTATCAAGCTCGTTTTTTCCCATCTTTTCGATATCTCCGAGAGCTTTGCTGAGTTTTCTTCTTGCAATTTTATTTGACAATAAATAGGCACTTCCTCCCGCTAAAGCTGCCCCTATGGCACCGGCGATACCTCCTTTTATAAGTTTATCTTTTGTGCTTTTTTTCATCTAAATCACCCCCTTTGTGTTATTTTTTATTAAACTTAAGTATTTTAAAACGCATTTTACTCCACAATTAATCAGCGTACCTGAATTTTCCCACAAAGCAGTGCCTTAAATATGTATTCCAATTAACTGACGTCTTCGTTGCCTCCGTAACTGAGCGGGAATTATTTTTTTCCCTGTAATTTTCTTATTTTTATAAGCACCGCCTCAGCCAGCTCCAGCAGTCTGAGTTTTATTTCTTCCCGAGTTAAAACAAAATTATCAATACGTAATTCTATTTTTGTAAGAATTCGTCTGAGTATTAAAATTGTCTGGATTAAAATAATAAGAAATGTTAATAAAGTTCCTCCGAATAATATTATAAAAACGATCAATAGTGTATAAAAACCATTATCCATATCTAAAACTTTAATAAATATTTGGCGATTGTAAAGATGCTAAATCCTCCGTAAAAAAGGATTGCAGCTACCAGAATAATTTTTCTTATCATGGAAGGAGCAATAAATTTCGGTAAAAGTCTTGTGTTTAAAAGAAAGATCATTACCGAATAAATAAACATTGTAACCGCATTCATGACGGCTCCCGTTACGACAAGATTTAAAGGTTCGGTAAAACCGGCAAGAAAGACGCACGACGCTGCAATGATTTGAATCCATAAAAATATATAGAACAATTTCGACAGATTGGAGATTTTGAATTTATGTGGGGAAAGGATAACAAGATTTTCCGAAAGTATCCTGCTGGTTGATGCGTATACGGAAAACTGTGTACCAAAAAGCATCAGAGCTGCTATAAGAACAAATAATGTCCCCAAAAAGGGGGTAGTGTGGGATGCGATGTATGAACTTTCCTTAAATAAGAAGTTTATACCGTTTTCGATCCCTCCGGCTTTGTAGGATGTGGTAAAAGAAAGCATGCCAAGCATCAGCATGGTAAGGGTACCGGTAAACCAGAAAACTATTGCATGTTCAAGATTTATTTTTCTCCACCAAGATTTAAAAAGTTTTATATTTAATGAAGTGTTATTAAATAAACCGCCTTCGAGTTTTGGACTATCTTTTTGGCTTGAGAAAAGACTGCTTATCTTACCCGTATAGCACCCCATTCCGTAGCCTTTTTCTTTTATATAATATGACTGAGACAGGTTGAGATTGCCCCCTGCACCTGCGTATGCCAATGCACCTAAAAATGTGGCAAAAGATATACCTGCAGGAAAAAACCAATACCCGTCACCCTTTCCGATTAATCCGCCGGCCAGGGAAATGTAATCGGGTTTTTTTGCCAGAAAAAATGTCAGGATAAAAATAAAAGGTATACCTATAGATATGAGTGTTTTTTGAAATATTTCCTGAGTTTTGTAAAGGTATTTTCCGAAAGAAAGAATAATCCCGATAAGAAACAGTAATGTAATCGGAAGATATTTATTATATTCGACGCCCGCTGCATGCGAAAGAAGTTTTGCCGATGACGCAATTAAGCCCGGCCATATCCAGGGAATAAAAGTAGTGAGCATAAACCAAAAAGGAGAATATTTTTTAAATATTCTTGACAATCCGACAAAAACACTTTCGCCTGTTGCCAGAGTATAGCGTTCTATTTCCATATTTAAAAAAAATTGAAACGTTATCCCAACCACCGCTCCCCAAATGATACCAAGTCCGTAATTTGAGGAAAGATAAGGCCAGAGTATCAGTTCCCCGCTTCCGAGTCCGAGTCCAAGAAGAATAAAGCTGGGACCGAGAAGTTTTTTAAATGGAGGAACCGGAGGGATGTCCTTGTCGGTAACCGGAACCTTGTTGTTCATTTAGTTAATAATAATAAAACAATAAGCAATAAACAATAAACAGTAAACAGCCGCCGCAAGTACCCACTATTTGTTAACAATCTGTCATTGCGATCGAATTTACGAGCGTGGCAATCTTAAAGAAAACAAGAGATTGATTTGCCCATTGGATTATATATAGATTCCCAATTTTTTGGGAATGACATTGTTGATCTAACGGGTTCGCCATGATTATGCGCGACTAAATGTGATAAACGCAATTCTTGTTTTCAACAATGTAACCATATAGCAATATAGGCATATAACCATTATCTCCCATTTCTTTTTTTGGAGGGTTTTTTTGGAGTGTGGCCAACTTTATCCTGGCTTCTCATCGGATGACGGTCCTCATATTGTTTTTGTCTAAGAGATACCAAGTCGGGTGGATTAAATGGATTGTCTATGGAAACGTGTGGAATTTTGGGAAGATGAGAAGCGCTGCCTTTTTGAAACTCTAAACTTCTGCCCATTTGTAAGTATTTTTTACTATGACATTATAGGCAATTTCAAGTGGCAAAATGTAACTACTCAGAATCCTTGACATACTTTGTCATCCCGAACTTGTTTCGGGAGCTGTAATAGATTACATGTCAAGCACGAAATGACAGTGGAGTGTCGGTAAACGTGAGTAGTCACGACAAAATGACCCCCTTGACTTCGGGTTAATTACGGGATAAGGTAGAGTGGAAGAGTAAAAGAGTGTAAAAGTGTAAGTTATTACTTTTACTCTCCCGTTTTTATACTCTGGTTAATATGTCTGAGAAAATTTCTATTCCCGTTTCCGTTTCTCTTGTATACGACAGTGCGACCCGCCGGGTTATGCCCAAATGCATCGTCTGGAACAGCCGTGTTTACAAAATTATAAAAGTAGGGCTTCATCATACGTACAGAAGCGGAAGGACCCTTTTCCATGTGTTTAGTGCCGTCTCCGACACTCTTTTCTTCCGTCTTGTCCTAAATACCGAAACCTTGCACTGGCGACTGGAAGAAATAGAAACTAGAGGATAGAGGTTAGAGGTTGGGAATTGGGAATACAGATATTTAAATAACTCAAAACTTAAAACCCAAAGTTCAAAACTACAACTTAAAACCTAAAAAAAAGTAGCCATTCGCCGCGCAACTAGTGACGTTTACTGACACAATCCGTCATCCTGAACACTTCGATTAATTCAGTGTAAACTGCGTGAAGGATCTCATCCTTAAGTAGATTCTTCTCCCTCGATAAACTCGGGGTCAGAATGACAAAACCGTGTTAAGGATTGTGAGTAATTACCTGTTCGGGGGTATTCTGAAATGCACAATAAATTGAATATTGAAAATTAATAAATGGAAAACAATTCGCTTTCCTTCAATCCCTCTCCCCCGCTGGTAATGCATATCGACCTTAACTCCTGTTTTGCGTCCGTTGAACAACAGGCAAATCCATTTTTACGGGGAAAACCTGTTGCTGTTGCAGCTTACACTACTTCAGCCGGATGTATCATTGCTCCGTCGGTTGAGGCAAAAAAACTTGGTATAAAAGTGGGAATGCGTGTCAGGGAGGGCAGGCTTTTGTGCAGAGAGCTCGTTGTTTTGCCGCCCGATCCGTGGAAATACAGGTGTGTGCACCTGAAACTTAAAAAACTTTTTGAGCAGTACAGTCCTGATATCACGCCGAAATCCATTGACGAGTTTACGCTCGACTTTAAAAACATACCTTTAAAGACACGGTCTTTAAAGGGGGTGGAGAAAAGACCTTGCAGATGTTCTCCCTTAAAGGGTGTCGCTTTGGAAATAAAGAAGCGTATAAAAGAAGATGTTGGTGATTGGCTGACGGTTTCAATCGGGATCGCTCCGAACAGGTTTTTGGCAAAACTTGCCTCAAATATGCATAAACCCGACGGACTTGATGAGATAAACAAAGATAATTTTTGGGATTATCTTTTAGGGCTGGAATTGACGGATCTTCCGTATATAAAAACACAAAACGCAATACGTCTCAACTCCGTCGGTATACAAACCGTTTCGGATTTTTATAATGCTCCTTTATGGAAACTGAAATCGGCTTTTCAATCAATAAGCAGTTATTACTGGTACCTTCGTCTTCATGGTTATGAAATTGACGATACTGTTTTCGCAAGGCGTTCTTACGGAAATTCTTACGCCCTTCCGAAGGCCCTTATCCGCCTGTCCGATCTTTCACCGGTTATCTGCAAATTGGCGGAAAAAACCGGCTTCCGCTTACGCCGTGCCGGTTGGAGTGCCAGCGGAGTGCACCTTGCGATTATTTATACCAACGGACACTTTTGGCATAAGGCAATGGCCTGTACCGGGCAGATTTTTGACTCCAGGGATATATATAAAAAAATTATCCGCCTTTTTCGTCTTTCGCCCGGGAGATTGGCCGTCAGTAATATTTTTATCACCGTCTACGGACTTGAGAAAAATACGGCGATCCAACTGGACATCTTTGACGATATTTTGAAGAAAAAGCGCCTTTCTGAAAGCATCGATAAAATAAATGAAAGATGGGGCAACTTTATCATCACTCCGGCCCGGATGATCATGGGGAATCAGGAAATGGTTCCAGACAGAATTGCCTTCGGTAATACAAAGGAATTGGAAGAATTCACGATAAACGATCCGAATAATCCGAATAATGCCAATGACAGAAATGAATACGAATAAGAGATATTGTCCATTTCATTATTTTCTATCTGTCAATTGATTCATCAATTTTCAAATTGTTGTATTGAAAATAAATGGAAAATAGAAAATTAATAAATAGAAAAAAGCAATGCTTGTTTTTCGCCTCGCTCGATATAAGATAACAAATGCCAAATGTTAGATGTTAAATCACTTACAGGTATTGGCATTATTGGTATATTATTCGCAGATTGGCATTATAATTGGATATCTGCCTTGTCCCCAATCTCTACCCCATTTTTATCGCAAAATCCTGCATTAACTTCAAGTACATAGTTAACTTTTTCTTTAGGAGAATACTTGGGAAGATACGCGTCAGAAATTTCAGCGGAAGGTATTGGAATGTTTTGATCTATATCGACAACAACATCGTCTCTGATCCAGATAATATCCAATGGAAAATTCATATCCTTCATCCAAAATATTTGTGTTTTATAGGTATCAAACACAAAAAGCATTCCGGATTTTTCGGACAACGACGTCCTGTGCGAAAGGCCTTTTACCTGAGAAGACGCAGTATCGGCAACCTCTGCAGTAACGGTAACTTTTCCGAAATCAATAATTGCCCGCTTCTCATATACCGTTGGAAGAGAATAAGCGGTTGATTCGGCATAGTTTCTTGATTTTAATGATTTTATGTAATCATAAAAAGTCAGGCTGCCTAAAGCAACAAATACCAGAAAAAGAAGAAGAAGCTTATTTTTCATAAAAAATTAAGAAGTGTTAAATCGATGACCCCATCTCATTTTCGATTGATTTCAGTTCCCGGTCAACCTCGGTCAGGTCGGTATCATCGAGATCTTTTTTAATCGAATCAAGTGAAGTATCTTTCGACTGTGATTTTATTTGTGATATTTCGGCATCACCCGATCCCAAATACTGTGATTTTCGGAAAGCAAATATGTCGGGAAATATAAACAGAACGATTGTAACTATAAGAATACAGGACAGCACTATTATCACGGATTTTTTATTTAAAGTCATAACTTAATTATACTTACGTTGCGGTTGTAGTAACAACCGGTGTAGGCACTTGGAAACGGACGCTTTTCAGCCCGTAAATGTCACCTATTACTTTTACCAAAAATCGATGGACTTCCACAAGATTCATTTTTATATCGTTGATATTGTCTCTTAGAATTTCAAACGATTCCTTAGGATCGTCGGAAGCAATTACCGTCTCAAACATGTCATCGGACGATGTAAGTAATATTTTTGTATCATTAAGAAGTGCCTTTGCATTATTAACCTGAAGGACGATATCCGAAAGATCTTCGTCGGTTTCAGAATCTACAATTTCGATACGGGCTTCAATCCGTTCGGAAAGAGTTTCCAGACGGGAAATGACAGCCCACATCCTGTCGGACATCTTTTCATAATATTTCCTAACAATACCCTGCTTTAACTGAGTAAGTCTGCCCTCGCGGGACGCTGTTTTTTGTTGAATTCTGTTCTGAACAGTTTCCTGAATTTTAGTCAAAGCCTCGCGCCGCGACTCAAGTTTTTGCTGGAGTTTAGTACTTGTTTGATTTTTAACGGATACGCTGTTGTTGGAAGATTGAGCGAGGTTTACAGATATTAAAAAAAAACAGACCGACAGAAGTAGCGATATTTTCTTCATTACAGCAATTATGAAGTTATTTTTCATGAGATGTCAAGAGGATAATTTATAATTAATTTTGTAAAGAGGTATCTAAATCTTCAAACCGTATCAAATCTTCGGTTTATATTTTTTTAATATTGTGTGAAATTTTACTTTTTACTAATTAATAAATAAATGACCAAAAATGAAATAAAAAAAGAAAAAACTGGATATGTATAGAGCAGAAAATATTTATCCTCTCTATTAAAAGGTTTTTGAAGATGAATTTTATCCATTATATTTAATATTAACATATAAAGTTATCGAAGGAAGAGACGATTATAATCGTTAAAAACATAATACTCGGTACGTAAGTACGGGGGTAGTTGGATGTATATAATTAGACATTATGTGCTCCAGGTGGTACTTAACCTTACCAAGGTATGATTGGTAAAGGTTAGGCGTCCTAAGTGCTAGGAGTGGGAGTTGAACCCACACGCTTGTAAAAGCACACGGTCCTAAACCGTGCCTGTCTGCCAATTCCAGCATCCTAGCGTTTTCTACGTTTGACGCGCTTTGCCAATTCTTATCCTATATTTCTCGCCATACACTTGGAATTTTGCAGGGACAAAGCTTCAAGAGAGTAATATCACAATTATCATAATTATAACGATTGTAAAAATTATATCTATACGTAATTATTATATTTCTTAAGGATCTATCTCATACGGTATCTCCCAAAAAAAAAGAGAGGTTCCGACTGGCACCCCTCTTTTTAAGAAATCTTAACGCCATTATCAACGTAAGTTGTAATAGCCTTAAAACATGGATCGAATTATAGAAGATGATTTTTATTTTGTCAAGTATTATGGGATATTCTATAGTTTTTTTCGTACGAGCACGAAGGTTGAGGGGCCGAAATATATATGGGATAATATTGTCTGGAAATATTTCTCAATGGAACACAAAACTTCAACCGGTATGTATTTTTTCAGAAATGTGCTTCTTACATTGGAAACGGAACGGATTTCAATAATCTCAAATCCGCAATTTTCCAGTATATCAAGGATATATCCGGGATGGTAATTTTTAAAACCTATTGTGTGTTTTTTAATAGATTTTCTACTGCGAACATCTTTTGGAAAGATGTCGTAAAATACTGTAAAGTTTCCTTTGAGAAGTTCTTTTAAAACAGACTTCAGATGAAGCTTATTGGCAAATTCCAGAATAAAATATCCTCTGGGTTTCAAAACAGAGTGAACGGTGTCAAAAGTAGCTTTAATGTCATTGATGTGGTGTAGAACCCTTACCATAATGATCAGATCTATAGCATTATTTTTAACTTTATTGCACAACTTTTCTACAGAGCAATGTACAAAATGAAGCTTGTTCGAGTGTCTTTCGTCTTTCGCAATGGATAACAGCTTAGCCGAAGGATCGGTTAGAATGATCTTTTTGGCACGGTGAAAGTAAGACGAAGTTAAACGTCCGTAACCAGCGCCAACCTCCAAAAGGGAGGTTACCGTCTTTATTTTCGCCAAAAATGAGCTAATAGCGATAACTTCAGCTTTGTGTTCATAAACTCTATCCTGCCAGTAGGAAGGATAGTCAAATTTATCGTAGTGCGCCGGCATACAAGGCAAGGTGATATTATTCCCAATGATGATATTTGTCAAAGTTACTCCATGTCCGATATAAATTGATTTACCGCATTTGCCCAGCTTCCATTTGAAAGTGGAGTATACTTTTTCATTATTTCGTTGGGATCCGTATAACCTTTTCCGATATAATCTCTTGCCAGTCCTTCTGATACGGTTCTTATTCCCTCTTCATATGACGAAAAACCCAAAGTTCCACGGCTGTGTATACCCCACCCCCAACAGTTGTAGGTATTTTCCGGTATAAATTTACAGAGGTTGGATTCCTGTCTTGCAATAGCTGTGATTAGTCGAAAATCGATTCCATATTCGTCTGCAACATTTACGATAAAATATGCATACGGTAATAGCGGGGAATCATATTGGCTTAAATATTGTTTGAGGATATCCCCTCTTGCATCCGATGAGATAAATTTGATGGATGTACTCGGAGATTCGTCGGGAAGAGCTGCAAATATTTGACTGTCGTTTACACCTAAAACCTTACTTGGATCGTCTTGAACATTTTTATTCAGTGAGTAAAGCGAAAACAAAGAAATTAATATAATTATTGGAGAGGCAATAAAAAAGAATATAACGGACGTAAAAGTAAAACCATTTTTATGGTTAAGTAGACTTTTCATATCTTTACTATACTAACACATATTTAGATATACATGAAGAAATCAACAGACAGTTATCGTTTATTTGCTTTGAAAGGGCCCCGTGAAGTCTTTATGCAACGTATGACTTAAAAAATCATTTCAAACACTCGAATAATCTTTTTTAGAGTATGTTTTTGACTTGAGCAGTGTAATTAAAACACCATAAACATTAGTTTTTCGGCACACCCCCTGGCTTATATGTTATGTTTAAAACCCGCCTGTGTGCTGAAAATGACGGGACAGTAAATATTGTTAATAACGAATTTAGTTAGTGGTCATAAAATCCTGTGATCTCCGAAAAGTGAGCCTGGAAGGATTCGCTGTGCATAATATGAAATACCCGTGCGCTATCGAAGACCGGAAGGTGAACGAGCGGAGCGAGTGAGCCTGGAAGGATTCGAACCTTCAACCGCTTCCTTAAGAGGGAATTGCTCTACCATTGAGCTACAGGCCCATGAGTGAAACGAAATGGGAATGTATGCATCAATGGCCAAGCTTGATGCTTGCATCCGATTGTGTTAATACATAATCGGCTTACCATTGAGCTACAGGCCCATGAGTGAAACGAAATTGTTTACCGACGTATTATATCTTTCTATAGAAAATAATTCCAATTTTTCCCGGTTCGATATCGGTAAATACGGGAGTATTTATTTCAATTTCGCCCTCTTCTTTATCATAACCAAAAAGAGGGTTGTCCCTTGTCCAGATTGATTGTCCGATATTTTTCGCAATTCCGACACCGTATATCTTACTTTCCTTTTTTATGTATTCGGGAATAAGCTCAATAAAAATTTCCGCTTTTGTAATCTGATGCGGTTGCCCTTTTACTTTAAGTACTTTTTGCATTTCTTCATAAAACGGGTAAAATCTTCCCGATAAATCTTTCCATGAAAACACATCAAAAGGCGGAGCGGTATAATTTAGAATAAAAGGCGTGAAAGCAACAATCCGGCTATCTTCTGAATATATTTCAAACAATTTTTTGTAATATTCATTGACTGTGTCAGAATCCAGGTATTTATCATTGCTTTCGGTTTTGTGAGCCCACCCGGTTTCGGTCACAAAAACGGGTAGTTTTTTTGCTACCCCCAACCTTCTGAGAAGCGACAGTTCCCACTCATACGCTCTAATACCGATCTGGCCTGTTTTTGAAGGAACTGAGGAGAAGTCGGGGTTTGGGTAGGAATGAGAGACCCAGCCGTCCGTATTTTCAAATATTTTAGGGTATTTTTTTAAAAGTTCAGTCAGATATTTTTCCTCGCTCATATGAGTTTTATTATTTGGGGCGGAAGCGTCTAGTCCTGCCATCATAACAAAATAATCACCCGAAGAAACTTTCAAACGCTTTGAAAAATTAAGAAAATAATCTCCGTATTCAACAGGGTTTACTTCAGCACCCCATTCTGTGGCATGGTTAACTTCGTTTCCGATAACGATATACCTATTTTTGGTTACCCAATTAAGTGAATCAAAAAAATTAACCCAGTCAGAGATTCCATCAGGATCCGGTTTTGTCCAATATGCACCACCCTGAGTTGTCGCTGTTCTTATGATGGGAATAAGATGGAGTCTGCGTAACCTATCAAAAACCCTTTGCCATCGGTTGTCATTTCTTTCATCTTCCCTTATGACTAATGTTACGTACCCCCAGTCTCCACCTGAAGAATTTACCAAACGCCCCGCGTCTTCAAGGTCATTCTCGTCTGTAATGTGTATACCGAATTTATTATTCTCAACAGAGACAGGATCTTCAACCGCATATATGGGCACGGTATTAAAAATAATAAAAATTAGAAAAATAAGTATAATGGAAATTTTCTTCATATCAAAATATTACCAGATTTGGTATAATTTTGGGGAATTAATAAGGTCCGGTAGCTGAATGGATAAGAACCTGCCAAGGCAGAACCTTGACCATTTTCA
>CAZAUT010000018.1:0-34621 GCA_964488535.1 uncultured Gammaproteobacteria bacterium
AAAGGTCTCGGACGAAGCCATATTCGTACAGTCCAATAAATAATTATTAATCGTTAATTATTGATTATTTATGAACTTTTTATATTAATAATCAAGCATTAATAATTAGGCATTAATAGTTAATCATTCCAATGTGTAGCATTTCAATCCTAATCCCAAGTTTTAATACGAAGAAAGCAACTACCAAATGCATTGAGTCTTGTTTGAACGATGAATCGTCTGCAGAACGGGAAATTATTATTGTTGATAACGCATCAAACGATGGAACTTTTGAGTTACTTAAAAAGAAATACAAAGAGTATAAAAACGTGATCTTAATAAAAAATGATAAAAATCTTGGTTTTTCCAAAGCCGTAAATCAGGGTTTTGAAAGATCAAGCGGAAAATACAAATATCTTTTAAATTCGGATACGGCCATTACTGACGGAACGCTTGATAGGTTGATTAAGTTGGTGGAAAGCGATGAAGGTATCGGAATAATCGGAACAAGATTAATTCTTCCTGACGGATCAACCCAAAAATCGTGCTTTAATTTTCCAACTATTTGCAATGCCATTAGGGAGTTTTGGTTTGGTCAAAAAGAAAAATATTCCCCTTTTTACAAAGATAAACTTACCATTGTTGATGCCGTTGTCGGTGCTTCGTTTTTTATAACTCCGTGTGCCTATGAAAAGATAAGGAATTTTGACGAGCGGTATTTTATGTATTATGAAGATATCGATTACTGTCGACGAGTTAAAAAGGCGGGTATGAAGGTAATTTACACCCCTGAGATTATAGTCTTTCATCACCACGGACTTAGTGGAAAAGGATTAACAAGAAACAGTAACCAATGGAGACGCCTCGTTCCTTCAAGTAAGATATATAATGGAACAGCAAAACATTATATACTTGCCTTAATTTTATGGTCTGGGCAGAAATTTAAAAAAATTACAAAAAATGATTAAAAAGCGAATTGTTCATTATTCATTATTCATAATACTAATTGTTGCAACTTTCCTGCGCCTTTGGAAGATTAGCGAAGTGCCGGTTTCCCTTTTTGGAGATGAACTCGACGTTGGTTACCAGGCGTATTCGATAATAAAAACCGGTCGTGATTATAACGGCAATTTTTTACCTCTTCATTTTCATTCGATTGCTGAATGGAGAACGCCATTATATTTGTATAGTTGCGTGCCTACTGTAGCAATTTTTGGTATTTCTCCTTTAGGAGTACGACTCCCTGCTGCTATTTTTGGTATTTTGGGGGTTTTGGGAATGTACCTTATGGTGTCGGAAATGGTTAATGGTCAATGGTTAATGGTTAATAAAAAACAAAAATTAATAATTAATAATCAATCATTGGCCATTATTTCCGCCGCTTTACTCGCGATTTCTCCTTGGCATATCCAATACAGCCGAGCAGGATTTGAAGTGACTCAGATGTTGGCCTTTTTGCTTTTTGGTATCTATTTCTTTTTTAGATCGCTTCGTAGTGACGGAAAACATCTTTGGCTTTCGGTTATGTTTTTTATTTTAACTCCATGGGTTTACAGCACTGCAAAATTCTTTACCCCGTTTTTTATGACCGCACTATTTATCATCTTTAAAAAAGAAATATTCTCCTTAAGAAAAAAGGAAATACTAAAATCGGTTTTTATAGGATCTGTTTTGGGATTGCCGTTAATTTATAGCACTCTTTTCGGGGGAGGCAGTCAGAGATTTGGGTACATCAGTGTTTTTACGGATCCGTCCATGGAGGGAGATGTTGGTTTTGCCAGACTTAACGATGCTGCAGTTGAAGGCGTTGATAGGAATATATTTCAAAAAATATCCTCAAGAGTGATTCACAATAAATATCTTTTTTGGGGTGATAAAATTGCCGATAATTACTTTTCGGCTTTTTCTACAAACTTTCTATTTAATATGGGAGACCTGAACCGGCGCCATAATATTGAAGGAATGGGGGAACTTTACAAAGCGGATGTTATTCCCCTGGTGCTCGGAATAATTTTATTTTTTGCGTTTTATAAAAATACTAAAATCAAACTTGTTTTGTTAACGTGGATATTGTTGGGGGCATTGCCTTCTTCAATAACCCGCGATGGCGGAAATCATGCCACACGTTTGATTTTGATTCTTCCACCTATTATTTTTTTAATAGCATACGGAGTGGTTACCGGATATAACGCATTACCTAGGATTTACCGCAACCTACTGCTTATTGTTTATTGTTTAGTGTTTAGTGTTTGTTTCTATTTCTATCAGCACAACTACTGGATCCACAACCCTTGGTACTCCGAGCGTTGGTGGCACGCGGGATTTAAAGAAACAATACGCTATTTAAAAGATAACGAAAATGATTATGAAAAAATAATATTTTCAAATGCAAACGAACCGCCATGGATTTTTTTCGCAGGATGGTATCAATACCCCCCGGATGAGTGGCAAAAGGGAATGAAAGACGCAGAAATTAAAGGTTTTTCACCTCTTAAAAATATTGGTAAATATTATTTTGGCCAAATGGAACAAATCGGAATTTACGACCTTTATCGATATCTTCCGGATAATTGTATATATGTTGCCTCCGAAAGAGAGGTTAATATCAATCTGATACGCGAACCTTCAAGGGTCCCTCCCGGGTTGGTACTGATAAAATCAACGGCATATCCTTCCGGCGAACCTGCTTTTTATATATTTAAAAAAGCTTCCCAATAATGAAAAAAATCGTCATATCTGCTCTTCTTATAAGAATAATATTGTCTTTTTTTGTACATCACCCGGACACCTTGGATTTTTTAGGATGGAGCAAGGATATCAGGAAGAACGGACTTCCGGGAATATACTTTCGTGATGTTGATGATGCCGGACCAGCAAATTATCCTCCGGTGTATTATATTTATCTTGCTTTGAATAATTTTGTTTACGATGAAGCAAAAAGTATTCTTTGGACTGTTAACAATAAATTCAGCGTCTTTCCTTCCAACCTATATTTATTTTTTGAGTCGGATTTCGGTAAAATTTGGTTCAATAAATTAACACCCATTACATTCGATTTGGGCACAGGATATCTTATATTTAGGATTATTAAAGAATATAATAATTCACAAATCGGTTTACGATGGATGGCTTTTTATCTGTTTACTCCGCCCTCGTGGTACATTTCCTCACTTTGGGGTCAGACAGACAGTATTTATATATTTTTGCTTTTATTGTCTTTGTATTTTCTTATAAATTCTAAAAATAATTTATCTCTAACTAGTATTACCCTGTCTTTACTGATTAAACCAACTGCTGTTTTCATATTGCCCGTATATATTTTGTATCTTTTTAAGAAAGAAAAGATTGGTAATTTATGGCCGGGACTGACTTTGTCGGTAACGGCCGTTGTTTTATCTGCGGGATATTTCCTAGGGAATATCAACATACTAAAAATTGCCGGATTTTATCTAAAATACGTGAGGGAGATTTCGGGATATATAAGCTCAAATGCGTTTAATTTTTGGGGGATGATATATGGTTTTGGACCCCATCCGGATTCGATAAAATTGTTTGGAATCGGTTTATTTAATTGGGGAGCAGGGTTGTATTTTTTAATACTTCTTTACCTATACTGGAAAAAACAAAGTTATCTTAATAACAAAAATCTTTTTTATGTTATTTTCCTGGCAAGTTATGCATCATTTATATTACTTACACGCATGCACGAAAGATATTTCTATCTAACCTATACATTTTTTATTATTATTACTGCCTTTTATCCAAGATTGAAAAAGTATTTATATATTGCCGGAGGTATATTTGTTTTGAACCTTTACCACTACTGGTGGTATCCTTATTCTCAGATTATGAAAACGATATTCTCACTGACCGTTGTTGAAGCATTGTTGTGTGCAGCAAACATAATTATATTTCTAAGAATATTCAATGCACAAGCCAAAATTAATTAAGGATAAATTTATACCAAAAAATATTCTGCAATCTCGAAAAATAAGATTGTCGGTAATAATTTTAATACTGTTATTTTCTCTCACGATAAGATTATCGGTGGTATTTTGGGGGTACCATGGTGATCTGAATAATAATATTTCGTGGGGAAAGTCTGCTTACGAAAAAGGACTGAACAATTTTTATACTTTGTCCGACTCATCCCGGTGGGAATATTCTGCACCAAATCAGCCTCCCTTAACGATATTAATGTTTTTTATGCTGAGATATTTATGGACTCATACGGGTATTATAATTAATTATTTGAATGATAATATTCCGATTTTTCCGTCGGGATTGGTGTGGTTTTGGGAAGATAAGGGAATGATTCTTTTTGTCAAGCTTCCTTCGATTATTGCAGACTTATTGATTGGAATAATTCTTTACAGGTTAACATTTATAACAACAAAGAACATAAAAAAGTCCTTAGCTGTATTTTTAATCTGGCTTTTAAATCCTATTGTTTGGTACAACTCTTCTGTTTGGGGCCAAACCGACTCGATTGTTAATTTATTGGGGTTATTGGCTGTGGTTTACTTGTTAAGGAAAAATATTTCAGGTTTTGTTTCCTTTTTTACGTTATCGGTTTTATTTAAAGGTTCGCTTCTGATTTTCGGGCCTTTGTGTATTTACATTCTTATAAAACAAGCACATTCGTTTAAAAAATGGATAACGGCCTTTTTTATTGCTTTGATATTAACTATCTCAGTGTCTATTTGGTTTTATCCCAGAGTGGATTTACCGGTTTGGATAATAGATCTTTATCGAAAACGCATCATGCCCGGTGAAATTGACTACGTTTCAGCGAATGCATTTAACCTATGGAATATTATCGGCTCCGAAACCATACGTGATAATATAACAATATATACCATTTCTGCCAGAACGATTGGATTTATACTATTCGGTATTGTCTACATAATGGTAATAAAACACCTTTTCTCCAATAAGAAAAACGGTCAGAAAGAAACTATATCCTCATTATCTCTTATTGCTTTGGCAGCATTTTTGTTATTGACCAGAGTACATGAGAGATATCTTTACCCCTTTTTCCCCTACGCAACTTTTATGCTGGCTTTCCGACCGTATATCGTTATACCTTATATATTGCTCTCATTAATTCATTTACTGAATTTATACAATTTATTTTGGGTTCCCCCAATCCCTTCAATCGAAAGTATCTTGAAAATAAGCGATTTCAGAAAAATATTGTCATTACTCTGTCTGTTGACATTATTTTATTTGCTGACAATGACGTTTCGTCAAAAGAGTCAAAGATAAAGTGCAAATAACTTCGGTGTAAGTATATAATTAAGCAAATGAAGCGTATTTTGCTTGTTGCAGTACTTTTAATAGGATTTTTATTTAGATTTTGGCAAATTGACCAAATACCTGTAGGTTTTACCCCTGACGAAGCTTCCTTCGGTTATGATGCCTATTCGATTTTGAAAACTGGTAATGACCAGTGGGGAAAGAGTTTTCCTTTGGTTTTTGAATCTTTTGGTGATTACAAATCTCCTTTATATACGTATTTAACCATTCCATCCGTAGCACTATTAGGGTTGAATAAATTTTCAGTACGCTTACCCAATGCATTACTGGGAACGGCAGCTATATTTGTTGTTTATTTACTTGTTAATGAGTTTTTATCTGTAATTATTAAAGATAGACTGACTGTGATTACGAATAAATCGGTAGACCACAACTATTTGTTGGCAATTTTTTCTGCTTTTATACTGGCGGTCTCACCTTGGCACGTTATGATGTCCCGCGGTGCATTTGAAGCCAACCTGACAACATTTTTTTTACCCCTATCTCTGTTGTGTTTTTTTAAAGGACTCAAAAATTCAAAATACCTTCTATTTTCCGTATTGTTTGCATCCTTAAATATGTTTACATATCACTCGGCAAAGTTTATTACACCAGTCGTTTTTACTGCAGTATTTGTCATGTTTTGGAAAGATATTCCTAAAAAAGATAAAAATACTTTATTCTCAATTCTTATCGGTACTGTGTTTTTTTTGATCTTTGTTTTTTCTCTCATTAACGGTTCGTCTACAAGAATAAAAAGTGTAAGTATTTTTAACCGTTCTCTTTTGGAAGCGTCGGACGAAAGAATCAAGGCTATTAAATCCGGAATGGACCCTGTAATTGCCAGAATTATTTACAACAAGTACCAAGCGGGAGTAAGACATTTTACAGTAAATTTGCTTTCGTATTATTCTCCCCAATTTTACTTTACTCAAGGCCCGGGAGAAGGAACATACGGCATGATTCCCGGCCGTGGAGTCTTGTACTGGATAGAAATTGTTTTTCTAATTTCTTTTATAAAACTTTTTCTTGAAAAACGAAAGAATAAATATTTGTGGCTTTTGGTGGTTTGGTATTTTGCGTCTGCGATTCCTGCTGCTCTCTCAATTGGTCCGGGGTATGCAGCCAACAGGTCTGAAAGCATGATACCCGCAATTCACATGATGATGGCGCTGGGAGCATATAATATTTTTTTAAAAATTAATGATATTAAGATAAGGAAAATATTAATTTTGTTCACAGGTATGTTCTATTTGGTTTTTATAATGTATTTTTCTCTCGAGTATTTTCTCCTTTCGCCTATAAAAAGTGCCAGGCCGATGCTTTGGGGAAGTTTAATAAGCGCGGAATATCTCGCTCGAAATTACACTGGTAAAAATATACTTGTCAGCAAATCTTTGTCGGAGCCGCACATATATGCTGCCTTTACTTCTGAATACGACCCTGCTTCTTATCAAGTAGAAAGTAAAAACTGGAATTATAAAAAAATGGGCTTACTTTGGGTTGACCAGATGCCCGAATATAAATTAGGCAACTTTACTTTTTCCGATATTAACAGAAAAAAAATAGAGGCAGGAGATTATGATGTTGTTGTCGGTAAACCAGAGGAGTTTAATGAGGTAATTACTCCACGTCATATTATCCACTATCCCGACAATGGTGAAGCTGTTTATATAATTGAACCCGATAATCAAACTAACAATTAAGATGAATTTTTTAAAAAGGCTCCGGTTATGTATCCGGCCAGCAGTTTTTCGTAAAAAATATGGGATAGATAAAGGTGTTTTTGCTGCCTTTATCGTCTCGTTGATTTTTTTATTACCGTTACTTAAACCGGGCTTTTATACCATGTATGACGACATGCAGGTCGTCCGTCTTTGGCAAATGGACAAATGCTTTTCGGATTTCCAGTTTCCCTGCAGGTGGGTTCCGGATTTAGGTTTGGGTTATGGGTATCCGATTTTCAACTATTATGCTCCGTTTCCTTACTACGTTATGGAGATTGTTCACCTTTTGGGTGTCTCTTTTGTTGAAAGCGTAAAAATCGGCTTCATACTTCCGGTTGTTTTTTCATCACTGTTGTTTTATTTGTTTTTAAGATTTCGTTTCAAAATATTCCCATCGTTACTCGCTCTAATACTTTTTATATTCACTCCCTACAAAGCTTCCGACCTTTTTGTTCGCGGAGCGATGGGTGAGATATGGGGTATGTTTTCGGTGTCATATTTGCTTTTTTCAATAGAGAGATATTTTTTCAGAAATGATAAACCGGCAAGAATTAACTTAATTGTAAGTGTTTTAATTTTTATGATATCTCACAATCTGACTACCTTTATATTTTTTCCGTTTTTGGCCGGGTATATAACAATCAGACTTATCGAAAATAAGTACGGTTTTAAAAAAATTTGCGATTTTATTGCCCTCTTCGTTATTGGTATAGGATTGTCTTCCTTTTATGTTTTTCCGATGTATTTCGAAAAAAACCTGGTTCATATAAGCACAATGACCTCCGGTTATTTTGGATACCTCCAACATTTTTTGAATTTCAAACAAATATTTATTATGATCGACTGGGGTTATGGACCTTCGATAATGGGTCCAAACGATGACGCATTTTTAGGTTACGGGGTCGTTCATTCCGGAGTATTTACTTTGGCACTTTTGTTATTTATTATCATTTACTGCAAAAACTTATTACTTAAGAAAAGAAAAGAAAAGATCCACCTTACAGTCTTTCTCGTGATTTCATTTATTGCTTTTAGTTTTATGGTGCACGAGAGATCAACTGTCATTTATAAACTTTTTACATCTCTGCAGATAATTCAGTTTCCCTGGCGTTTTATAATGGTCGGAACATATATAATCCCGATATTTACTGCCCATGTCTTTAACGGATTGCAAAAGAAATTTGTTTTATTTCTATTGGGAGCAGTCGGGATTTTAATAATATTAATATACCTGCCTGTTTTCCGACCAAAAGATTGGTTTAATCTTTCCGACGTACAAAAATTAAGCGGATTGGAATTAAAAAGGGCGCTGACTTCAAGTATTTATGATTATCTTCCTCTTTCTGCAAAAAGAGCACCTGATGATATAGCCGAAGAGAAAATATCGGTAATAAATGGTTCTGTTGATAGCGAAGTGTTTGAAAAGGGTTCCAATTGGTACAGAATTGTTATTGACGTAAAAACAAATAATGCGCAGATTACTCTTCCTTCCTACAATTATCCTGTATGGAAAATATATGTTGATAAAAGTGAAGTACCGGCAAAATCTTTTGGTGATTTCGGATTGGTATCTTTTGAAGTGAGTGACGGCCGGCATGAAATTATTGCAAAACAGGGCGATACTCCATTAAAAATCTTATCCAATTGCGTATCTTTATTATTCGTTATCGTATTCATTATTTACATTTCAAATGAAAAACTTCGCTAAATCTTTTAAAAACCACCGTATTATTTCGCCAATCGTTTTGGCTGTCATAACAATACCCGTTATATTACCGCTTCTAAACAAAGGCTTCTTTCATTTTTCGGATGAAGTGCATATTGCTCACTTCTACCAAATGTATAAATCTTTCCTTTCGTCGCAAGTTCCCCCGAGGATGGCACCCGACATGAGTTACGGGTTCGGATACCCACTGTTTAACTACTACTATGTTTTGCCTTACTATATCGGAGTTTTACTATATTTTATATTCGGATCGTTCATTTTTTCCTATAAATTTATATTGATTTCGGCGACATTTCTTTCCGGTTTATTCATGTATTTATTCTTAATAAAGAAGGGATCGTTTTTCCAGGCTTTAACCGGAACTGTTGTTTACTTGTATCTTCCTTACAGGGCAGTTGATCTGTATGTGAGAGGAGCTTTAGGGGAAATATTTGCTTTTATGTTTTTCCCATTGATGGGAATTCTTTTATACAATTTATCGGAAAAAGTAAATTTTGCGAGGATTGGAATGCTGTCTGTGGTTTTGGCATTATTTATTCTTTC
Source organism: uncultured Gammaproteobacteria bacterium (assembly GCA_964488535.1). Classification (GTDB taxonomy): domain Bacteria; phylum Patescibacteriota; class Microgenomatia; order UBA8517; family UBA8517; genus GWB1-38-13. Next base: position 9,274 of record CAZAUT010000018.1, read on the forward strand.
CCACAATTTATCACCCTTTATGATATTGCCGTGGTTTACGGTTTATTATTTTATTCTTAATAAGAATAGCTGCCAAGGGATTTTCGGTTTTATGTTTGCATTACTCATCGGTGTTTTAGGGGCTTCATATTGGCTTTTTCCGGCTGTTATTGAAAGTAAATTGCTCGAAAACACAGCGGTGTTTAATTTTTATGACCACTATCCTTTTATTAGGCAGTTATTTTATTCAAAATGGGGGTATGGGGCTTCTTTACCCGGGCCTAACGACGACATTTCATTTCAGGTTGGACTCTCAAATTGGATGCTTATCATTTCCGGACTTTATATAAGTACGCGCAAAATAGTTAAAAACAATAAACGCGTTTTGGTTTTTACCTTACTTACCATATCAATATTATTTTTCATGATGAATATCAGATCAACCAAAGTCTGGGAAATACTTGGAATTGCGAACTACATTCAATTTCCATGGCGATTACTGCTTTTAACCGGTTTTCTTTCTTCATACCTTGTTATTTATGTAAATAACAAAATTTTATTGATAATATTATTTCTTCTATCATTTGCAAACGTCATATATTTTAAGCCTAACGGTTATTTTCATCCGGATGATAATTATTTTCTTAAGCGTTATTTTGCCAACCAAACGATCGAGGGCGAAACAGAATCGATTTCTTCTCAATATCCCGCCTGGCTTGAAAATTATGCTGTTCTTCCAAAGTGGGTTGAAAAAAGGGCAGACTTCCTTCCTGCCGAAAGAATTTATTCCGATTACATCACCGTTAAAGATTATAAAAGATATAATTATGTTGAGTACTCGGCATTTTTGAAGAATGAAGAAGATGCAATTTTAAATACAAATATATATTACTTTCCGGGTTGGTACGCATACCTAAACGGTAAGAGTATAAAACCTTTAATCGAAGAACCATACGGAACAATGGCCTATGTTATTCCAAAAGGAAGCGGGCAGTTTAAAATTAAGTGGCAGGAGACACCATTAAGAAAGTTTTTTGATTATGTGTCCGTTGCTGCGATTGGTTCTGCATCTGTGTTTATTTTAATTCCTTTTCTAAGAAGATTTAATAATGAAACAACCGGCTAAATACAATATGAGCGGAATTATTTTATTTTTGATAGTTATTTCTGCCTTTTTTCTTCGGATTTATAATCTATCAAATCTTCCGCCGGCACTAAATTGGGATGAGATATCGCTTGGGTACAATGCATATTCAATATTAACTACGGGCAGGGATGAATGGGGGAAATTTTTGCCGGTAATCTTTCAGGCGTATGGAGACTATAAACTTCCCGTATATGTTTATACTCTTGTACCGTTTGTAAAAATATTCGGACTAAACGAATTTGCCATCAGAATTCCGAGTGTACTGGCGGGAACATTGTCGGTGTTGCTTACATATTTGATTGTATATCAGTTGGGTAGACGCGATCTCCGGTCCGGAGGGGGTTTAAATCCGGAGGAATCTACGCGCAATTATTCGCAAATTAACTCGAATTCTTCTTCCCGTTTACCGGTTACCGATCACCAAGCACTCGCTTTGTTTTCCGCCCTTCTCGTGGCCATCGAACCGTGGAGTTTTTTTCTTTCCCGTCCGGCCTTTGAAGCCAATCTTGCTCTCTGTTTCTTCCTTACCGGTTTCTACTTTTTCCTTCGATCCCAATATGCTATATACAATATACTATATACAATATTCTTCTTTGGCCTTTCCGTTTGGACATACAACTCCTATCGTATCTTTACCCCACTTTTTATGACACTGTTAATAATACTTTATCGGAAAGAAATACGATTGATATTTGATAAGAGACCTAAGCTTTCTACTTTCTACTTACTACTTACTACTGTCTTATTTCTTCCCATGTTTTACCAACTTTTCCTGGGTGTTGGTCAGGAGCGCTACAGGAAGGTGGCAATTATTGACGATGGAGCCGTATCGCAAATAGTTTCCTTAAGGGAAAAATATCATTTTCCTGTCGCAGCCGAAAGAGCCTTATTTAACAGACCTTCCTATTTTATCTACCATTTTGGTAAAAATGTCGTCTGTCACTTTTCAATTAAATATCTGTTTACGGAAGGGGGGAGTAATTACCAGTTTAGTGTTCCCGGGTTTGGTGTGCTTTATATAATAAATGCGTTATTTTTAATAATCGGAATAATATATTTAATAAAACAAAAAAGCAGAATTTCAATTCTGCTTTTGGGATGGTGGATATTGGGTGCCATTCCCTCATCTCTCACACGGGAAGCCCCTCACGTATTAAGAAGTATTACAATTCTTCCCGCCCCGATGATTATTACCGCGGTTGGAATTGTACATCTATTTAAGATATTTACGAATCCATCTTTCGTATCCCGTATCCCTTATCCCGTATTGCTTACGCGTCTTTTGACAGCGCTTTACATTATAAGTTTGGTAATAAGTGTTCGATTATATATTACAAACTACTTTACACAATATCGGAGTGCGTATTCTTGGAGCTGGCAGTACGGATACAAGCAAGCGGTTGAGTATATAAATAAGAACTACGGGCAGTACGATAAGATTGTTTTTACAAAAAAGTATGGCGAACCTCACGAGTTTGTTCTTTTTTTCACAAGGTGGTATCCGGTGAGGTATATTTCCGATAAAAACCTTATCCGCTTTGAACAATCTGATTGGTTCTGGGTAGACCGTTTCGACAAATATTATTTTGTCAACGACTGGGATATTCCGACTGAAGAATGGCAGCCTTTTATTTTGGAAAGTCGTCGTGAGGATGTCGACTGCAGAAAAATCAAATGCCTGCTTGTTACAAGCCCCGGCAATGTTCCTAAAACGTGGAAATTTTTGAAAAGTATAAGCTTTCTTGATGGAAGCGTAGCATACGAAATATACGATAATAAATAAACTCAAAACTCAAATGTCAAAAGTCAAAACTAAAAATGTTTAAAAAATTCATTATTCAGTATTCATTATTCATAATTCTTGTTCTTGCGGCCATTCTTCGTCTTTGGAATCTTTCTGGAAACCCACCTCACCTTTCCCCCGACGAGGCTTCGCTCGGTTACAATGCATATTCGATACTGAAAACCGGTCGGGACGAATACGGACAGATGTTTCCTTTGATTTTCAAATCTTTCGGTGACTATAAACCGGGGTTGTATGTTTACCTGACTGTTCCGTTTGTGGCTTTGTTCGGGCTGAATGAATGGTCGGTGCGTCTGCCTTCGGCGATTGCGGGAATGATTGCGGTTTGGGTTTTGTACTTGATAATTAAGGAGTTCAACCAACTAGGATTATTGCGGATCAATAAAAGGATTAACGCGGATTCTTTTTCCCGTTTACCGGACGCCAAACACCAATTGCTTACGTACCTTTCCGCATTTTTGCTGGCTGTGAACCCCTGGCACGTTATGCTATCACGCGGTGCTTGGGAAGTAAATGTTTCCCTGACACTCACACTTGCCGGTATCCTATTTTTCCTTAAGGGTCTTAAGAGTCCAAAGTTTCTTATTTTCTCTTCTTTCTTTTCTGCCCTCACTTTCATTACTTACCAAGGTGCCAAACTTTCAACCGCAATTGTTATGCTCGTTCTTTTAATAACTTTTATGACAGATTTTAAGGTTATTCTTCACAAAAGACGGAAGATTTTAGTCGCCTCGCTTATTTTGGCAGCAATAATTTCTTCGCCGGCGATATTAAGTTTTTTTAGAGGACAAACCGGACGACTTAAAGTTTTTAGTATTTTTTCGTATCCCAGATCGCATGAATATCTTCAACACATGCTTGATGGAAATAACGAGAAAATAGGTGATAACAATTATATTCTTTTTCATGGCGAGGGCTTGAATTTTTTAAGAGGTATATTGGGCCGGTATTTTAACCATTTTTCCGGAAGGTTTTTATTTTTCGAAGGGGACTATCAAAATCCCAAACACTCTTCACCCAATCACGGAATGCTGCAGTTTTTTGATCTGTTATTAATTCCAATTGGATTAATTTGTTTAATCAGAAATAAAAATGCCTTTCCCAAGTTTGTTTTTATCTGGCTTGTTCTTTCTCCGCTGCCGGCAGCCCTCACACGGGACCAGGTTCAAGCCATCCGGGCTTACAACATGGTCATCCCCCTGACAATAATTTCAGCATTTGGGGCAGTAAAAACTATTAAACTATTTAACTATTTATCACACAGATCTGTCTTTTGGCGAAATACATTATACGTAATACTTTATACATTATTCACTTGTAGTTTTTTATACTTTCTTGACTCCTATTTTATTCATCTGCCGGTTCATAGTGCCAAGTATTGGAATTACGGATACAAACAAGTAATCGAAATACTTCTTCCGATACAAGGTAATTATAAGACGATTTACTTTCAGCAAGGGTACGATCAGCCTTATATATACTATCTTTTTTATTCAAAATATGACCCCGAAAAATATCAGAACCAAGCAGAACTGTCGTATTATTTGGGCCCTGATGTCGGTTTGGTGGAAAAAACTGATAATATTAAATTTTTAAATTGGAGTTGGCCTTACGCGACCGGTGAGGAAGGAATTCTAATTATCGGAAATTCTGTTGCAGTTCCATCGGATTTTAATCCGAAGGATTACAATCTTATTTCGGAAATAAGATATCCGGACAATTTTATGACAGCATTTAGAATCTTAGAGACGAAAACAATAAACAATAAACAATAAACAATAAACAATAAACATAGAACACTCCGGGAGTGAGTGTATTCACACTCCCGGAGTGAATGCAACCAGACAATATGTTCAAAAAACCCTTTATACATAAGCAAAGCTTAAGATTTCGTCAAAATACTTTATACATAATACTAATTCTTTCTGCCTTCCTTCGTCTTTACAAACTCGGCAGTTACCCGGCACTTAATGCAGATGAGGCTGCAATAGGTTACAACGCCTATTCTCTTATCGAAACAGGTAAAGACGAACATGGAAATCCCTGGCCAATTCATTTTCAATCCTTTAACGATTACAAACCGGGGTTATATGTTTATCTCGTCATGCCGTTTGTGAAAGTACTGGGATTAAACGAATGGTCGGTCCGCCTTCCAAACGCGATCTTGGGAATTGCCGCCATATACATACTCTACCTTATTTTAAAAATGGTAAATATAAAAATGGAAAATATAGCTGCTATGCTTCTTGCAATTTCGCCATGGCACATTCATTTCTCCCGTGGCGGTTGGGAAGTCAACACCGCCACCTTTTTTATTCTGCTTGGGGCGTATTGTTTTTTAGGATACTTAAGAAATCGTAAGCTTCTTGGTTTTGAGCTTTCCGTTTTGAGCTTTGCGCTTTCTTTTTACACTTACCACTCTGCCCGTATTGTCACTCCGCTTTTGGTTTTAGGATTATTGGTAATTTATTGGAAAGAAATTGATGTTGGGAAGTACTTCAAACATTTTGTAATTTGCGGACTATCGGGGTTACTTTTTATAACACCTTTAATTGTTGATTTTACAAAAAGCAACATTATTTCCCGGGCAGCAGGTGTTGGACTTTTTGCCGACTTGGGGCCGATAGAAAGAACCAACGAACAGAGAATGGAACATACTGGAATAACATCCCGCCCTATTCATAACAAATTAACTAATTACGCACTTTCATTTCTCAAAAATTGGAACGAACACTATCATGGACTATTTCTGTTTGTTTCCGGAGATGTGATACAGCGAAGTGCGGTTCCCGAAACAGGCCAAATGTATTTGTTTGAAATGGTTACTGTACTGGTTGGTTTTGTCGTTATTATTCGCTCTCATTCCAAAATACAATATACAAAATTCTATATACTGATTATGTATTGGTTTCTTATTGCTCCCATTCCTGCTGCCTTGACTTTTCAGTCTCCCCACGCCCTGCGTTCTCAAAACATGGTTATTCCACTAACAATCATCAGCGCCATCGGTCTAGCATACATTATTGAACGTATTAAAAAGTTACACGTTACGCGTTACGCGTTGCTTCGTATATTTTCGCATTATACGTTATACATAATACTTTATACATGTATCCTCTGGTCTTTCTCCCGATATCTTCACATGTATTACCGACATATGTCTGTCGAATACCCCTTTTCGTCCCAGTATGGGGTTAAAGAGTTGGTTAAATACCTTGAAACAAAAACGAACAACTCAGTCATTGTGCCTGCCCGCCCAATTGGAGGGGTAAGCGAACAAAGTGAGCGCATCCGGAATCAAGCGGGGAAAGATTCTGGTCAAGCCCTTCGGCAAGCTCAGGACATTGCCAGAATGACAATTGGGGAAACAACTCGACATAAAAACATCGTTGTTACGGACGAATACGATCAGCCATATATTATGTTTTTGTTTTATTTAAAGTATCCGCCGGAAAGTTTTCAGAAAGATCATAAGCTGACGCCGAGGGATAGGTATGGGTTTTCAACCGTAAATAGTTTTGGAAGTTTCATTTTTAAGCCTATAAACTGGGATATGGACAAAATGTTGTATCGTGACAGCTTGATAATCGGAAGCGGTAAAGAAATTCCTGATGAAACAAATATTATCAAAAGAATTTACGGTTCCAACGGCTATTTGTATTTTAAAGTTGTTGAAAATTAACAATATTAATGTTTTCGGCTAGTATCGCAATATCGTAGTATCCTAATTTCATTTATATGAAAGTAGCAATTATTGGTGCAGGATTTTCAGGTTTATCTGCTGCTTACCATTTATCCAGGACGGGGAAAGATGTAACCGTCTTTGAGTCGGGTGATAAACCGGGAGGACTTGCCGGTGGATCTAAAGATAAAAAATGGAAATGGCCACTTGAACACCATTACCACCATTTTTTTACAAATGACGATGCGGTTTTAGAATTAGCAAAAGAGATCGGGCAAAAGATCGTTGTAAAAAGCCCGATTTCCGCAACTCATTTTGATGATGGTATATACCGTCTCGACTCCCCAATCTCGTTATTAAAATTCTCAAAACTGTCTTTATACGATCGGTTTCGTACTGGTGTAGTAATGGCATTTTTGAAACTTAATCCCTATTGGCAGCCACTGGAAAAAGTTACGGCTGAAAGATTCATCAAGTTTACAATGGGTAAATCCTCTTGGAAATATTTATGGCAACCTCTTTTTGTAAAAAAATTTGGGAAATATTCGAGTGAAGTCAACACCGCATGGTTTTGGGCGCGCATCTATAAAAGAACAATGAAACTTGCCTACCCCGAAGGTGGGTTTCTTTCTTTTGCCAAAAAGATTGAAAAAGAAATCATCAAAAATGGAGGAAAGATCTTTTACAACACCCGCGTGTTATCAATAGAACCATGTAAAAATCATGCAATCAACTTGTCATTGCGAGAAGTACGCAGTACGACGAAGCAATCTCTGTCTACCCCATACTCGATGAACGGTCATTCTGACCCTGAGCCCGCCGAAGGGGAAGAATCTCCCTCTTCCTTATCCAACATTCCAGGAGTGAAAGCCGAAAACACTCCTAGAATGGTCATCAAAACTCGGAACCGCATATATCAATTTGATAAAATAATTTGCACTACACCAACTAATAAATTTATTGATATTACAAAAGGTCTGCCAAAAAACTATACCAAAAAATACTCCTCCCTCAAAACCCTCGGTGCGATAAACCTTGTTGTATCACTTAACAAAGGATTTCTACCCGACAACACCTACTGGCTTAACGTAAACGAAATGGATTATCCTTTCGTTTCCGTTGTCGAGCATGCAAATTTCATGAATGCGCGTTATTACAACAACGAACACCTGCTGTACGTCGGGAATTATTTGCCGGCTGATCACAAATATTTTTCTTATGATGAAAAAATGCTGCTTGAAGAATTTGCTCCGTATCTGACAAAAATTAACGGGGATTTTGGTAAAAAGATTGTCAATAAAGCATGGGTTTTTAAAGACAAATTCGCCCAGCCGGTAGTTTTCAAAAACCACTCCGAAAATATTCCACCATTTGAAACACCCCTGTCCGGACTTTACCTTTGCAATATGGAACAGGTTTACCCGTGGGACCGGGGAACAAACTACGCAGTGGAGAATGGAAGAAAGGTTGCCGAATTAATGTTAAAATCTTAAGTGCCTTAAGAATCTAAAGAATCTTAAATTATTATGAAACTTTCTGTTGTTCTTGCAACAAAAAACGAAGAAGAAAACATTGGTCAATGTTTGGAATCTGTTAAAGGACTTGCAGATGAAATAATCCTTTACGACGAGTTTTCCACCGACAAAACTCGCGAGATTGCCAAAAAGTATGGGGCAAGGGTGTTTACATATTCTCACAAAACAAATTTTCACCAAACGAAACAAAAGGCAATTGAAAAAGCAACGGGCGATTGGATCCTCCAACTCGATGCCGACGAACGCGTGACCCCCGAACTTGCAGAAGAAATAAAATCTGTAATTAATATGGATTTAAATTTGACGAGACATCCGGAATATATTTCTGATTCCGTTTTTGTTCCTGCCTTAAAGCAATATACAACATACAATATACAAAATACTTTGCGCCTCTTCTCCCGCCACCAACTCCTAATTACGCAACGCGAAGGTAAACTTGGAAAACCAACAGGTGACGCAGCCGCCTTCTTCCTCCCCCGTCTCAACTTCTTTCTCGGCGCGCCGTTGCGTCATGCCGGCGTTTATCCCGACGGAGTGATTCGTTTGTTTAAAAAAGGTAAAGCCCGTCTTCCCGGAAAATCGGTGCATGAACTGATGGAAGTGGATGGGGAAGTGGGATGGTTGTTTAACAATCTTGAACATCACGATTCGCCGACCTTTTCCCGCTATCTTGACCGCGCCAACCGCTACACCGACCTTACAGCGGAGGAGTATAAAAATAAAAACATTTCTGTAAACGCTTTATACTTTATACTTTATACTTTATACAAACCAACGATGGCTTTTTTGAATTTATACATTCGCCATCTTGGTTTCCGCGACGGTCTTCGCGGCTTCATCTGGTCTGCCTTCTCCGCCCTCCACTTCCCAATCGCTTACTTTAAGTATTTTTCCTCCGTAAAATCCCCTAAATCCCCCTAAATTCCCCTAAACTCCTATAATTCCACTTAAATTTACCCTGCCTGTGGTGAGCGAAGTCGAACCAAGCTCGCCGAAGGAGTTTTTACCCTGCCTGTGGTGAGCGAAGTCGAACCAAGCTTGCCGAAGGGCACCCTTCCCTCCTTAACAAACACAAAAAGTAATGAGATAATCGGAGTATGAAAATTAAGATTAAAGATCTTAATAAGTTAATAAAAGAAGCCCTTCTTACAAAATATTCAATGAAAGAGACGGATTACATGCTTCCTGTAATTATGTTTGGAGAACTTTCTGATACCAAATCACACGGACTCATAAGAATTGCTTCAATGGCAAGCGGAATTCTAAAGTTAAGAACAAACGGAAAGCCAAAAGTGATTAAGAAAACTAAAACATCATTTCTTATTGAAAGCAGGGGAAATCCGGGAATGCTTGTTGGACCAATAGCAACGGAGTTGCTTATCAAAACCGCAAAAAAGTACGGTTTTTCGGTTGTGGGAACCAAAGAATCACAAAGTTCAACCGGAAGTTTGACATATTATGCCGAAAAAATTGCAAGCAAAAACCTGATTGGAATTGTGATGGCGCGCGCAACTTCCGATGTGGCTCCATATGGTGGTGTTGAAAAATTGTTTGGGACTAACCCTATTGCTTTTGGAATTCCAAAAAAGAAATCACCCTTGATATTTGACATGTCCACTTCGGCCATTGCTTATGGAGTTGTAGCTAGAGCAAAAAAGTTGGGAAAGAAACTTCCGGAGAATGTTGCTGTTGATAAGTATGGAAAAATGACAACCAACCCCTTGGATGTCGAAGAAGGTGCTCTTTTGACGTTTGATAATTCGTACAAAGGTTTTGGATTGTCGATGATGGTTGAAATATTGGCAGGAATTCTTCCCGGGGCGGGTTATGCGGATTTTAACGCAAAAGATGGTTGGGGAAATCTGTATATCGCTATTGATCCGAATATGTTGGGAGATGTTGACCTCTTTAAAGATAGGGTTTGTAAACTGATTGAACGTGTAAGGAACTCCAAATCAACAGACGGGAATGAAATTAGAATTCCTGGAGAAAATCGTATTGCAAAACGAAACGAATCATTAAAAAGAGGATGGGTGGAAATAGATAAGGAAATTTATAATGATATTAATGATTTTATTAAGAAATAGACAATTAATGTAGTGAATTGATATGAAAAACACAAAAGGATTTTTAGCACTTTTTATTGCAGCAATAATTTTTGGCTCTTTTGGTATTTGGATTCGTATTTTAAATCACGATTTAACCAATTATCAGCAAATAGCATTTAGAAATGTTATTGCCTTGGGAGTTGCTACTCTTGTGATTTATTTTCGAAAGATCAAGATACAGCCACAGCAGTTAAGAAATAAATATGTGCTTCTTTTTGGTGTTTCTTTTCCTTTATCGGTAATATTTTATACGTTGTCGATTTTATCTACAAAGATAATGACAACACTTTTTGCATTTTACGCAGGAGAATTGATTTGTTCGCTTATTATTGGACTAAAATACTTTAATGAAAAACTATCTCCGAAAAAAATTATCTCGTTTATCTTGGCTATGATTGGCTTGATGTTCTTTATTGGATCCTTGTCCGATTTTTCAATAAGCAAAGGATTTGTTTTTGGCTTGATGGCTGGAATTTTTGATACAGTTGCAAACTCATTCAGAAAATACCTAAGCGGAATATTTGACAGATATTTTGTCGCCTCCATTCCTTTGATTGGAGGATTTGTTATCGCGATAATCTTAATCTTTTTTAGTGGACAATCACTAACGCCCAATGTTTCTTTGACCAGTTGGGGAGTGGGTTTGCTTTTTGGAATATTACTGTTTACCGTAAATTATCTTTTATCGTACGGTTTTCAGCATTTTGATCTTAATTTGGGAACAATTATTGTTTCTGCAGAATTATTGTTTGCATCACTATTTGGATATTTAACATTTGGCGAAACACCTTTGGTTAACGAATTAATTGGAGGTCTGTTGATTATTTGTGCAATAATAACGGCAAACATTAAAGATTTTAGATTAAATAAGAAAAAATGATTATGAAAAAAGCACTCATTCTTCACGCATGGTATAGCAACCCTTCCGATAATTGGTATCCGTGGTTAAAGGAAAAATTGGAGAAGAAAGGATACCATGTGTCTATTCCCGATCTTCCGACAATGGGAACGAATCTTCCCAATATGAAAAAACAGCTCGCTTTTATTGAAAAGAATTTCAAGATTGATAAAGACACGATAGTTTTCGGGCACAGTTTGGGAACTCTTCTTGCCATGCGTTTGGCTGAAAAACATACATTTAGGAAAATGTTTCTTGTCGCGGGTTGGGATTTTAACGATTTGACTTCCGAACACCGCTTGTTTTGGAAAACGCCATTGAATCATAAAAAGATTAAGGACAATGTAAAAGAAATATTTGTCATCTCATCTGACAACGATCCCTATATAACTGCAATTACAGCGGAAGATATGAGTAAACGTCTTGGGGGAAAATTTATCCTGGTAAAAAACGCCTGCCATTTTTCAAAGAAATTGGGTGGGGTAACCAAAATTTCGAAATTATTGGAGTTTGCTTGATTATTTATTTGAATTTATGATTGACACGAAAAACCTTTCGAATATTGGCATCGGGGCGTGGGGTTTGGGTGGTTTTGCCGAGAGAGACGAAAACAATAATGACGAAAGACAAATAAACGCCCTTGTTCATTCTATAAAAAGGGGAATGAATTTCATTGAGATAAACTTCTGGAATTCCAAAGGAAAATCTGTTGAGTTGTTGGCAGAGGCGATAAGACAGTCAAAAATAAAAAGAGAAAATCTTTTCTACTCTTTGGTAATTTACAATTACTACCTGCCAACTTTGAAAGATGCCGAGAAGGAAATTATTCAATACTTTGATCTTTTCCAAACGGATTATATGGATTCGTTGGAATTTACCATGCCGAATTTCAAATTGTATGGTTTTGATGAGTCGTGCAAATTTATTTCGGGTTACATTTCAAAGTCAAAAGCACGATATACAAGTTTGACAAACTGTAATCTTGAAATGTTAAAAAAATATCACAAGGTATTTGGTAATAAATTGTTTTCACACGAACTTCATTTCAGTTTTGAGATTCGTGATAATGAAGACATGGGAATTACAGATTACGCTTCAAAACATAATATTCTGAATTTTATTTATCAACCCTTGAGAAGAAATCGAACGGCGAAAAGAAATTGGCCGTTACTTAAGGAGTTGTCGAAAAAGTACGGAAAAACCCAAAACCAATTAATATTAAATTGGATGAACTGGAAAGGGTTTAAGCCATATATTAAATCCGAATCAATAGAACATATCAATGAAAACATTGACTCATTTGATTTTCAAATGGAAGAAACGGATTATAAAAAGATAGATGATTTCCGTATACCGAATTACAAAATACCCAATATTGATTGGTGGCAGGAGGGGAAAATCGGTGAAAAAATCCACATGTTACCAAATGTTATAGATGATGTTTTGGATGGAAAATATGAGTATAGAAAATAAACAATTTTATATCTTCGTAAACTAATTAGTATGACTACGCCACAAAAGTATATTGAGGAAAGATTAAACAATTTGAAATCCTTACCTGAACAATATTTCGAAAATGGAAATGTTGAGGAGTCAATCTTCAGAATAATTATGTCTAAAAAATTCAGAAAGTATTCCGTTACACTCGAGTTTCAGGAAAATATTAAATCGGCAATATCGGCGGGTATAAAAAATAATAAACCAATTGAATTTGTCTGGGTATTCGGGGGATACAAGCTTCATTCTCTTGAAGAATCACCTTACGTTGATTGGGCTGAACTTTTCAGTATGATGTATTTTGTCGATTGGCTCTCACCGATTTTGAAAATTTACAAACCTGGAGTTTTTTTTGATTTTTATTCAGATGACGTTATTGTGCCAATAATGAATAATGTACCACAGGATGATGTATCAAAATACGTTGCAAGTTTTCGGAAACTGCTTGATTTTATTACCAACAAACTTCCAAGTGGTTTTAAATTTGCATTTAACAGGGTGGTTGACCAATATGCCAATTTTGAAGCATTTAAAAGTGAACTTGATGCGAATATTAGTAAGTTAACTCTTGAACGTGAGAAAAACGCAAAATCTCTGACACCTGAACAGATTGCAATGATCGATTTGAATGTTATTGCATCCCAAATACAAAGATCGGACAAGAACTGGAGAGAAAAGGTGCAGATCATTCACGATTCATATGCCATGGTTTCAAAAAGGAGACCCTATTATCGAAATCCGAATAAAATTATGGTAATAAATACACCACTTCCTCCGCCCGGAGCAATAGCGGTTGGGACAACAAAAACATCGGTAGCAAAATTCTGGGTTGGAGCGGGTGTTCTTAAGGAACATGAAGAATCATACAGAGAATATGTATTCTCTCCAAAACAATTAAATTTGACCGCATTCAGTAGAAAAGAGATTAACATCAAAGGACTCGAAGGGCAAAATTTTAAGAATATACGGGTTTTTGGTGAAATATAATACTATGACAAGGCAAGTGATATACGTTGATGCCGGATTTACTCTCAAGTGATACCTTGCAGGGTGAGACCCTGCAAAAAAGCAATTATTACTCATCCAGCGTCATTTTGCCGAGGATTTCTTCAGGCGGGGTTTTATATCCTTCCACAAACTTTTTATACGAATTGAATTTCTTAAACTCCGGTGCGACTTTGTTATCAAAATAATTCAGGATGGTATCGGTTTTCACCCACTCACTATTTCGCAGGTGCAGATAATCCCCATAAGATGTATACGCGCGTGTCAAATCCTTGTAGTTCTTTTGAGGATTGAGATGAATATACCGCGACAGATGCAACAGATAATCATCATCCAGTATTTGCACTGCCTTAAAAATATTTTGAAATAAACTTCCGACTCTGTTGTATCTTTTGTTAAAATACATAGAATACCTCGTGGCTAGAGATCTCATAAATTCAGTAATTACAAATGGTTCTGTCTGTTTAATTAGGAGATGAAAGTGATTGGGCATTAGGCAGAACGCTAGAAGATGCAACTTTTGATATAAATTCTTCGGTTGGTGTGGTACACCTTGAAAGGAACAACCCTTCAAGGTAAATGTTTTCTTCAATAAATCTGGGTCCACTGGTTCAGATAGAGCCTCTTTGAGAAAACTCAAGAATGTCAAATAATCACCCTTTTCCTTGAATATTCTCCTTTTTCCAACTCCTCTGTTGTAAATATGATAATAACCGTCTTGACAGTAAACCTTAATAATATTTCGTGGTGGCATATGTATTAACGATACCTTGAAGGGAACAACCCTGCAAGGTATAAAAACGGATTGAGTTTTGGTACACTTTGTATGATGGATATCAAGGGAAAGACGGTATGTGTGATTGGGGCGACGGGGGGAATTGGGAGGGAGGTCTCTTTGGCTTTTGCAAAGCGTGGGGCAAATATGCTGCTTGTTGCCCGTAAAATGGACTCTCTTGATGTACTGGAAAAAGAATTGATACCTTGTAAAGTGAAGATCCACAAATACACATGCGATGTTACAGATCCGAAATCGATCGAATCACTGGCCCGAAAAATCACCAAAGACCATAAAAACATTGAAGTTCTTCTTCACCTTGCCGGGATAGGGGTTTATAAAAATCTACCGGATATAAGTTACGATGAATGGAAATCGTCTATGGATATTAATGTCACCTCGGCTTTTTATATTTTTCAGAAACTGCTACCACTTTTAACCAAATCGGAAAAAGCTTACGTTATCGCAAGCGGTTCTGGAATGGGTAAAGTGGCTTTGTCAGGAAGAGCGGCTTATTGTACGAGCAAGTTTGCATTAAGGGGACTTATGCAGTCGCTTTCCAAAGAGTATAGAAAGACCAATATACATTTTGTCCATCTGACTTTGGGTAGCGTTTTAACATCATTCGGACCGCTTTCACTTTCGCATAAGAAACGAAAGCATAAAGAAGGAAAGGGTTATCTTGAACCGGATTGGTTGGCAAATCATGTTGCGACAAAGGTTGAGCATGACACACTGGAGGACGAAACGCCTATCTACCCCCGCCATTACTTCTCCGAGAGCAAAAAAGACATAAGATAAGTTTTATATAGATTCCCGTTTGCACGGGAATGACGACGTGCAATAGTGTGCCGCTTGGTTCATTTTCCATACCCGCATAATTCGTATCCCATACCCCGTAATCGTGGTAAAATACAATCATGAGGGTGGCGATTGATAGCGGTCCTTTGACAGGTGGTCATTCCGTCCGCGGGGTGGGTGTGTCGGTGAAGGGACTGATTGGGGCACTTCAGAAATATAACAGGGATAAAGATATCAAGATTAGCCCTCTCGATTTTACAACCGCCGACTTAAGCGGTTTTGACATTCTTCACCATACATCATTCAATCCGTATTTTTTAAACTATCCGCGATTGAGTAGCGTTAAAGCAAAAACAATTATTACAATACACGATCTTATTCCTGTTATCTACAAAAGCCATTACCCCCCCGGAATAAAGGGAAACCTCAGGTGGTATATGAATAAGTTTTTAGTAAACCGAGCCGATAAAATAATTACAGTATCCGAAACATCGAAGAAGGACATCGTGCGTCTCCTCGGAGTTGATTCGGAAAAAATTAATGTAATTTATTGGGGTATAGACGCATGTTATTCAACCGTTGCAAATGATGAAGACGGGGTTGATGTCAGAAGATTGTATAGATTGCCAAAAAAGTTTATTTTGTATGTCGGGGATGTAAATTACAACAAGAATCTTGCAACATTGATTGAGGCATGCAGTATTATAAATACACCTTTAGTAATTGTCGGCAAGCAAGCCGGAAATTTGGACGAGTTGGTGGAGAGTTGGAAAAATATGAAAGGTCCGAAAGACCTTGTAAGGTCACTGCTGGGAAAATCACATCCCGAACTTGCCCACTTTGAAAAACTTAAATCTTCAATTTTGAAAAACAATGTCATCACAACGGGCTATGTTCCGACGACCGATTTGGTAAAAATATTTCGACTTGCAACTGTATATTGCCAGCCGTCCCTTTACGAAGGTTTCGGAATTCCTGTATTGGAAGCGTTCGCATCGGAAGTACCCGTTGTCTTATCTAAAACGCAAGCATTGACCGAAATTGCAGGAGGGGCAGCGATCACAGCCCACCCATATAACCCTAAAGATTTTGCGGACAAAATATCGTCATTAATGGGCGATTCATCCATGAGATTGCACTACATCCGTGCGGGTGCAACAAGGGTAAAAGAGTTCTCCTGGCAGAAGACGGTGGTGAAGACGGTGGAAGTGTACAGAAGGGTGTATGGTATATAGTAGAGAGTATATAGGGAGGAAAATAACTTATTGACTCTATAAATATATTTTCTATTTCTTAATTTTCTATTTACGATTTATTTTACTATTGAACAATTGATAAATTGAGAATTCAATAGAAGATTGAAAATTGACAAATAGACAATTGTATCTTTGGGATTTGTTTAGAAATTAGATTAATTAGAAATTATGGCGGTTATGTCAAAAAGTGAACTTCAGAATTTAATATTAATTTTCATCGTCTGGAAACTGGTAATACTACTTTTTTCTAACTTGAGTCAATTGATCCTTTGCCTTCAAACCGATTTTTTGGGTGGGGGGTTTATGCAGTATTATCGCCATCCAAACTTCTGGGGATTAATAAATTTCGACGGAGAACATTATTTGTCCCTGGCACACGACGGATACCTTCCGCTGACATATTTTTATTTTCCTTTTTACCCAATATTGGTTAGAAATTTTTCTACTGTTATCGGTGGAAGTTTTTTCTTTTATGCGTTATCGGGTCTTATAATATCAAATTTATTTTTCTTATTAGCCCTGGTAGGGATTTACAGATTAGCTATTTACTTTTACAACAACAAAACAGCTTTTATGGCAATAATATTACTTTTATGTTTTCCTACATCCTTTTTTTTGGGATCTTTTTATAACGACTCGCTCTTTCTAGCTTTAGCCGTTTGGAGTTTTTACTTCGCAATCAAGAGAAATTGGTTGCCTGTAATAATTCTCGCCGGGTTTGCAAGCGCGACTAGAGTTTTAGGAATTGCCTTGGGGATTGGAATTGCAATTGAGTATTTGTTTAGTGAATTACAGCTTAATCAACCTTTACCTTTAAGGGGAAACCCCCCAAATAATATTTTGGGGTCGGTGACCTTCAAGGGTTTAGTAAAGAGTATATTAATAGGAGTGTTTTCAATGTCGGGAATGTTGGTTTATATGTTATATCTTCATAAAAAAACCGGAAACGCCTTGGAGTTTTTTACCAATGTTTCGATCTTTGGAGAACAAAGATCGGCAGCTTTTATCTCTCTTCCTCAAGTACTATACCGCTACTTTTTTAAGATACTGCCAAATGTTGATTACGGTTACTTTCCTGCGGTTTTTACGACTTATTTGGAGATAGTTGTTGCAATTCTGGCCATATTATTAATTACGATCATGTTTTTCAAATTACGTGCAAGTTTATTTATTTATTCTTTCCTTGCATTTATAATTCCTACCTTTTCCGGAAGTTTTTCCTCAATGCCAAGATATGTGCTGGCAATTTTCCCGATATTCATACTGGCAGGACAATACTTATCTTCCAAAAGTAAACCTATCCGCCTAACAATATTTTCGCTACTATTAATAAGCACTTTTTTCGCAGTGTCGTTGTTTATGAGAGGATACTTTGTAGGATAAATAATTAGCAATAAACATAAAACAATAAACAGAAATTAGTTAAAAGAAAATTGAAAATTGTAATAGAAATTGGAAATTTAAAAAACCCCGCCAATCCTTATGAAAAAATTGAATTCTTAACACTAACATCAGAATATTAAAGATCTAAATATTGTGATTTGAATATTGTGATTTGTTTAGAGTTTAGAAATTGGTAGTTAAAAATTAATGAGGTATGAAACAAAAGCTACTTAACGCCGATATCAAGATGTTTAATTACAATTTGTCTGCAGGTAAAGTCCTGTCTCATCCTCTGTTTTCCGGTAGTTTTTTTATGATTGTCGGTACGAACTTTGCCAACTTTATCGCATACGTTTACCATCTTATTTTTGGACGGCTCTTGGGTCCTGCCCAATACGGGGAACTTGCTGCAACGATTTCTCTAATCGGACTTATTATGAGCGCGTTTTCATTTTTCGGAACAGTAATCATCAAATTTGTTTCTTCTGCGAAACAAGAGGAAGTTCCGGCGGTGTTGGGGTGGTTCAATGCCTGCGTCATAAAACTAGCCATTTTTGTTATGTTGCTGGTTTGGTTGGTGTCGCCTTTTATAGGCGACTATACTCATCTTCCTCGAAACATTACCGTTCTTTTTCCGCCTCTTTTATTCTTATCAATAATTTCTCTTGTATATAAATCATTTTTGCAAGGAGTGATGAAATTCAGAGAAGTGGCTATACTTTCCAATGTCGAGCTTTTCGGACGGTTGCTGTTCGGTATACTCTTTATTTACCTCGGGTTTGGAGTGTTCGGAGGAATATTGGGTATGCTTATTGCCGGTGTGTCAGGAGTAGCCTTAACGAAATATTTTCTTAAGGACATCGGTTTTTCAAGACAAAAAATTGATAATTTTAATTGGAAAAAAATTACCGCATATGCATTACCTGTTTTTGTCGTATCTTTTTCTTTCACATCTCTTTTAACGTCCGATTTGATATTGGTCAAACATTTTTTCTCCTCTTATGAAGCAGGTATTTATGGGGCAGTTGCAAACCTTGGTAAGATCATATTTTACGGGACGGCACCCATTGGAGCCGTAATGTTTCCGATCATTGCCAAAAAGAAAGCGAGGGGGGAGCGTTTTGTAAATATTTTTCTTATATCGGCCATCCTGACCGTCGCGCTTGGAGTGGTTGCTGTGGTTTTTTACTATCTTTTTCCAAAATTTACCGTTTCCCTTCTTTACGGTAACGGATTTTTAGAAGGATCAAAGTATTTGGTGATAATGGGGGTTTATTACATCTTTTATTCCTTGGCACAACTCATGTCGTCGTTCTTGCTTTCAATTGATATGACCAAGCCACTTATGACTCTGCCGGTTTTTGCCGTTACCCAGATCGTGGCAATTAACTTTTTTCATGGTTCGTTTTGGTGGGTGATACTTTCATCAATGGTAAGTATTTCTTTATTGTTGACTTATCTTGGATTATACTTTGGGTATGAGAAAGGCAGAAAGCACCCTTCGGCAGGCTCAGGGCAGGCTCCTTCGGCATCGCTTAGGGCAGGCAAGTAAGAAAAAGCTGGTTTCGGTGATAATTCCCGCCTATAAGGCAGAAAAGTTCATCGCTAAAAATTTGCTTCATATCAAAAACATTCTTGACCAAACAAGATACAGGTACGAAATCATATGCGTCGTTGACGGACAAACAGACAACACCTTCAAAGAAGCACAAAAAATTGAACGGAAATTTCCCAAACAGATGAAAGTCGTCGGATATTTGACCAATATGGGCAAAGGTCACGCTGTTCGTTACGGCATGGCACAGGCAAGGGGCGAGATTGTCGGGTTTATCGACGCAGGAGGAGATCTCAACCCCAATGGCATTTCAATGCTTCTTGAACACTTCGAATGGTATAACGCCGATATTATGATTGGTTCCAAAAGACATCCCGCCTCAAAGGTAGAGTATCCGTGGCAGAGAAAAGTTTTTTCCATCACATATCAGATAATCGTCAAAATTCTTTTCGGACTTAATGTAAAAGACACACAGGTCGGTATCAAGTTTTTCAGGCGTGAGGTTTTGGAGAAAGTGTTGCCACGGCTTGTAGTTAAGGCATTTGCTTTTGATATAGAATTGCTGTCGGTGGCAAAATATTTGGGATATAAAAGGATATTTGAAGCCCCTGTTGAATTGTCAATGAAATTCGGAGACGGGGTCTCGATCGTTGCAAGTACAGGCTTTTTCAAGACTTCTTATGCAATGTTTTGGGATACGATAGCCGTTTTTTACCGCCTGAATTTCCTGCGTTACTACGACGATAATAACAAAAAGAACTGGTATGCTCCAAAGTACCTTAAATTCAATGGTTAGGAAAACGATCTCTTTATTCTCGATTCTTCTGCTTTCTTTGATATATTTCAAAATATTTGCCGGTAATATTTACGCAGACAACGACAACGGACGGTATGTGACGGTCGTCAACCCCGTCAGAATCAGCCATTACACACAGGATATTGCAGGGAATATTGATGCCCAGTACAAAATATTAAGAGGCAACAACCTGCCGGCCACCTGGCTTTTAACATATGACGTACTTGGAAGTAATGAGCCGATAAAAACACTAAAATATTTTGAAAACGATCAGGAGTTGGGTATTTTTTTGGAAGTGACAGCAAATTTTGCGCAAAAAGCAGGTGTTGAATATAACATCGGCGGTTCGTGGCATTCGGCAAACAGTATATTTTTATCCGGTTATATACAAGCTGACAGAATAAAACTTATCGATACCGTTTTTGAAAAATTTAAAGAAACATTCGGATATTATCCCACCTCAGTCGGTTCATGGTGGACGGATTCGTATTCCCTGTATTATATGAAAGAAAAATTCGGGATAACCGCTAATTTGGTCTGCGCGGATCAATTCTCAACCGACGGTTATCAGATCTGGGGACAGTATTGGTCGGTTCCGTACTATCCGAGTCGATGGCATGCGGCGGTACCCGCTTCCGATAACGAAACGAAACTGGATATTGTTAACGTTCAATGGGCACCCCGAGACCCTCTCAATGGGTATTACAACAGCTTGTATAGCGTTCAGGATTATATGGTTGGTCCGGTTAACCAAAAACTCGACTATTTCGGGAAAATTATCGAAACATACACAAATAGCACCACAAACGAACTTGGACACGCCGTAATCGGGCTTGAGTCGGACCTAACTCCGTCTGCATATAATGGAGAATATGAAGACAGAATTGAGTTTGTTTCGGAAATGTCCCGCCAGGGGAAATATAAGATTATGTCGATGCGTGATTTTGCGTCGGTTTACAGAAATAAATATCGGGGGTTGTCACCGGCTGTTTATACAGTCTCAGATGATCCATTGGGAAGCGGGAAGAAAGTGTTTTGGTATCAATCACCCTTTTATCGCGCAGGACTTTCCTACGATCCCGAAAAAGAAGAAGTAAAGATCTTCGACATAAGAATATACTCGGACGAAATCATGGAGCCGTACTATCTGTACCCCAACCGTGAATTTGATCTGTCGATAAATATTTTTTCACTATTGGATGAGGTAAATAACGAAAACGACGTGTGGGAATTAAATTTGGGTGAAATAAAAAATGTTGAGACTAAAGACGGCAGTATTGCCGTTAATTTCGAAAATGGTAATGTTGAATTAAGCGAAAACAGGATAACCGTCGGGGGAATCGGGAAAGAGAATATCCCAAAACAGATCCTGCAATATGGTGGGGTGGATACCGATGTTTCGGATGGAAAAGCAGAGTTTACGATAACCGAAAAATATTCATTTCCCAAAGAGGGGGTGTTATACCGCGATCTTTCTGCCGAAGCCACACATTTACTGAAAACAAAAAAATCGTATGCGGTCATGGCGTTTTGTACGGTATTGATTACAATATCGGCAGCGGTTTTAATCAAAGCGAAATTTACTCTTATTAAAAAAATACTCTTCCTTTTTATTCCGATAGCGATACTCGCGGCTCTTTATATTTGGTACACATCAAACCGTACGACTTATCTTATCAACCAAGGCGAGATGGAGATGTTATGGAGGCTGTCACTGCTTCCAAGCGGAAAGGTAATGGTTTACGACAATGAATGTTTGCAATGTGAGTATTTTGGGGATTATAAGCCGCCGGCATACGCCAATAAACGCGGATACGTCGGTAAGTACGGCCAAAATAATCTTGTGTATAACCGATCGGTTTTTGACTCCCGTGATCAAAAAGAAGCAGGCGAAGAATTTAGTAAAACGGGAGCGGAGTATGTTTACTTGGTAAAGTACGGCGGTTACACGGAAAAACTACCATTCTCTCCCGGGGACTTGGGGGTGAAAAAATTATATGATAATGCCTACGCAGAGATTTGGGAAAAGGTGGAGTAAACAGTATTAAATTTGTAGTAATATTATATAAATTGTCATGAATATTTTAATTTTTTCCTGGCGGGGGGTGGGACATCCCAATGCCGGTGGGGCGGAAATCGCAACGCACGAACATGCAGAGGCGTGGGTTAAGGCGGGACACAGCGTTACCTTGTTTTCCTCACACTTTGCAGGATGCAAGAAAATTGAGTCGGTCGATGGGGTACAAATAATAAGACGTGGCCGTCAACTTGTAGGTGTTCAAATTGCAGGACTTTTTTGGTACTTGTTTGGAAAACACCCCAAATTCGATATTGTTGTAGACCAATTTCATGGAATTCCCTTTTTTACTCCCCTTTATGTCAAAACAAAAATACTGGCCTACATTCACGAAGTGGCCACCGAGGTGTGGAAAACGAATGAACTTCCCCGTCCCTACAACCTGATAGCGGCTTTTATGGGGCCGATCATTGAACCGCTTGTATTTAAGTTCTACAAGAATATTGATTTTCTGACGGTTTCCGATTCAACCAAAAAGGACCTCATCGGTTTGGGAGTAAATAAAAACAAAATTACTGTTATTGAAAACGGTGTGAATACGGTGAAAGTAGGAACTCAAAAAAAAGAAAAGATAATTACTTTTTTAGGAGCTCTAAGTCAAGATAAGGGAGTTGAAGATTCCATAAAGATCTTGGAAGAAGTGTTAAAAAAAGACGAGGGATGGAAACTGAACATCGTCGGAAAGGGAAATCAGCAGTATTTGTCGAAGCTGAAATCAACCGCCAAGGAGTTGGGAATTAATAAGAATATTGAATTTTTCGGGTATGTGACTGACCGGAAAAAATTTGAAATATTGGCAAAGTCATATTGTCTTGTGAACCCGTCAATCCATGAAGGTTGGGGACTCGTTAATATTGAAGCAAATTACGTCGGAACCCCTGTTTTTGCCTATAAAGTCAAAGGAATTAAAGATTCTGTGATAGATCAAAAAACGGGAATGTTGTTTGAGAAGGCAGATTTTCACGGAATGGCGATGGAAATTGTAAAACTGTATAGTGACAAAAAAAGATATGACGAAATGTCAAAACACTGCCTCAAATGGAGCAGTAAATTCTCTTGGGAGAAATCGACGAAAGAAAGCACTGAACTGATTGAGAGTTTATGAAGATTAGATCTTCATTCTTTTTTGAACCTTTATCGTCCCAAAGCCAACTTCTTCCACGATTTCGGTGAAATATTTCTCCTCCAAAAAGTAATTCTCGATATAACTTTCACTAATCCCGACAGTAGGCTCAATAATTATGTATTGAATGGATGGCAATTCAGACCTTTTTTCATTGTAGGGGAGATTCTCCGGAAATCCTTCTGCAGGTTTTTCAGACCATATGGGAAGATATCCATATTTGTCGTATCCATACCACTGCAGAAGATAGCTCCACGTTGTATTGATCTGTAAAGGCACACCTAATGATTTGACAGAAAATTCATTGCCTTCAGATGACGAATAAATATAATCAAGAACTTAAGTTTGTTTGGAGACGAGCATTCCGCTTTGAATCACCATATCCCGATTCAAGCCGTGTTTATTGGTTTTTACGATCAACAAAATGTTGTTGATCAAAATCGCGGCAATTATTAAATAAGCGATGACAGAATATTTTATCGTTTTTGATACGATCATTACGGTTAAAATTATCAGGGAAACGTTAACACCGACGCTATAGTAATAACTCGATGTTCTGCTGAATAAATACGGAAAGAGTCCCCCCAAAAACAACAGGACAAGATAAATGATCTTACTTCTATTTTTCTTTGTTTTGATCAACCAAAAAACGGTAACCGAAAATAAGATCATGAGAATGTTTATTACTTGATAATTTCCGAAGATGTTATCATGGAAAAACCTTTTTAAAATATAGAACGTCTGTGGAAGGTAAATTTTGAAAGAGGATGAAGATGATGAAAATGTGGCTATAAAACGCCCGCCGAATTTATATTCGGCAATAACGTAGGACGAGATTGCGATTAAAAAAGCAATCCCCGCCTTGAAATAACTTGAAATTGGAATCTTTAAAAACGCGCTCTTAAAAACCGCCCAAAAAACAAGAAACAGAGGCATATAGTGAATGTTATTTGGGAAATATTAGAATCTGACAACGACCGCAATAAAAAATACTATAATAAGAGGGATGTTGTTTTTGAGAAGTTGCGGAAAGTTTCTCATCGGTATGATTTAAGGTAAAGTATATACCTGTAATTATCAATACGTCATGTTGAACAAAATTAAAAAGATTATACTGGACAATAAAATATTAATCCTCATTTTTTGTATCGGGATACTCGTTCGATTTATACATTTTCACGACTCGATTTATTTCGGATACGACGAAGCAAGAGACGCTTTCGTTTCGCAGTCGATTTACAAAGATCTTGATCTTAAAATAATCGGTCCGCCCGCCAACTATCCGGGACTTAACCACGGACCGCTTCACTGGTACGTAAACGGGATATTTTATCTTCTTGGATCGGGCAATCCTCAAGCGGCATCGGTTTTTTATAGAGTTCTTAATGCGGTAGGGGTATTTCTCATATATCTTATCGCTAAAAAAATATCCAGCGAAAAGGCGGCAATTATTACGGCCATAATTTATGCTGTTTCTTTTGAGCAAAGCCAATACGCGATATATATGGGCAACCCGTCCCTCGCGGTACTTTCGATATTGTTGATGTATTTCGGTCTTATTAAATTTATAAAAGATAAAAGTGTTTGGGGATTGTATTTGGCGATTGCCGGATGGGGAATATCTTTTCAGTTTGAATTCTTTTTACTTTACCTCGGTGTTTTGGTCGCGGTTATATTGGCTCTAAATTATTCGAAAACAAAGGCGATATTGAAAAAGTCATGGTTGAAACTTGGTGTGTCAACGCTTCTTTTTTCTTCGACCTACATTATTTCCGAAGTGAAATACGGCTTTAACATGACAAAGTCGCTGTTTCGTTTGCTGACTTCCGGCTACAACGTTTTACCGCAAGGGCAGAGCCGTATTTCTTTGTATTTTTCGATGATGACCGATTTGGTAAGGTACAACATCGCCGATATTCCGGAGGCG
>CAZAUT010000019.1:0-19568 GCA_964488535.1 uncultured Gammaproteobacteria bacterium
GTAGCAGTCGGCGTAAGTGTGGGTTCGGGAGTATTTGTTGGTGCGGAATCTGTTGCAGTGGGTTCTGTGGTGGGGGAAGCTATAAAATCGGGGCAGGAAGAATCCGTCGGTGTTTCTGAAAGATACCCTTTTTGTCCGTCGGAACAGACGACAAAGAAGACTTCTTCGTTTTCGAGTTCGCTCCACAGAACATACTCTGTCCCTGTGCTGTCGCTTTGGTAATAATACGTACCGTTCTTCGGATCGGTTCTGCAGGCGGCCTCTGTATTCATACCGATATCGGAGCATAAATCATCAAGCGGTATCGGCACCGAAGCTGTGGGAAAAAGCCCATCATTTCTCATCTCGTATAATTCAAGAGCATTTTGGTATGAGGACAGATCCGATTTTCTTTGTGTATCTCTGGACCGTTCGAGTGTTGCAGGATACCGGACAACGGTTATTGCGGCAATTCCGCCGAGAATTGCCATAACAAGAATCAGTTCGATAAGTGTAAAACCTTTCTTCTTCATAGTTAATGGTTACTTTGTTACTTAGTTAGTTAATTTCAATTGTCAAATTGTTAAATGACCATATTGTTATATTGCCAATTCTGCTTTCCCTACCTGTTCTACTTTTTATTGTTTATTGAATATTAATTCATTCTCATACTCTTCAAGCGTTTTTTCAAGCGGTGTAACACCAAACGCTTTACCATAGTTACATGTATTAATTCCGCATTCCAAACCACGATCGATAATACCTTGGCGGAAACCAACTTCAGCATCCTCTCCTTCGAGGTAGGCAAATAATTGGAATCTGTTCATATTGGATATATAAAGATAAGTATACCCCTTTTCGTATTTGGGATCGGAAGGAATAACTTTCATATATTCTTCATACTCATCATCGTTTACGTCTCTTAAAGCATCCTTCCCCCAACCGCACCCTTTAAGCATCTTGAAGAAAAAGTCTTTTTTTTCTTCTTCTTTTATGTCGTCAGGAACTTGGCCGAAATTATCGCCTTTGCAGGCAAGTATTTTTCCGTCAGCGGTAGAGGGAGGAAAAAATCCGAAATCCTTCTGATACTTTTCCAGAGCATCGGCGACGGAACCGATGTCCGCTCTTCTCTGTGAATCTCTGGCACGGCGAAGAGAAATACGAAGATTGAGAAAGGTAAGAAAGAATATTATAAGAAGGATTGTGCCGATTGCGAGACTTTCTGTTTTAGTAAATGGTTTCATTGTTAAATTGTTAAATCAATATGAAAATAGTTGAAAGATATTGGAAAATGGCAATAGATGTTGGATATTGGAAAATGGACAACATAATTCTTTCTAATTTCAAGTTTCAATTTTCTACTACTAATTTCTATTTTCTATTAGCCATTATCCCTCAAGGGGGAAACTATACAAAGTTAAACAAAAATGAAAACTTTTCTCCCCACAATAGCACCAAAAAGTACGCAAAAATAAGAAACGGCCCGAAAGGAATGTGTTTACCGAATTTTGCCTTTCCGATCGCAATTAGAAACACGCCAACTACAGCTCCAATTATGAAAGAAAAAAAGAGCCAGATTAATGTATACGGCCATCCGAGAATAAGAGGTGGGAGAAGTGCCAACTTTACATCCCCCAATCCCATACCTTTCCCTTTTGTAAAAAGGTGGATCAAAAGAAAAAATGACGCAGAGGCAAATGAAGCAAATACATTTGTATATGTATAATCGGGGTTAAAAATTACCAGAAGCAATAAAACAATAGAGTAGGGGACAAAAACAAACGTATCGGGAATAATCTTATATTCCAGGTCGGTAACAAAAGCAGCTAATAAAAATACGCCGACAAAAAGCAATACCGGAAGGGAAAAAACTCCGAGCATTTGTTTTAGGTCATAAATTGGAGTATTAACGGTATTTTCTGTCAGAAACCGGGCGCCTGTTATTACAAATACTAAAGCGGTTGCGAATTCTATCAAAGGGTAGCGGATGGAAATAAGTTTTTTGCAGCAGCTTGATCTTCCTTTCAAAAAATAAAAAGAAAATACCGGAATATTATCTTTCCAGTTAATCTTTTTTTTGCAGCTGTCGCAAAACGACCGCCCTATGAAAATACTTATACCGCGTACCGTACGGTATGACAGTGCAGAAACAAATGATCCAAAAACCAAACCAAAAAGAGTGAGAGAGAGAAGAAGGAGAATATCAGACATTACCTTTTAGTATATACTCCTCTTACTCGAACCCGCAACTCTTCGCAAGAGATTATATATCCAAAAACTCTCGTCCCGCTTAGCGGGACTCAAGTTGTTTGACTATAGAGTCAATAGGTTAACGAGGCAATATCAAATAAATACGGAGTGAAACTCTAATTTCTAATTTCTAAACTCTAAACAAATTCAAAATTCAAATTTCCAATGTTTAAAATATTTGTATTTTTAATTTTGTTATCGTTTCGGATTTAGAGTTTGGGATTTAGGATTTAAGAAAAAAGTTACAAGCAATCTTTATTCCTGATACTTGATACCTGATACTTGTTTACCAACCTACGGTTGGTACGTCATACTTCCCGCCACCCACGGCACGGGATCTCCCGTACTGCAAATCACACCGCCTCTGGAGTCAGCGGTGGAAAAAACAAAGTATGCCACCTCGGGTGCAGTGCACTTGCTTCGGTACGAAGTTGATTCGGCTTTTGCAAATACCAGCGAGCCATTACCGTTCACTTCGTCCTCATTGTAGCAATATGTTCCGTCAACGGCCGGTTGGACGTAAGTCGTACAAGCGACTACCGAATTGTAGGTATATGCAATTCCCGAAGGGAAGGTTGAAATTTCGCCGGTAGTTAAAAGATCGTTCGCCCAAGTTCCCACATCAGGGTATCCTGCATTTGAGGTATAGTATGCCTGAAGAGAGCGACCGAGTTGAGTAACGGAGGAGATCCTGCCGGCATCACGCGCCTGCGCCTGCCTTTCGGCGGGATTTATCGCAACAAAAACAACAACTGCCAAAACACCAAGAATGGCGATAACGATTAAAAGTTCTATAAGAGTAAAACCTTTTAATTTTTCTACGTAAAATCCTCTTCGTTTAAAAAACATACTCATAAACCCTGTGATAATCTAATTATTACACACTTTTTCATTTAAAATCCAACACAAACGGCACAAGGTAAATAATTCATATATACTAAACATAGATTCCCACGGCTAAAGCCGTGGTGCTATATCATTTCAAACGCAACGCGCGCGTATTATCTGGTTCAATTCATCCCCCGTTGAGCGGGGGTCTTCTTGAACAAATGATAAAATTATGGAAAATATCGGAAAATATTTTAGGTATATAAAACTGCTGATTGGAACTCTAAGATTAATAGTTGATAAAAAGGATTTTCTTTTATACAAGTATTTTGGAAAAGGACATGCAATATTTACATTGAAAAACGGTCTCATTCTTCACGTAAACGAACCGATTTCTCTATGGGTTCTCGGAGAAGTATTTGTCTCTCAAGATTACAAACCCGATCTTAAATCCGCAAAAATTATTCTGGATATCGGTGCACATATCGGTATATCTACATTGTACTTCAATATATTATTTCCTCAAGTCAAAATATTCTCATACGAACCGAGTTCTGTTAACTTTAAATATCTAAACAGAAACATAAAAATTAATAAACTCGAGAATATAAAACCATTCAGAATTGCAGTTTCCAATGTTCATGATCGAAAATTAAAACTGTTAAAATCGATAAACAGTATGACTCTATCTACAGTAAAAGCAAATGCAAAGACGGATTGCATGTATGAATATGTAAATGCAACAAATATCAAAAACATTATTCGGAGTAATCATATTAAAAAGGTTGATATTGTAAAAATTGATTGCGAAGGTGAAGAGTACAATATATTACTTAATCTGGATCGAACAACATTCAACAAAATAGAGTCATTTATCATCGAATATCACAACCACCCGCAATACAACTATTCCCACATTATAGAAGTGTTGAAAAAGAATCGATATTTCACTTATTTAAATAAGAGTCCTTTTTTCAACAACACCGGAGTCATTCATGCGTATAAAAAATCGGGGGGGGTTTAAAGTGTTCAACTATTCTAAAACTCACCTTTGGTTATATATTTATATTTATACCTACCAGTTTTAATTATCCAATATAAATTCTGGGGTAGCAATTTAACAAACGGACAAATATTCAATATCGAAAAAAACACATATTTTAATATCGCATGCGAATGAATTTTACTTTTCAGTTCCGGATGCAGTTTGGCAAGAAGTGCACCGTTCTCTACGAGGCGTGGAATTTTTCTGATGTAATCATTAAAATCCTGCGGGTGGCAGTGATATGCTAAAGCGTGTTTATCATACACAATCTTTAAACCCCTTTTTTCCAAACGGTAGCCAAGTTCAATATCCTCCCACATGCAACCGAGAAATTCTTCATTGAAGGTGTCGTATTTAAACCATTTTTTTTCAAGAGATATATTTGAGGTGAAAAAATATTTATATCCGCAATTACAACGATCTTTTATCGCTCTAAAATTGAATTGGAATCCGTTTGGTGCCAGCCACTTCATAAAATCGTTGATCTCTAATTCGGAGTGCCAGTCGATGTGTCCCAACACGGCGATATTGTTTAGCTTTTGGTGCATTTTGTAATGTCTCATCAAAAGATTTTTAGTAGGAATAATATCATCACCAATAAACAATATATGGGTTCCTTTGGCTTTTTTGATTCCACGGTTCCTGGCATTGGCCGCTCCCTTCTTATTAACGCCGTCGTCAACTACGATTATTTCATATTTAGATCTTATTAGCGTTTGGTGTTCTAACGCAAAAAGAACCGTTTTTAATAAATCAGGTCTTTTGAATGTAGGAATTATTATGGATATAAACATTATCTTTTTTTCTTTACAATGTATACTTTCCGATAAAAATATCTTCCAAGTGTCGATAGGCGCACCAAAAATGCCATAGGTAACAGAAAATCAAAAAAAGATGTTCCTTTGGTGAACATTTCAAAATATTGAATTAAATTATGAATTATTATCGATTCGTTGCCAAATGTCACATATTTTAACTTTCGCCTTTTTAACATAATATCAAGCTCTTTTTCCCCTGGATATTCTCCATCAATGTGTTCCTCTAGCCATGCAGGTACCTTTCTTTTAAAGAATCTTATAATATTCCGTTGTCTTAGGTCTGATTTCAGAGATTTCCTTCCACACGGGAATCCTATTAGTACCGCTTCATTTGAAATCCTTAACAATTCCTCAATGTAAGGAGTTCTTTTTTCCCTAGGTATATGCTCAAAAACATCCATACATACAACCAAATCAAAAGAATCATTCGAGAAAGGAAGGTTCTTTGTTGCATCCGCTTTCACTGGGGTCATGTATTTTGGAAACGGCTTAACGCTCCCTGAGTAATCGGTAAAGTTGGTATCAACCCCTGTAAAGGGTAATTTTCTTAAAAACCTACCCATTCCAAAATTTCCCGACCCTACTTCGCAAATAGAATAATTATTTGTATTTAAATTTTTAATGTAATCATAAACAACTGAATAACGAATTTTTTGATTTATCATGTTATAAGAATAACACCTTAATTTTTTGCAAAATATTCAACTTAGAAAAAACTGTTGATAATTTTCCATTAATGTTAACATATATATAATGACTGTACTTAAATCTAAACAAAAAAATGTGCGCATATCGTTCAGTGTGGGAATTTGTGCTTACAACGAAGAAAAGAATATTGAGAAGGCAATAATTTCCACCATTAAACAAAAGTTAACAAACAAGTACAAGCTTTATGAAATACTGATTATCTCTTCAGGGAGTACCGACTCTACCAACAAAATTGTTATGTCGTTATCAGAAAAATATCCTGTAATTAAGTTAATACGACAAAAAAAACGTGAGGGAAAGGCATCTGCGGTTAATCTTTTAATTAAAAAATCAAAAAGTAAAATTCTAATATTACAAAGTGCCGACTTGATAATTGATAAGAATTGTTTTCAGCAACTTCTGAAGACGCTTGAAAAACCATATGTCGGAATGGTTGGTGGCAAAATCAAACCACTCGATAATCCGAACACTTTTTGTGGCTACTCAAATCATCTGAGATGGAAACTTCATCATCTTATTAACATTAAATATCCAGAAAAACCAAAGGTGGGAGAACTTATTGCGTTCAAAAAACTGTTTTCTAGAATACCTCCCAAGACCGCAACCGACGAGGCCAGCATCGAACCACTTATTAGAATGCAAGATTTTTTGATCAGATATGTCCCAAACGCAATTGTATACAATAAAGGACCACAGACGGTTCGCGAATTATTAAGCCGTCGCCGTTCAATATTCGCAGGCCATTTCGAGAGCAAAATGCTTTACGGGTACGAGGTAATTACATTTAGCAGTTTTGCAGTTATCCCTGTGTTCTTATCGGCTCTAACATTTAGGCCTAAGGAACTAATATTCGCGTTTCTCACCGCAGTAGTTGAAATTACTGCAAGAATATTCGGCGTTTTGGATGTCAAATATAAAATGCGTGATCAAAGTATATGGAAAATCGCAAAAACTACAAAGGATCTAAAGTAACCCATCGCCCTCTTATTTACGTTGTCTCAATTAATTGGAACGGATTGTACGACACGCTGGTCATGTTGTCCTCACTTAAAAAATGTGTGAATTTAAACATTAAAATCGTCATTATTGATAACGGATCGAAAAAAAACGAGGCCAGGATAATAAAAGGGAGATATCCCGATATTTGCTTAATTAAAAACAAAAATAACGTTGGATATTGCAAAGCCAATAATCAAGGCATGAAAATCGCTTTAAAAAACAAGGCCAAATACGTACTTCTTTTGAATAACGACACCGTTGTAAAAACCGACTTTTTAACAAAACTTGTTGAATATGCCGAAAAAAATAACTTTAATGGAATATTAACACCAAAAATACTCTACTACAAAAAGGGTGTTATTTGGGCTTTCGGAGGAAAAATATCAAAACTTACAAGTATTCCAAAAATGATATGGCAGGGGAAACCGTCCAAAAAATATTTATCGGTTGTCGAACCCGATTATGCACCGGGTTGCGCTTTTTTTGTAAATTCTTCAATTCTTAAAAAGATTGGCTTTTTCGATGAAACGTATTTCGCATATTACGAAGATACTGATTTGTCTTACCGAATTAAAAAAGCCGGCTACAGAATCGTGGCCATACCGAAAAGTATCGTCTGGCACAAAGTATCAAGAAGTACAAACCAATACACAACCGACAAAATTAACGAAATACAATCCTACTATCTTGCCAGAAATGGAATAATATTTGGCATCAATAATTTAAATGGTTTCCAGATGGTTATGTACCTCACTCAACAATTGCTACTTAAATTCCCAGCATATTTATTGCTAAAATGCAACGGCGTCGATGCAAGACGGCAATATTCAAAAGGAATATTTGACGGAATAAAATATGCAATTAATAAAAAACCGGTTCTTGAAAAAAGTACTTCTTTATAAACACACCCCTGAGTTTTTTCTATTTTTATTTACTTTGGCAATTTATGTCCACAATCTGTCACCTTCAGTATATGGCGGGGATTCAGGCGATTTAATTTCTGCCGTAATTAAAAAGGGGGTTCCTCATCCATCGGGTTATCCTTTATATACAATGCTGGGAATCTTATTTTCCACTCTTCCTATAAATGCAACATACGCATGGAAAGTAGGACTTGTTTCTGCAGTTTCATCTTCAACTATGATATGTGTTTATTACCTACTCATAAAAGAACTCTCGAGTATAAAATTTCTTTCCTTTCTAACTTCGCTTGTACTTGCGTTCACATATACCGTCTGGCTCTATGCCGAAATTGCAGAAGTTCTTTCTTTAAACGGGTTGTTTATTATATTAATTTTATATTTTACAGTATTGCTTGTTAAACATAAAAATATTAGGTATTTATATTGGCTTTTCTTTACGCTCGGATTATCTCTAACAAATAATTTGACGATACTTCTTATTTTCCCAACGGTTGGAATAACAATTCTTATCTCCTCGTACAAAACTCTATTCAAAATAAAAACAATTCTTAACTCAATTTTGCTTTTTATCTTGGGGATTTTACCGTATGCGTATATTCCGATATCCGCAAAAACAAATCCTGCATACAGCTGGGGGTATGCGGTAAATTTTCAAAATTTTGTTTCTTTAGTTTTTCGTAAAGAATATGGGTGGGGGCTTCATACCGAAGGATTTTCACAAAGTACAATTACTCAACTGTTTCAAAATTATCTGATATACTGGCAAGAATATATTAATTTTTTAGTTCCTTTTTTAATTCTTTTCGGGGTTTTTTACTTTGTAAAAAAAGGGTTGAAATTATACATATTTCTTTTTTTAACTTCGTATCTAATGGTAGGGCCTTTTTATCTTCTTTACGCCCGTCTTCCTATACAAAGTCTGGTCACTATTGCCGTATACGAAAAGTTTTATCTTTCAAGTATTATAATTGCATTTATTTTTCTTCCTTTTTCCTTTATTTTATTGTTTGATATATTAGATAATATCAAATCGCGAAAATATTTGAAGCAATTATTAACATGGTGCGTGCATTTACTTTTAATTACCTTAATATTTTCAGTCTTTGTAACAAATTATGATAAATTGAATTTTAACAAAAGTTACATTGGTGATAAATTTTCGCAGGATATATTAAAAGACCTCCCAAAAAACAGTATTGTTTTTCTAACCGGAGATACCAAAGTTTTCAATTCATACTACATCCAAAACGCATATGACTTCAGAAGGGATATTTACATACCGGGAAGACCTGAAAGTTTTCGTGGTTTATTAAATTATACAATAATGGATAGTAATGAAATTGAAAAATATATCACTAAAAGGGGAGGGACTTTGGATAAAGAAACATATATAACAATTCTTCCGACGTTGATTAAAAATCATGAAGTATATTCAGACCATATTTTGCCAAATACAATAATTGAATTTGAAAACTATGGCAAAATTGTTTTTATTCCTTGGGGACTAACCAGAAAATTATATTTCGAAAAAACATTTAATCTGACGAAAGATGAATATATAAAAAAGATGGTGGAAATTACTAATGGTTTTCAAATTGATATAAACGAAGAGAGTGATATTAATTCACACAACCTCAACTTTGCCGATATTCAAATGCACTACGCATCAGCCTATTTTTCAATTGCTGATTTTATTGCAAAATATTATCAGGATCCTCAAACTGCTAAATACTTTGTGGAAAAATCACTTTATCTGGATCCTTTAAATTAGAGATGTTTCAAGGCAAAAGAGCACACCCGTAGGAGTATGCTCTTTACATGAAAAACATAAATCACTGTGTTTCATTCCATGTCTGCCCAGCCGCTGCATAGGCCGGTGGGGTTGTGTAGTTAGCAGTACAAATTAAACCTCCACGACCATCAACGGTAGACCACACAAACCATGCAGCCGTACCTGTATCACACTTTGATTGTTCGGAGTCAGATTCCAGTGCAGTAAATATAATCGCTCCGGTACCGCCAGCAGCCGCATTTGCGTCATAACACCATCCACTATGTGAATTAACAGCACATTCTGTTGACAGTGTATTGGCAATTTCCGAAGGTACGGTTGATATTTCTCCGGATGCCGTTAATTCATCAACCCAATTTGGAGCCTCATCGATATAGCTTCCACCATGAGATGTATAATACGCTTCCAAGGATCTTCCAAGCTGGGCCACACCGGACTTTCTTCCTGCATCTCTCGTTCTGGCCAACTGTTGCACCGGGTTAATGGCAACAAGAACAACAACTGCCAAAACACCCAAGATCGCCATAACGATGAGAAGTTCTATAAGGGTAAAACCATGCTTGGCACCTGTATCGGGACCTCTTAATAATTTTTTATTCATAATCTTTTTAAAACTTTTAAGTTTCACCCCCCTTCAGTAGGTTAATTTTTGAAATACTTAATTCGAAAATAGAACCCAACATCACTGTTGTCGAAACATGAATTCAATCTCCGAATTCAATATTTCGAATTGTAGTATTTATTAACCATTATCAGTATTGTATAAATCAGTGTTGCGTGTCAAGAGGGAGGGGGATAATATATACAAATAATTACCAGTGACCACCAATATACACCAATTCCCAATTAGGCATTTGTATATATTGGTACATATTTGAAATTGGTACTTATTTCAAAGTTGGTTTGTCAGATTATATATCGGCATTATAACCGCAACGACCAGGAAAGCCACGCCGACACCCATCAGGATAAGAATTATCGGTTCTACGGCAGCAGTGATTGCTTTAAGCTTTTGGTCGCTTTCGTTTTCAAAAACCCTAGAGATCTTTTCCAAAACCTCATCCATCTTACCCGTTTCTTCTCCGACGGATATCATTTGCGAAAGTATCTGCGGAAAGGCCTCAGGATGCTTGGCAAAAGAAAAAGCTACAGGAAAGCCTTTTTCAACCATTTTTGCACAATCTACAAGCGCTTCGGAAACAACCGTGTTACCAACCACTTCGGAAGTAATATAGAGTGATTCCAAAATTGAAACCCTTGAACCCACCATCAAAGACATAGTTCTTGTAAGATTGGTTAGAATCACCTGTTTTTCAAGAGCGCCTATCAGGGGAACTTTAAACTTAAAAGTATCGTACCGTTTCCTGCCGAATTTCGTTTTTGTATATATTTTGAAGGAATAAAAAATAACCAAAGCTCCTGCAATAACAAGATACCAGTATTTACTGGCTGCATCCGATATTCCGATTAAAGTTTTGGTCATCGCCGGCAGTTCGGCATCAAATTGGTCATACAAAGATGTAAGTTTGGGAATTACAAAAACAAGCATGACAAAAATAACGGCTATCATGCCAACCGCAATAATTGTGGGGTATATCATCGCTCCCTTTACCTTTCCTTTAAAGTCTTCCTGTTTTTCCAAAGTTTCCGACAACTTTGATAAAACCTTATCCATAACTCCTCCAACCTCGCCGGATTTTATCAAAGCCACATAAGTTTTACTGAAAACCGACGGGTATTTGCTCATAGACGAGGAGAGTGAATGCCCTCCCTCTACATCCGCCAAAATCTCCGACAGGATTACCTGCATTCTGCCCGTAGTCTGATTTCTTAAAATAATCAGGGCTTCAGTTATGGGAAGACCTGCGTTCATCATGGTTGACAGCTGGCGGGTAAAATTCACAATATCTTTCCCCGTAACTTTATTCTTTACACCTTTGCCGAAGGAAAATAATTCCGACTTGGGATATATTGAAATAATGATGTATCCACGGCTTTTTAGAAGCTTGGCAGCCATCTTGTCGTTTGATGCTTCAACTTCGCCTTTTACAACTGCGCCTGAGGACGTTCTGACTTTATATTTAAACCTTTTCATACCATTGAACCATTGAATCAATGAGTCAATGAATCAATGAGTCAATGATTACTTTCCCGAACGGACCAGCCGCGTGAGCTCGTCCGGTCTTAAAGCAAATGACTGTGCGGTTTCGTATGTTACTTTTCCGTTTTTTACATGAGTTGCTAAAGACATCTCGAGCGTATTCATGCCCACTTCGGTTGAGGTTTGCAGAATATTATCAATCTGGTGGGTTTTTCCCTCCCGAATGGAACTTTTTACGGCCGAAGTACCGAGCATAACCTCGTATGCAACAACCCGATCGCCGGAAACTGCAGGAATTAAACGCATTGAAAAAACGGCTTCAATGACATTTGAAAGTTGAAGCTGAACCTGTTTTTGCTGTTCGTCCGGAAAAACATCGACAATTCTGTCTATGGTCTGAGCTGCAGAATTGGTGTGCAGAGTAGCCAAAACCAAATGGCCGGTTTCAGCAATCGTCAGTGCAGAGGATATTGTCTCGTGATCACGCATTTCCCCAACCATCACTACATCCGGATCCTCTCTCAATACACTTCTTAAAGCAATTTGCCACGAAAGCGTATCCGAGCCCATTTCTCTCTGGGAAATTATGGAGTTTTTTGGCCGGAATACAAACTCGATCGGGTCTTCAATCGTAACAATATGGCACGATCTTATTGCATTTATTTCGTTCAGTATTGCTGCAAGAGTCGTAGATTTCCCCTGCCCGGTAGGACCGGTAACCAGAATAAAACCCTGTCTTAAATTGGTGAAGGAGTGAAGTATCTTCGGCAATCCAAGAGTGTCTATGTCGGATATCTCGATTGGAATTGTTCGGAAGGATATTGCAAATGAGCCTTTTTGTGTATATGCATTAACTCTAAATCTCGCATTTTGAGAAAATGCAAGCGAAAAGTCGAGTTCTTTATTGGTATAAAATCTTTCAAGATTTTCCGGAGGGAGTATCTCTTTTAAGAATTTATCAATAATCTCCTGGGTTAAGATAGCAGCACTATTAACCGGTGACAATACGCCATGAACCCTTATACAAGGCGGAAGACCCGATATAATATGCAGATCCGATGCATTTCTTTGGATCGTGAGTTCCAGTAAATCTTTGATTCCCATATGTGTACAAACTCTAAGCACGAAATCCGAAAAACTAAATAAATTTCAATTCAAAAAATACCAAATTCTAAAAATAATTTATAATCTACAATGTTTTAAAACATTGTAATTTATTATTTAAATATTGTTTAGGATTTCGATATTAGAATTTCGAATTTTATGCTTGATACTTATTCCTGCGCTACCCGCAGGACCTCTTCAATACTTGTCACACCTTCAACTACTTTCATATACCCATCCTGTTTCATTGTAACCATTCCTTCATCCTTGGCTGCAGACTCAATATCGGATGACGACGCCCTCTCCAATATAAGCCTACTAATTTTTTCGGAAACTGGCAATACCTCAAATACTCCTATCCTTCCGTAGTATCCCGTATTTCCGCACTCAGAACACCCTTGCCCTTTATAAAATTTTACCTCACCCATTGGTTTCCACAGATTCCCCAAAGTTAACTTTATTTCGTTGACAATTTTCTCGTCCGGGGTATAGTCGATCCTGCATGAGGGGTGAATTTTTCTCAAAACCCTTTGCGCCATAATTGCCGTAATCGATGAAGCCAAAAGGTACGGTTCTGCACCCATATCGAGCATTCTCGGCAATGCTCCGGAAGCGTCGGTTGTGTGAAGAGTCGAGAAAACCAAGTGTCCTGTCAGCGACGCCTGAATCGCAAGATCCGCCGTCTCCTGATCCCGGATCTCACCAACCAAAATAACATTCGGGTCCTGTCTTAAAAAGGACCGGAGTCCCGACGCAAAAGTAAGTCCGGCTCCTGGATTTACCTGAACCTGGTTAACACCGGCAATCTTATACTCAATCGGGTCCTCCAAAGTCATGATATTGATTTTTGGAGTATTGATCCTTTGAATAATTGAATAAAGCGTTGTGGTTTTGCCCGAACCTGTTGGACCGGTGATAAGAATAATACCGTGAGGTCTAATAATAGAGTCCCCAAGATTTTTCA
The DNA here is from genome assembly GCA_964488535.1 of uncultured Gammaproteobacteria bacterium. Lineage (GTDB taxonomy): Bacteria > Patescibacteriota > Microgenomatia > UBA8517 > UBA8517 > GWB1-38-13. Next base: position 13,512 of record CAZAUT010000019.1, read on the forward strand.
AGGCCCGTCCGCGTAAGCCGAGCTCTGTAAGATCGGGTATTCCGCCGGATTTTTTCAAAAGTCTGATAACGATTTTCTCCCCCCACGTAGTAGGAAGAGTGGAGACACGAAGGTCAACTTCCTCTTCATCGGTTGAAAAATTAAATCTTCCGTCCTGTGGAATTCTTTTTTCGTCAATCTTCATCCCCGATAATATCTTTATCCTTGAAACAAGCGCGTCATGAAGTTCCCTTGGTGTGGTTAATTTTTCCTGTAATATTCCGTCAATCCTATACCTGACGCGCGTCGATTTTTCCTGAGGTTCAATATGAATATCTGAGGCACGCGATTTTACCGAAAAACTTAGGATGTGTCTTACAATCTCCGACACCTTCTCCTCTCTGATGATCCCGACCTTTCCCGAGTCAATAACCTGTACCCGCCGTTTCTCGGGTGCAACTTCTTTTAACGCCTCGGTGACTTCTTTTGCTAAAGAGGTCGAATATGATGCTGCGACTACCTCATCGATTTTTGAAGGCTGTCCTGCAAAAGGTTTCACCGCATAACCGGTTTTTTGTTCAATAAAACCAATGGCAGTTAGATCCATCGGATCAGCCATAGCGACCGTTAGTGTTTTCAAATTCTTATCTATTGAAACAGGTAACACTCGGAATCTTTGGGCAACTTGCTGAGGTAAAACGGCTAACGCTTCGGGAGAACTTGGAGTAATTTCAAGGTCGACGTAAGGTATGTTATATAAAGTTGACTTTGCCTTAACAATATCATTCTCGGAAATAAAACCCTGTTCCAGAATTATCTCCTCCTGTGTTTTACCTGTCTGAATTTCGGTAAATTTTATCTGATCTGCCTGTTTTTCAGTTACCGATCCCTGTGACAGGAGAATATCCGCCAGGGTTTTGACGTCATCGGAAATTTTATTCTGTTTTATTTGGGCAGACATAATACAGTATCGGTTTACCGGCAGTATTAAAAAAGAGCAGAAACCATAAATTCATTATGCGGGATAAGACGACATCTATCAAGGATTAATATATAATGGTATTCATGCATTCATATCTCATTGTTTCCGGCAGTGAAAAGTCGTTTGATGACAAGGTGGACGAAATTGCCAAATCCAGCAACATGAAGACCGTAAGTTTCTCCGTTCAGAAAGTCGGTGATGCCAGAGATCTGAAGTCTTTTTTGGCTTTATCACAAACAGATAAAACACTCATTGTAATTAAATCCTTTAACCAGGCTACGGAGGAGTGTGCAAACGCTCTTCTGAAAACAATCGAGGAACCCCAGGAAAACATAACTTTTGCCATTCATTCCAAAAATGAAAACTCCGTTCTGCCGACGATTCGTTCCAGATGCGAAATCGTCAGAATGCGTACCGTCAAAGATACCCGCGATCTGACAGAAGTCACGGAATTTCTGGAAAAGGATCTTTTTGATATGTCAAGACAACTAATTGCCTTTAAAAAGCGGGATGAGGCTATTTTCTTTATCGACAAGCTTCTTTTATATTTCTCACAAACAACTTCGGATACGGGTATTAAACCGGCTGTATTGGAAAAGATCGAGGCTGTAATGGAACTTAAAAAATCGCTGGAAAGAAACGGTAATATAAATCTTCATATGCTCAAATTTTTGTCCCGCATTAGGTAATTGAAGTTTGTTCCTATTTATATATAATTATTTGCGTACCAAATTATGACCGATAAAAAAAGTGAGTACACGGCTTCGCAGATCCAGGTTTTGGAAGGTCTTGAACCTGTAAGAAAAAGACCGGGAATGTATATAGGTTCAACCGATTCAAGAGGTTTGCACGAGTGCTTAAGGGAAATTGTTGATAATTCGGTTGACGAATCATTTGCGGGAACAGCGGACAGGGTGATGGTCCGTATAGAAAGCGACGGATCGATAACCGTACGTGACAACGGAAGAGGAATTCCTGTGGATAAACATACATCCGGCGTTTCCGCTCTTGAGATAACGATGACGAAACTCCATGCCGGAGGGAAATTCGGAGGTGGTGCGTACAAAGTCTCGGGCGGATTACACGGGGTCGGAGCATCGGTAGTCAATGCATTGTCAACTTATTTTCGTGTTGTGGTTCTAAGGGACAACAAAGCCTATTACCAGGAGTATTCAAAAGGAAAGCCGAAAGAGAAGGTTAGGGAAGCTAATCAAAAACAAATCGATGAATGGTTTTCAAAAGACTGGAAAATATCACTTGGAAAAGGCCTCACCGGAACAATAACAACTTTTATTCCTGATAAAAGTGTTTTTACCACCACCGAGTTTGAAAACGGTAAAATTAAATCCCTTCTCCGTGACAGAGCTTATCTTGTGCCCAAACTCTTCTTTTCCTTCCATGACGAAAGAGGGGGGGAAAGCGCCTGTTTTTATTTTGAGGGCGGGATCAAGTCGCTTGTAGCCCACACCAATCGCGGTAAAAATATTCTTTCCGATGTAATATATCTTAGTAAAGAGGAAGGTTCGATCAGCTGTGAAGCAGCTCTTCAATATAACGATTCTATTAATGAAAACGTAAAAGGATATGTAAACGGAATAAATACTGTCGATGGGGGAACTCATATCACAGGTTTCCGAATGGCACTTACCCGTTCAATTACTGACTATGCAAAAAAGTTAAAAGGTGACGATAAAAACGGAAACGGCAACGGTCTTACGGGTGAGGATCTGAAGGAAGGTCTGACGGCTGTGGTTTATATAAAGATGCCGTCGGAATCGCTTCAATTTGAAAGCCAGACAAAAGCCAAGTTGAACAATCCCGAAGTTCTTGGTTTTGTTTCTTCCGTTGTAAAAGAGGGATTGGACACATATTTTGAAGAACATCCGTCCGATGCAAAAGCCATTGTCGAGAAAGTGATGCTGGCAGCCAAAGCGAGACTCGCAGCTAGAGCCGCTAAGGACGCGGTATTAAGAAAAGGGGCTCTTGACGGGGCGTCACTTCCCGGGAAACTTGCGGACTGCCAGTCAAGGGATGCGACGATTTCCGAGCTCTATATCGTCGAGGGTGATTCTGCGGGAGGATCAGCCAAACAGGGGAGAGACAGACGATTTCAGGCAATACTGCCTCTCGGAGGTAAAATTTTAAACACTGAACGCGCCCACCTTGACAAAATTATCAAATTTGATGAAATCAAAGACCTTATCGTTGCACTCGGTGCAGGAATAGGCGAGTCCTTAAACTATGAAAGGGTCAGATATCACAGGATCATAATTATGACCGACGCCGATGTCGACGGAGAGCATATCAAAACCCTTTTGTTAACCTTCTTTTTCCGGCATATGCCGGAAGTAATTTCCAAAGGTTATCTTTACATCGCGCTTCCGCCTCTTTTCAGAGTACAGTCGGGAAAAAACATTAACTACGCCTATACGGAAGAAGAAAGAGATTCGGCAATAAAGAGTGTCACCAATACAAGATATGTTATCCAGCGATACAAAGGACTTGGGGAGATGAATCCCGAACAGTTGTGGGAAACAACAATGAATCCTGAATCAAGAATACTGAAAAAGGTTGAGGTCAATGACGCCGACGAAGCAGATAAATTGTTTTCAATTTTAATGGGTGAGGAAGTGCCACCAAGAAAGCGTTTTATCCAGACACATGCCAGGTCGGCAACCCTGGATATCTAAAGGATGGTGTTTTTTTTGAAAGAAATTCCATTTTATACAGCATTTTATAAATTTTATAAGTAGTTGTTGATAATCATGAAAAACTTTATTAAAATACTTTCATGCTCTTAACAAAGAGCGTTTTTATATCTTTTCATGGATATCCAAATAATTGCTTTATTCTTTGCCCCTTTTACCGCGATTTCTGCTCTTGTTTATGGTGCGATACTGACTAAAAAGATCCTCCAAGTTGAAGAGGGAAGTGCCAAATTACAGCAAATCGCCAAGGCTGTTAGGGAAGGGGCAATGTCATATCTTCGAAGACAATTTAAGATTGTGATCCCTCTCATGATCGGTTTGGCGATTCTTATTGCTATCGTACCCTCAATGGGAATCGGTGTTTCCTTGACTTTTCTATTGGGTGCAATATTTTCTGCAGTTATCGGCTATCTTGGTATGTGGATTGCAGTTCGTGCGAATGTCAGAACTGCTAATAGTGCCGTAAAAGGTTTAAATCCGGCTCTTAAAGTTGCGTTTGGTGCAGGAACGGTTAACGGTATGCTTCTTGTTGGACTCGGACTCCTCGGTGTGTCAATCATTTATATTTGGTCATACTTTACTTTTATAAAGGAGGGTGCCGAAGTCGTCGCCAAACACGCCACAGACGTCTTAGTCGGGTACGGATTTGGTGCTGCGCTTCTGGCTCTTTTTATGAGGGTCGGCGGAGGAATTTTCACCAAAGCAGCAGACGTTGGAGCCGATCTTGTTGGAAAAGTTGAAAAAGGTATTCCGGAAGATGATCCAAGAAATCCGGCAACCATTGCCGACAATGTCGGAGATAATGTAGGCGACTGTGCAGGAATGAGTGCCGATGTTTTTGAATCTTATGCTTTGACTATCGTTGCCGCGATGATTCTCGGTGGACAACTTTTTGGCCTTAAAGGTGTTGTCTTTCCACTTCTGGCAAGATCAGGTGCCATATGGACCTCAATGCTTGGCACACTATTTGTCAAGGCAAAGAACGAAAGCGAAAGTGCTATCAATCCTTTAATAAGAGGTTTTATTGTCTCCGCAATTGCTTCTATTGTCATATTTATGGGGTTGGCAATATTTTTGCTCGGTGAACCAAAAGCAGGATATGCCGCAGTAGTTGGAATCGTATCTATGCTCGCACTTCTTTATATTACAAAATACTATACAGGTCCCGGAGAAAAACCTGTTGTTGCAATTTCAACCTCCTCAAAAACAGGTGCGGGGACGAATTTAATCTCCGGTCTTTCTATCGGGATGGAATCAACATTTATTTCGACTCTTGTAATTGCAGCAACCATTCTTGCCGGATATTATTTTTTGGGTTTTTATGGGATATCTCTTGCCGGCATGGGAATGCTTGCAACGACTGGAATAATTATGGCGCTCGATACTTTCGGCCCCATTTCAGATAACGCCCAAGGGATGGTTGAAATGGCTGGACTTAAGGGAAAAGCGGAAGCGGTAACGGGTGGTTTGGACGCCGTCGGAAACACTACTAAAGCCCTCACAAAGGGTTTTGCTGTAGGATCTGCTGCAGTCGCGGCATCATCGCTTTTTGCAACATATTTCGAGGCTACAAATTTAACATCGATCGACATCTCACAACCTAAGGTGTTCGTCGGTCTTCTTCTGGGATCTGCTCTTCCGTTTCTTTTCAGTTCCCGTCTGATCGGGTCCGTTGGGCGCGCTGCTTTCCAAGTGGTAGAAGAAGTAAGACGGCAGTTTAAAACAATAAAAGGCATAATGGAAGGAAAAGCCCTACCGGATTACTCTAAAGCTGTTGAAATTGTCACATTAGCTGCACAAAAGGAACTTATTATTCCCGCTGCTATGGTAATTTCTGCGCCTATTTTAGTTGGGTTTTTGGGGGCGGAAACTTTGGGAGGATTTTTGGGTGGCGTTGTTGCATCTGGGCTTATGCTTGCCATATTTATGTGTAACACCGGGGGTGCGTGGGATAATGCGAAAAAGTACATTGAAGATGGAAATTTCGGAGGTAAAGGAAGTGATACACACAAAGCTGCGGTTGTAGGCGACACTGTAGGTGACCCATTAAAAGATACAGCCGGTCCTGCGCTCAATCCCATGATGAAGATCGTTCAAATCGTGGCGCTTCTCATTGCTCCTAGTATTATCCAATTGGTGGGTAAGTAATTTTCCGATATTGCTATTTAAAATCCTTATTTGTTGCGTATAATGAATTGTTATGGATACAAAAAATTTCTGGGAGGAGTGGTGGACAAAAGCAGATGACGACGGATGGGATGATACACCTTCTCTCTTTGCCCAATTTGCGCTAAGTTATTTTCCCCATCCAAAAAACGCAACCATGCTTGAGTTGGGAGCAGGACTTGGAAAAGACACACGTTACTTCGCCCAACATGGTTTTTATGT
>CAZAUT010000019.1:19578-34206 GCA_964488535.1 uncultured Gammaproteobacteria bacterium
GACAAAGCTCTTGATCTTTCAAAATGGGAAAGTTCAATGCAGAAAATCACCAACATTCATCATCAAAACGTTGATATAAAAAATCCTCTGCCGTTCGAATCAAACAGATTTGATGTTGTTTACGCCCATGCCGTACTTCATTACTTCTCGCACGAAACAACCGATCAGATTTTCTCCGAAATTCATCGGGTATTAAAAGACGGCGGTGTTTTTGCCACCCTTCTTAAGTCCAAGGAAGATCCTGAAGTTTTGAGATCCTTAAAACTTGACGAAAATTTCTACCAAACACCTCAGGGTATTGTCGAAAGATTTTTTACCGTAGAGGAAGTGCAGTCGGAAACAAATGGCTTATTCAAACCCGTCGTCCTGGACGCCTCGGAACAGATTCACGAAACCGAAAATGCCACCTTTATCAGATATATCGGTTTAAAAATTCCCCAGGGCGGCCAAATCCATTAATAGTATGCCAATCAGGATAATTAAATTTATTATTTTTAACATGGCTCTCTTTACCTTCATAGCTTTTCTTTTTTTGGTATACCTTGCAGTTATTATGTTAAACGTCCGTTATCTGCAATCCTCTTTCAACAAATACGACGTCTACAATAAAACCTCTTTATTGATTTATAAAGAAGCCGAAAAATTATTAACTTCTCAGGCGTTAACAGGCGAGAAAGACACGTCGGTTTTGGATCCGGCGGATAAAGAGAAAATGGAAATAATAATCAGAGAAAACATTTCCTTCATAAATGATGATAACACCCGCGATTTTTTAGATACAAACGTAAAATACGTAATCTCGTATTTGAACGGGTCCTCACCGGATTTTCTGTTGTATTTTCCTGTAGAGTATTGGGCCAAATCAAGCAAGTTTATTTCACAGGTCCCGGATTATCTTAAAGGCGGAAATGTAAATGTTGAGACAATGTTGGAAACAAATAACATTAATAAACGGGAAATACAAAATCTTATTTCGCATCTGAACAACACCGCTATTTATATTAATATATTAATATTTTCCCTTTTGTGCATTTTCGTTTTCCTTTGTTTTGTATGGGTAATTTCCGATAAACCGATTCCAAAGGCTCAATCGTTCGGAAAACTGATTACTTATATCGGCATATCACTGTTATTTCTTGTCTGGCTCTTTTATACAGCAACGGAAAATATAATTCTAAGACAAAAAGGCATTCCGTCTTTTAACCGGGAACTTGTTGAAATATTCTATCCCGTTTTTTCAAAACCGTTAATTTTTCTTTTTTCGGTTTTCGGAATTCTCCAGCTTATTTTGGGTGTAATATTGTTTAATAAAAATTATAAAAATGAGCTTGTAAGTAAGGGTAAAGTTAGGTAAAATTAAACATATAAGACAACCGTATTTAGTTATTTATTAGGATTTGGTGCTTCGAGTTTAGAGTTTTTTTATTTATTATGGATATAGGAAAAATCCGCCCTACAGAAATAACTTCGGAACTTTCGAAATCGTATGTCGACTATGCCATGAGCGTTATTGTAGCCAGGGCACTTCCTGATGTCAGGGACGGTTTAAAACCTGTTCACCGGCGTATTCTTTACGCCATGCAGCAGATGGGACTAACACACGCTTCCGGTTTTACTAAAAGCGCTAAAGTTGTCGGTGAGGTTTTGGGAAAGTACCATCCGCATGGCGACATGGCTGTTTACGATGCGCTGGTTAGGATGGCTCAATCATTTTCATTAAGATATCCGCTTATTAAAGGTCAGGGTAATTTTGGATCCGTGGACGGAGATTCGGCTGCAGCCATGCGTTACACCGAAGTAAAACTGGCAGCCATATCCGAATGGATGCTGAAAGATATCGATAAAGATACTGTAGACTTCATCGATAATTTTGACACGACACTAAAAGAACCTGTATTTCTTCCATCCCTTCTTCCAAACCTGCTTTTAATGGGGTCCGAAGGAATTGCCGTAGGAATGGCTACAAAGATACCTCCCCACAATTTGTCCGAAGTTATAGCAGGTACAATTGAGACGATAAAAAAAGGTCGTGTAATCACAGATTCCCAAATTCACGAAGAAAAAACCGACTTTGTGATAAAGAAAATTAATCTTGTGGCTTCAGGTGAAGAAAAAAAACTTGATGGATCGGAAATTAATTCGCAAAATATCAGCTTCGACAGCGACATCTCGGTGGAAGATCTGATGGCGTTCATTCCGGGTCCGGATTTTCCCACCGGTGCAGCAATTTATGACTCTGCATCGATGAAAGAGGTATATTTAACAGGAAGGGGAAGAATTGTTGTCCGCGGGGTTGCGGAAATTACCGAAGCGACAAACGGTAAGACGCAGATAATCATAAGCCAAATCCCGTATCAGGTTAACAAGTCCGAGCTTGTTAAAAAAATCGCTGATCTTGTCAAGGAGAAAAAAATCGTCGGCATAGCGGATCTTCGCGATGAATCGGACAAGGATGGTATGAGAGTTGCGATCGATCTTAAACGCGACGCAAAACCCAAGTCTGTTTTAAACAACATCTATAAACATACCAAACTGCAATCGTCTTTTCCTGCAAATTTTGTCGCTCTTGTTGACGGAACTCCCCATACGCTGAACCTTAAAGAAATTCTTGTTGAGTATGTAAAACACCGGCAAAAGGTGGTTACAAGAAGAACTATATTTGAACTTACGGAAGCCAAAAGACGGGCACATATTCTGGAAGGTCTTAAGATAGCTCTTGATAATCTTGACGAGGTAATTAAAACCATCAGAAACAGCAAAACACAGGAGGATGCAAAAAATAATCTTGTATCCCGTTTCAAGCTTTCCGAAATTCAGGCAACTGCAATTTTGGACATGCAGCTTCGCCGTCTTGCAGCTCTCGAAAGGGAAAAAATTGAAAAAGAGTATGAAGAAATAAAAAAATTGATAGACCGTCTTATATCTATCCTTAAAAATCCTCAAAAAGTACTCAATATCATAATTGATGAACTGACATTTATTAAGGAGAAATTCGGAGATGGTAGGTCAACGAAAATTTACAAACAAAAAATAGGCGAATTCTCCGAAGAAGACCTTATTCCCAAGGAAGAAACATTAATTACAATTACAAAAACAGGTTACATAAAAAGAGTCCCAAGAACTACATATAAAGCCCAAAGAAGGGGAGGAAAAGGGGTGGTTGGGATGACAACCAAGGAAGAGGACGAGATTCTTCATATGGTTTCCGCCTCAACACACGACACTCTTTTGTTTTTTACCAACAAGGGAAAGGTGTACGGAACAAAGGTCTGGGATATAAACGAGGGAAGCCGTCAGGCAAAAGGCCAGGCAATAGTTAATATTTTAAATACCGAGCAGGGTGAAGAGGTCATGTCGATTTTACCAATGAGCGATACGGGAAAGCACTTAATAATTTCCACATCCAAAGGGATTGTAAAAAAGACGGCGGTTGAAGAATTTCGAAATATGCGCGCCTCGGGAATCATCGCCATAAGACTCGATCAGGACGACTCTCTGGTTTCCGTTCAGGAGACAAGCGGTGACGACCACGTCCTATTAATCACCAAAAAAGGTAAGGCAATTCGATTTCCTGAAGCCAACACCCGTCCGATGGGAAGAGCTACTTCGGGCATGAAAGGTATCCGTTTGGACAAAGACGACTTGGTTATCGGCATGGAAATTTTTCCGCCTAAACACGTAGAGTACGATGACAAGCGGAAAAAGACATTCAGAGATCTTTTAACCATATCCGAAAAGGGTCTCGGGAAAAGAACCCCTCTGCATCTGTTTCCAATACAAAAACGGGCGGGGAAGGGGGTTAAAGCGGGCGTTGTCAACACCAAAACGGGTGTAATTACAGCAGAAGTAGTAGTTAACGAAAAAGTCGACCAGATTGTTATTACATCAAGATTTGGGCAGGTTATAAAATTGCCTGTAAAAAATATTCCGCAAATGGGTCGTGCCACACAAGGGGTAATTTTAATGCGCTTCACCGACAAAACCGACGGAGTTGCAGCAATGACAACTCTGGAAAAAGAAATCGATGAGGAAGAAGAGAAATAAAACACTCAGGCATCTAAAAAATCGGCAAAATCCTCATAATACGGATAGTCGTGGGTGTCGGAAGGTTTTTGAATTACTTTTATATTTTTATCCATTAACATCAGATAAGTCTTTATCGCGTTGTAAGACATAAAGGGGTCATTGTGGTTTTGAATAACCAGCAAATTACCGCTTCCGATTATTTTCAAACCCTTCCGATACCCCAAAGGGTCAATTGGAATACCGCACAAAATCACTTTTCCCAAGTGTGCTTTTATAACCGGAATAAGCGACATTGCAACTTTGGTTCCAATTGATTTGGCAATAATATTAATCCCATCGTCAGTACATTTAATTTTCTTTAAAATTCTTTCAACCTCGCGTTTAACATCCAAGTGTTTTGCGGCTTTCAAACTTTGTTTGGAACTCAATATCTGTTCGCTTGTACTTGAACCATCTTCCCAGTGTTCCCACTCGTGAACAATAACATTGTATTTATGAGACAAACGCTTCTTTACCTCATACGCCCACTCTTTATTTTTTATTGAATAGCCCGGCAGTATAATCGTTTTCATTTTTAACGTAACTATTCAGATTTCCTGACACGGTTTCGTCATTCTGAAACCCGCTAAGCGGGTGAAAAATCTCCCTATAAATGAGATCCTTCGCGTAATTTACACTGAGTGTAACCGAAGTACTCAGGATGACATATTGTGTCAGTAAAACTGACTAGACACTAATTAATTTCCCCCTTTTCCATGGAAAGCGTCATGAATATCCTTCAAGTGTTTATGGGTTACATGGGTATAGATCTGGGTTGTCTGAATATTTTTGTGTCCCAGCATCTCCTGAACCGACCTGATATCGGCTCCTGCCATTAAAAGATCGGTTGCAAACGAGTGCCTCATTACATGCGGTGTTGCGTCAACAGGTAACTTTACTTTTCTGGTATATTTTTTTATCATCCTCTGAATTGAACGGCATGATAGTCTCATTTTTTCATCAGATATCGTCGGGTCGGGTTCCCCCTTGTGCTGAATAAATAACGGTTTATATGTATCCGTTCTCTCGTTTAAATAACCTCCGATCCAATCCGCTGCCCGCTTTGAAAGAAAAACAACACGGGCACGTCCGCCTTTTCCGACAATCCCAAATTCACGTCTTTCAAGATTCACCATGTCGCGGTCCAGTTTGCAAAGTTCCGACACACGAAGACCGGTTGAGTACAAAAGTTCCAAAATCGCCTTGTCGCGTTTTCCGCCCAAATTCGAAAGAGTTGGAGCATTAAGAAGCCGTTCAACCTGCTCTCCCGATAAAAATTTTACCTGACGTTCGGAAATTTTGGGCAGTTCGATTTTATCGGCGCTCATTACCTCAAAATCGTTTTTCGTTAGCCATCGCAAGAACGACCGAAGTGCGATCGCGTGATACCCTTGGGTCTTGCGGCTCATCGTTCCTTGGTGTTTGTAACCCGGAAGTCGCGAGAGGTGTACCCGGAATTGCCTTACTATTTCGGGGTTGATATCGCTCAAATCCATTCTGATGTTTTCTTCTTTTAACCAATTGATAAAACGACCCAGATAGTGTTTATAGTTCCGAACCGTTAGGGGAGAGGAGCCGCGTTCTACCTCCAGATACTCAAGATATTTTATTACCTCATCGGTAATCTGAGCATGAGAGTTTTTGGCAGGCGACATAGAAATAGGATACTAGGATACTAGGATACTAGGATATTAAGATATTAGGATAAAAAGTGATTAAAATATCGGGATACTGGAACATAATGATATTACAATATTATGAATAAAAGTTTACTCCGAACAGCGCGAGGAGTCAATATCATTGTGCGACCACATTAGACTTGGTGCGACCAAGTCTAACGTGGTTCTTTACCGAGTTGACGTGGCAAAACCGAGTTAGACACAGCAAAGTCGAATTTGACTCGATGCGACATTGGGAATGTATCAAGTGTCAGGTATCGGGTGTCAAGTGTCAGGTATTGAGAAATTGTTAAATAGTCAAATGTTTAAATTATTAAATTATCATGGAAATATATTTTACTTTTAAACTTTTCGTCTTTTTCATTTTAATTTGTAATATTTTCCCCCGATATATTATATTCTATATACAATATACTTTTTTTGTAGTTTTATGTTTTCTTTCATGCCAGTCCAACTTGTCACTTATTACTTATCCCTTAATTCTTTCCCCAAAATTATGCCTTCACCAAATCAATTTTAAGGGGGGTTTCACTAAATAGACGGTCAGTTAACCATCTCACGTCGGTATATATTATCCCGTAAACACGGGATATTCCGCACATTCTCCTAAACCGGGTTTCACAAAGAGGGGAGTCGGAACACTTTAAAAAACCTTTCGGTATTTGTACGGTTTAATGTTTTATAACATCCTGCATTTGGGGAAGTAAATATTAAATATATAATATGGTTTATATATTGTCATAAGAAAAGATTTAAGAAAACGGGAAGAAAAGTGCCTCTTCTCCATGCAGGTTTATATATCGTCGTAAAAGTTATATTGTGCGACATTATGATAAATTGAATCTGTATACCCTCTCGGTATTCCGTCACTTACTGTTTCCTTTCTTACTTTGTCCACAATGGGAATTATGTTATACCTTTTACGGAGCACTACTTCTTCTTTGCTGATGATGTAAAGTATACCGCAATATTTATATACAAACTGAAGACTCAGTAAGTACATTTTATAATGCTAGTATCATGCGACTTCTCTTCCCGTTAGTACCCAAATCCAATCTATGCAAAATAAAAGTTATCCACAATAAATGATGAATATAACCGGCGGAGTACTAAATAACTATATCATAGTATATCATCCTGTTTACTCCATGCCTCAGTGTCGTATGTTCGCCGAAACGGTTGTTCGGGTATTTTATATTTTGTTAATATGTCAGATATCGTGAAAAATATAATTATAGGATGTGAAAAGTTGTACCGCTGATAATAGCCTATAATATGAAGTATTATTTATAAAACCACTTCCCTCTCCCCCGGCGGATATGCGAATAAATTTGTTCTGTCGTAAATCGGCATTTTACATTTAGTATCCGGTCCAGCTGGTAGACAGAAACATAACAATGAATACAACAACTCCTACCATTAGATATTCCCTGATGGTTTGTGAAAAAAGACGGCCTTCCAGTTCGTTTTGACCAAGGCCCAAAAGAATATAAAAATAGATCGTCATGAAAAGAGAACCGACGACTATACCCACCGGCCAAAAATGAAGAACTATAGCAAGCTGCGCCTGTAAAAAAGATGCAAGAAGAGAAATCGTTATAATCCTGCCATCAAACTCATTCTGCAGAGTTGATACCCAAAATCCCTGAAGATAAAGAGGAAAGGTCAATAAGAAAACAAGCAAACCAACGTACAGATACGTAAGTTTCAGAGATATTAGGCCATCCAATGTCAAAAAAAATGCCAGAAGAGAAAGTAAAAAACCGACACCCTTTGCTGCCCTATAAAGTGCGATGGTTTTGATTGATGAAACCGAAAAAACATTCGTCGTAAGAAGAAGTATGTATATGGATATCCCGTATAGAACTGTCAATAGGACGTTCGTAACTGCCGATCCGGGTAACAAAAACCAGAAAACTGCAGCAGAGACAGTATAATAAATAGGCAGAACAAGCATTAAAAACGAGATTTTGTTTCTTAACCCTTCTCGAAGTGACCACCAGAAGAGAAACGCGCATACCAAACCCAATACGCCGATGGCCATAAATTTGTAGCTTTGCAGCGGAATAAATTGTACACCGAATAAAAGAAGTGATAATACAAAAGTGGTTAAAATAAATTTTCTACGTTTATCTGAAAACATATGAGGCCGACTACCCTATTTACATTTGTGCGATTACTTCGTCCGATAATTCGATATTTGAATAAACATTTTGCACATCATCATGTTCCTCCATATTCTCAATAAACGTAAGAATTTTTCTTGCCTTATCCGTTTCGGTAATATTAACAACAGACTTCGGTTTCTTTATTGGTTGTGATGAAATTACAGTATAATTTTTAGATGCAATTAGATCCCTCATTTCGCCTGTTTTTTCAAAAGGAGTATACAATATGTATTCCTTTTCCGTTTCCTCGTAGTCGTCTACCCCTAAGTCGATTAAATCGAGTATTTGAGCATCCGGACTGGCGGTCTTCAGTACTTTAATAAGTCCCTTGCTTTCGAAGTTGTAAGACACCGACCCCGGTCCCGCCATATTACCTCCCCCTCTTTCAAATAGATTTTTGATTTCTTGGGCGGTACGGTTTTTGTTATCCGTAGCTGCGTCGACAATGATCGACACTCCATGTGGTCCGAAACCTTCGTAGGTATATTCCTCCATATTTTCAGACTCCGAAGTTGCCTTGGTAATTGATCTCTCAATGTTCTCTTTGGGTAAATTGTCGGCTTTAGCAGCCTCAATGGCCATACGAAGCTTATAGTTTGAAGCAGGATCTCCTCCCCCACCTGCCTTAACAGCAAGAGAGATTGCACGGGCGTGTTTTGAAAATATTTTGCCCTTTTGTGCGTCTTTAGCTTCCTTTGCCCTTTTAATCGTGGCAAAATGAGAATGTCCCGACATATGGCAATTATACAATTAGATCAAGTTAGGATAAAGATGGTAAATTTATAGAGATTGACAATCTATATAGAGCCTTTCTGTCCGAAAAGTATTTATATACTCCTTGACAAGGGTTATTGCAACAATATACTTTACAATTAATACAATGACCGACAACCTGTCCCAAACCGCAATTATCAATGCGCTTCAAGGAAATTGGAAAGAGGCAATAAATGCAAACCTTAGAATCCTTAAAGAAAACCCCTGCGATACCGAGGCTTTAAACAGAATTGCCAAGGCATACTTTGAATCCGGAAACGTAAAACGGGCTAAAATATCGGTTGAAAAAGTTCTTAAATTCGATCCCTTTAACCCCATTGCATTAAAATGCCGGGATAAATGGAAAAACCTGTCACATGTTGACAAAAAACATACCGGCCAGATACAGGCGAATCTCTTTCTCGAAGAATCCGGAAAAACAAAAACCGTACATTTAATTCATCCATGCGACAGATCGGTTATGGCAAATATCAACTGCGGTGACGTTGTCCATGCTTCTATTAAAAGCCATCGTGTGTCTTTATTGAACGAAGACGGATCATATATCGGAAAACTTCCCGATGATATATCTGCAAAGATAAAATCGCTTGTCAGGATCGGATACAGATATGTGTTTGCGGTAAAATCGATAGAAAACAACGAGATTAAGGTATTTGTAAAAGAAATTGAACGTCCGTTGAAATATTCATCAAAGCCCTCATTTTCTCCGGATATGGTCGATTATACTCCATATACACCACCACAGATTGTACACGCTCGGGATACGGAAAACGGCGAATATCATAAGGGCGGTAGCGCAAACGAATCGGACATTTCCGATGCTGACAAAAATTAGATTTTGTCAAGGTATTCCTTTGAGAAATGAATATTATATACTTCTGATTTTATAACGTTCGAGCGACTGCAGCCGAAAACCGTTTTAAAATACCTGTTAAGGCTCTTGTCTGGTGTTTCAACAAGACAGTCCGATACACCTTCAATTAAGCGGGTATCGTAGCCTATGATCCTGCCTCCGGACATTTCAATAATATCTTTTATAAATACCGGAATATTTGATCTTTCATCCGAAAAAAGACGGACGTTAAATATATCGTTTTTTACGAAATTGCGGGAAAAATCAAATATGAACCTGTCGGATATGTTTTCGTCAATCGTCCGTGTGCCGTCGCTTCTTTCCCTGACAATGTTATACTGCCCAATATCTTTCCGGCTGTAGTTATCATACGATTTTGTTCTTGAATATATTAAAAAAATCAAATCTGAGGAATCGTTGGGTTTTTTAAAACACGACAAGATTTCGCTGCTTTTTACGGAACCGGATGCATCCGAGCGACAATCAAGAACCGAGAAAATTGGAATGTGAAGATTTTTCATCAAGGTGTTTTTTAACAAAACACCATCTTTTGTTTCGTTTTGGCTTAATTTGTAAAGGTTTTTAATCGAGTATTCTCCCATATTTGCCGACGTGTCCATGACCAGATCACCATCTAGACTTAATTCGATAGTATCTTCATAATCGGCATCCATTCTTAATATCCTGACATGATTTTCATATACAACCGCAATGTTAATTGGCATATCAAGATTGTACTTACTTCTCGCTGCAGAAATAAGGACAATTAAGGTAACCGACAAAATAGCAAACAGAAAAAGTACGGAATGTTTTAATAGACGTTTAAATAACTTTTGTATAGGAACTTTTTTGAAAGAATTTTTCCTTTTGTGTTTCGCTATGCTCATATAATCAGTGTAAATCACTCTCAGGGGGATTAACAATATGCAACAATGGAAAAACCCTGCTTTCTCAAAGACGATGAAGAAATTCAAGTGCTGTTTTCAGATCTTCCGGCATTTGACTGACAACTATAATTTCTTTTTTTCTTTTTGGATGGATAAAAACGATTTTTTCGGCATGAAGAAACATTCTGCTGCACCATTTTAGGTCTGCCCGCGAAGTTTTTCTTCCTGCATAAAAAGTGTCGGATACAATGGGGTATCCGATGTATTTCAAATGAACACGAAGCTGGTGTGTTCGGCCGGTTGCAGGTTTGAGTTCCAGAAAGGTGAACTTTTCATTTCTGTTCAGCAGGAAAAAATCCTTAGCTTTATAATATGTTTCTGATGGTTTTCCTGAAGGAATGACTCCAAATCTTTCCCTATTCCATGGCAGCCTGCCTATCGGTGCCGAAATCTTTCCTTCCTTATCTTTCAGGATACCATGTACTAATGCAATATACGATTTGGCTACTTCCCGCTTTTTGAACTGAAGCTGAAGTTCGAAAAAAATATATTCCTTTTTTGCAGCGATAATCACCCCGCTGGTATCTTTATCTAATCGATGAACGATACCGGACCTGAAACGTTCATTATCGGATAATTCATATTTCAGATTTTCCTTAAGCCAATTCTGCAGTATGGGATTACCATGAGCTGTCTTGGCGTCATTTACGACCCAGCCCGGAGGCTTATCGATAACTAAAAGGTCATCGTCCTGAAATAATATTTTTGGGGTATCCATCTATTCTCTCTTTCCCTGGCATTTCGTACACATCGTTGCTTCGGGGTAGGCCATCAGCCGGTCTGTATCGATCATATTACCGCAGTCTTCGCAAATACCGTACTTTCCAATTTTGATTCGGGTTAAGGCCTTTCTTGTTTGTATTATCTGTCTTTCGATCTGCTCTCTTATCGCGGATGTTCTTGCGTGTCCAAACTGTTCTTCGGCGTCGGCATCGGGCGACGCATTGTCGGATACCCGCGATTTATTCTTAAAAGGATCCTCTTTGGAAATTTCCTTCTTTCTTAGCTCGAGTTTTTTTAGGGATAGAGACAATATCCTTCCGACAGGGGCTACCAGGTTGGCAGGAAAATGAAGCGGTTTGTTTTTTGATTTATTATTAACCATACTTACAATTTACCCAATACAAATATATTAAAAAAAGAAACGGCCGAAATCAATCCCGAAATAAAAATATCATATTCTGTTTGAAATAGTGTTAATCCGGGATTTATAATCGAGACAAAGGATCTCAATAGAAAAAATAAACCTATGGAAAAATATGCAGGAAACCCCCTTCTTCCCGATCTGTACCAAACAAACGTCTTATAATACTTTTTCACTGCAAAGTACGCTACTCCGGATACGGTAACCATAATGTAAAATATCACTTTGTCTATCGAGGCGTGTATTAAAATTATCGGCAGGGTAAATAGTAATGCCAGCCAGATTGATACCGCCATCGCATCAACCGCTTCGTTTGGTTTAATCCCTTTTCTTCTGAAGCCATGTATAAGACCGATTGTAAAAAAAACTATAACTATCCAGAATGTATAGATTGATGCAAAATATGACATACCATAACCCGTAAAGGAAAATGCCAAAACATAAAATGCGGTCGAAAAGATTTGGCTCGGAATATAATCCTCTTTCAAATTCCTCCAGAAAGCAAAAAGGAAAACAAAAACAGAAGCAATGGTTACAAATGAATAGGTCAAAAGGTCAGACATATCTTTATTGAGATAGTATACCTCAAACTTAACGAGTGGATAACAGAAAATGTTATTTTCCCTAATACAGGCAATTGACATTATACAACCGGATTGTCTACCATTTACTCATGCTTGAAACTCCCCATGTTATAGTTGCAGCTGCGATAGCAGCGAAAACCGGAAATCCTCTTTTGGCCGTTTCTTTGTCATTTCTCTCTCATTTTGTGCTTGATAAGACCCCCCACTGGAATCCTCACCTTACTACCAGTGAAGTAAAAATTAGAAATTTTGACCGAAATACACTTTTTATCGTAATTACCGATTCTTTGGCAGCCCTAATTGCAGGATTATTAATTGCCATGTCTTTTCTTCCCGATCAAAGAAAGTTTTTACTCGTTATAATGTGCTCGTTTGTTGCCATTCTTCCGGATCTCATTGAAGCCCCATACATCTTCTTAAACAAAAAAAGCTCCTGGGCGAAAAAATGGCTGTCTTTTCAAAAGAGGCATCAGAATAATACCAACGTTGTGTGGGGAATTGCTACACAAGTACTAGTGATAATTGGAGCGATGGGGTGGATACTACAAAAGTAAATTCAAGAGTCAAAATTCAAAATGTAAAATGAAAATGTAAAATCTTAATATTTTTCATCTTTTTGATATGTGATTTTGATTTTTGGTATTTGATATTTGATTGTTAACGTTCTATCTTCCATTCCCCATTCTCCTGCACCAGTTTATTGTCAAACCACAATTCTCCCCTATCGCGCAGGTCTTTTATCATATCCCAGTGAAGTGCCGATACGTTTTTGCTGAACGTCTTTTTATATCCCCTGCCGAGCGCAATATGGATCGTTCCTCCGATCTTTTCGTCAAATAAAATGTTTTTGGTGAAGCGCTTAATCGCGTAGTTATTACCTATCCCCAATTCTCCGATAAACCGCGCTCCCCTATCGGTATCCAATATTTTGTTGAGATCGTCCCCGTTTTTATCGGCCGTTGCCTTTACAACTTGGCCGTTTTTGAATTCAAGCCGGACATTGTGGAATTCACGCCCCATAAAGATGGCGGGAAAAGTGTAAGTAATGAATCCGTTTACAGAGTTTTCCACAACCGATGTAAAAACCTCGCCGTCGGGCATATTAAACTCCCCAGCGCAGTTTTCGGCACATCTGCCTTTTATGGACAACGTAAGATCGGTATCAATTCCTACAATTCTTACTTTATCCGTTGCGTCAAGTAATTTCCTTAATTTTTCCTGCTCTTTCCATAATACTCCCCAATCAACGTCATTTATTGCCGAAAACACAAAGTCCTTATATTCCGCCAAAGACATATCGGCTTCCTGCGCTTGTGCTTCGGTTGGGTATTGGGTTATTACCCAGCGGGTGTGCTCAACACGATAGTCGGAAATGGATTTTATAACAGTTGCCCTTTGGGCAATTTTTGAAGCGTCAATTGTGCTTAACGCGCGGGTATTTGTAGGGGCGGAAATCCGGACGTAACAATCGACATTCTTCGTTTCATACTCTTCAATTAACGGAAAGTGTTTTAGTTGTTCGGGAGACGCATTTTTAAAATACGTTTTTGCGAATTCGTAAGAATCAAATTTCATACGTACTTCGGATGCGCCGTTTTTTATAAGAAGACAGTATACTTCCAACGCAAGCGGTTTTGCTTCAAAATCGGAAATTACGACGATCCTCTCCCCTTTTTTGACCTTAAGAGAATAATTCACCAATATTTCTGCTTGTTTTAGAATTCCGATATCAGTCATCTATCAATTGTATAGTAAAACATCACAAGAACATTTATCAACATTCATCTCAACACATAAACATTCTTTTCAATTCATCCACACTTCCTACTACTACCACGCACTGTAGTGTGGTAGTTGTAAAACATTACTCTTTTTTTACATTCAGGTTTCCTGAAAAATAGTCAAATAATAATTTATTTTGCTCGCCTCTAAACCTCTCTCTTTTTATATCTAACTTCTCCATAATTTCATTAATTTTAGCCTTTTGTTTCGCATCCGACGATTTAAAGAATTCCCCCAGCACCAGTTGAGGCCAAAAATATATTGAGTATCTTCTTTTAAAGTTGTGCCAACTGTAGGGGTCATATTTTTCTTCAATTGAAATATCTTTCTCGTCTGGTTTTTTTCTTGCCAAAATTATCTTAAATCCCTGTCCGGATAAATTCAACCAAGTGTTAATTCTTGAAATCGTAGAGTATCCCACCTTAAGTTGTTCTCTAATATCATCGTAGTTATATTTTTTTACCAGTAACTCGGCAATTTTAAGACGCTTGGCTATCGTTTCAATTTCTTTTGGGGATAAAAAATCAGTCAACGTGTCTGCTACTTCTTCTGGAGTATTAAGAGTAGAAAATGCTCTGCATAAATTTAGAATAAGCGTTTTTCTTTCCGAGCTTGTCAATTTAGAACTACCT
>CAZAUT010000020.1:0-24042 GCA_964488535.1 uncultured Gammaproteobacteria bacterium
AGTTTTATTAGTGTTTTCAAATCTGATACTATTTTTGAATATCCATGGTGTATATCATCTGTTATAAAATTATATTTGAATATATTGTTCACCATATCAAAGATCGCTAAAAATGTATCATCTGTTGCCTTATAGAGGTAAACATCGACAGAATGTTGATTTGCTTTAAGATATTTAATTTCTTCATAAACAACCCTTTTCGCTCCACCCGGTGATAAGTTATAAAAGAATGCAATTTTCATAATTCCTTTCTTGCAGATATGAACTGCCACATGTTTTTACCGGATATATTTTTATCCAATCTGCGAAACAATATATTAAATTCAATTAACGATATAAATCGCGATGGTAAGTATTTTGATATTCTTGAATCTTTCAGATACGACCACAATTCACGACCGCGAATTTTAAAAGTAAATATTTTAAATAATAGTAACCAATTCCTCAAATCGTTATCCGTGAAGTAGGTAAAACGATCAACAATGTTTAAACTATTTTTAGAAAGAATATTCTTCCATTCTTCGTATGTCCTGTAATGGAAATGTGCGACTCTGTTATTAAAACGTTTTAACTGTTCAGAATCTGAAAACATATCTTTAAGTTTGGACATGAAAATGTCTGTAGTTGTAGTAAAAATTAATCTTCCCCCCTTTCTTAACACCCTTGATATTTCTTCTACTGCTTTCAAATCTCTTTTGATATGCTCAAAGGTACTGTTGAGTATTACTGTATTGAAACTATTGTCTTTAAAAGGTAATTTTTCGGCTCTTGATATAACTACATTTTTATATATATAGTTATTTTTTGCCAAAGCGATTGCCTCTTTAGAGGGATCTAGTCCAACATCAATTGATTTTCCTGCGAACAGAAACGAATCGATTCTTCCGTCTCCGCAACCGATATCAAGAACGGGGCCAACAAATTTAATATTTTTCCAGATTGCAACTTCGAATGCTCTTAAATACGCGTCCATCGGAGCAAACCAAAATTCTCCGAGCAGTTCCTTAAGCGCGGTACTAATGTTTAATTTTGTTAAAATACTTTTTTTAGTGCTTTCCATACGAAAGGTAAGGTAAATAACGAGGCGAGAATAGTCGAATAGGCAGCGCCTTTTATTTCATATTTATATATCATTGGGACAATTAATAGAAGCAGCGCAAAAAAGCCGGCAAAGATGTATTTAACAACAAATTCCTGTTTTTTAAGTGCATATAATACAGGAGTAACAGATCCCGAAATTGAACGTATTATTCCAAAAACTGCAAGTATCTTAATAATACCGACTGCATCGTACCATTTTTCACTTAAAAACAAGACCACAATTCTCTCAGTAAATATGACTAATAAAGTATAAACAACCGTTGAGATAACTGTGATTGTGACAGTAGTTTTAATAAAGGCCTTTTTCAATCTGTCTTTATCGGACGCGATCCCTGTATAAACCGGAAGAGTAACTTTACCAAATATATCCGATATCTCATAAATTGGTAAAGCCGCAATTTTATAAGAAAGTTGATAAATACCCAAACTGTACATTCCCAAAAGTTTTCCAACAGCCACATCGTCCAAATTGTGAAATAAATAATTTAATATTCCCGTTAAGGTAATCCATTTACCTCTTTTTATAATATATTTAATCTGTTTGAAATCGGTTTTTAATTGTGGTCTGGGAATTATTAGTATCCAGGAAATTAATAATTCAATAACTACTGCAATGATTATTCCCACCACTAAGCTTTCCGCAATGCGGTATTTATATGCTATATATATCGACACTAAAACATCAATTACATATAAAAACACCCTTAATATCAATTCATTTTCAAATTTCAGTCCAATTTCATACTTTATTATCGATGGATTAATAAACCCTCTCAATAGGGGTATTATTGCAACAAGCAACATAATGTTTTTTGAACCTTCCATGTTGAAAAATGAAAATATCAAAGAGGAAAATGTGGCAATTAAAAATGATATAAATACCCCTCTTATGATGGATATTATCAGGGCAGAATTTAAATATTTCTTATATTTATTTTTTTTCTGTATCAGAAATACGAATGTTCCTGTTTCCGTAATTGTTTCCAAAAACGATAATGAAACAGACGCCACACCAAATAAACCAAACTCAACAGGTCCAAGCGTTCTCGCAACAATCACCCACTTAACGAAACTTAATACTCTTATCGATATCCTCAATAACGATTGGTACGTCAATCCCCTAAATGTTTTAATAAAATATCCCATACCGATATATTTTAACCCATTTTTAATCTACAATAAGCTTCTGTTTTAAACAGCTCGAATGAAGACATTTATCAAAACATTTTATGTATGTTCAATCGTCATCTTTGTCTATACAGTAATCCTTTTTTTCATTGGTAGTTACGAAATTGATTATTTTGACGGTGCGTTGAGAATTCTTTCAAGAGTGTACATATCAAAAGGATATGTACCTTACAAAGATTTTTCAGTAGTTTATCCACCCGGTATGTTTTTTATTTTTGGAAAAATTATTCCTTATTATTCAAACATGCAATTAAATATTTATATAGGTTTATTTTATATATTATTTTTTCTTTTAACATCATATATCACCTGGAAAATAAGAAGTGAAAATAATACCAAATTAATTTCACTAGCCATCATTACCTTATATTTTTCATTCGTTATAAGAATTTTCGGACATTCGGATGCCATTTCATTAATTTTCCCCGCAATTGCCGTAATTATATATATTTATAACCCTACGATTCCTAATAAATACGTCAATTTTATCAATATGTTTATATTTTCAATAAGCGTCTGGTTTCGTTGGGAATGGATGTTTATGCTTCTGATATTTGAGGTTGTGATAGTATTTATTTCAATTTTTATCAATGAATACAAAATTATTAAATTCAATTCGGAATCTTATAGTGTCAATCAGTCGAGTATGACAAAATTTACCATCTCGTCCGCATTGGGATATTTTACCGGATGGTTTTTACTTATATATTATTTTAATACCAATAATGTAACCGAAAGAGCGTTGGATTTTATTATCAATATTCCCATCTCATTAACAGGTTCATACAGGGATCTCCCGTTACCGATACCAAAACACCCCTTTAGACCTGAATCGATATTATACTTTTCTCTAATATTTATAATAATTCTTTCTTTAAAATCGTTTTTCTATTTTAAAAAACAAAAGCAAAATATTAATGCTAATGATTTTGCAAAAATTGTTTTGTCTCTTTCCGGTTTTCTTGTTTTCATTTTCTATGCGTTGGGTAGGTCTGACTGGCCTCATTTTGTTCCTTTATGGTTTTATTTGGGAATTATCTGGATATTTTTAAATCTCAAATACGAATATTTTAATAATAAAGTATTGTTTTCAATTCTTATTCTTTTTTTACCATTGGGTTCCTGGTACATCAAATCATCTTTAATATTAATTCCACGATATAATTTCGTTCAATTTCAACTAAATAATCAAATACAAAACTGCAGTAAATATGTCAAAGACATTAGTGCAAAAACCATTTTTGTAGGGAGGTTGTCTTACGGTCAATTTCTGTGGAACAATGCAAATTTATATCTTGCCAGAATCGACCTGAAACCCGCCACATCATTCATTACCGAAGAACCAGGAATTCATAACAGTTGTAAATACGGAGAAAGGATTTATAACGAACTAATTTATGCAGAAAAACCAATGGTTGCGTTTCTTAATAAAACACCTCAATCCGGGGAAAACGAATCGACGCGAAATATGTCGTCATGCGGGTGGATAGAGAAATATCTAAACGAAAACGATTATGACATGTTGGGAGATTGTATTTCCGCGGATTCTCAATTTGAAGTGAGATTATATAAATAATTATTTCTTTAACTCCCGATGCACAAATTTGTTTATAACCTTTAGACCTTGGTACATACTCACTTTTCTTTTCCAAGCGAGTAATTTTTCCGCTTTTGAATAATCACAAAGCCTTGCCCTGACTCCCTGTATTTTATTTGGTTGAAAAACCTTTTTTATCTTTACATTTTCAATTTTTGCAATTTCATCAACCAATTCATTTATACTTATATGATCAGAGGTTCCGATGTTTACGGGGTTTTCTATATCCGATTCCATAATTTTCCATATTCCCTCACAACAGTCGTCAATATAACAAAATGATCTAACCTGGTTACCGTCTCCCCATATTTCGACATTTCCGCCGTTCCCTGCCTCAATTACCTTTTTTGTCAGAGCCATCGGCGCTTTGGATTTTAAGGTGTCTATCAAACATTCCGGTCCGTAAATATTAAAAAATCTTGCAATTCTCACTTTTAATCCAAAATCTTGTTCGTATGATTTATACATCCTTTCTGAATACAATTTTTCCCATCCGTACTCGCTGTCAGGCATTGCCGGGTAAGCATCCTCCTCACGCAAAGCAACAATATTTCCCTCCATTTGTTTCCAAATGGGATAAACGCAAGCGGACGATGAGTAAAACAATTTTTTAACTTTTGATCTTACCGCTGACTCTGCGGTATTAATATTTATTATTGTATTATCCCTTACAATCACCGCCTTTTCTGTAGTTGTGTACTCAATACTTCCGTTAAGGGCTGCCAGTGCATACACTTTGTCTATCTTATCCGTTGCCTCCATACAATTTCTAAAATCTCTCAGATCAAGAATTTTAAATTCATGAAAGTCATCAAGTGAAGAAAATTGAGGATAAACGATATCCACTCCCCTAACCCAATAACCCATGCCTTTTAGAAATCTTGATAAATGATGCCCTATAAAACCACCCGCCCCCGTTACCAATATCTTTTCTCTCTTTTTAATCATGAGTTCATGGACAGAAGATGACCTAATATACCATTAAAATTACATTTTGTAAGCAATGAACATGCTCTGGCCTGCGAACGGTCTTAAAAATTCAGGTAAAATCAAATACAACTTAATAAGATGCCTATTTATTGGAATTCTTGATTTCATGGTTGCCGGCAAAAATCTTTTCATAAAGATTTTTGTGCTAAACCCTGCAATATCCAATGCCTCTTTTATACTGTTTTCGTTGAGGGCAATGTTATGATCTATAACATCCCAATATTTTTCTTTCATCAGGTTGATGTTTGGCTGAACTATAATTAATTTACCGTTATTTTTGATTAACTTTTTTACTGTATTAAGAACATGGATAACATGCCTTTTCGAATATAAATGTTCCAGAAAATTGCTCATAAACACAACGTCTATGCTATTCAAATATTTATTCGGAATTTTGTTTACCGAAGCTACCAAAGTAATAACATTTTTATCCGCATATCGTTTTATCATTGGTGAAGTGTCTACTGCGATCTTTTTTTTACAGGAGATATTATTTATAAATTCGCAGTACCCCGCACCGACATCGATAACGGTATCGGTTTTTTTGATATATTTTTGAAAATAAACATTAATCAATGTTTTCCAAACGTAAATTCTTTTTTTTCGATCTTTTTCGGAAAATCTTATTTCCAATGGATATTTCATAAGAATCTTTATATCATAATCTATACAAATTATCCAAAATGAACGAAAAACATTTAATTAGTATCGTCGCACCTGTTAAAAACGAAAAAGGAAATCTCCAATGGTCGATTGATAAACTATTTCAAAAAGTTCACTATCGGTTTGAAGTGATAATCGTATACGACACAGACAACGATAATTCCTTGCCAGAAGCCCGCAGGTTAACAAAAAAGTATAAAAATGTAAAAGTTATAAAAAACAATCTTGGTCCGGGGGTTGTTAATGCAACATTGAAAGGTTTCAAAGAATCAATAGGCGAATATTTAGTGATGATGGCGGTTGATAGAACGGACGATCCCTGTACCATTAATTCGATGTATGAAAAAATTCAACAAGGTTACGATGTTATTTGTCCCACACGTTATTCAAAAGGCGGAAAAGTTTTTGGGAAATTAAGCATAAAATCACTTCTTTCCCGTTTGTCCGGAATTACTACACCCTACCTTCTTGGTATACCCACATCGGATTTGACCTATTCATATAAACTATTTCGGAAAAATATTCTTAATGAAATTAAAGTTGAATCAAGAGGCGGTTTTGAATTCGCCGAGGAGCTTGTGATTAAATGCTTTTTGAAAGGATACAAAATTTGCGAAGTTCCTACCGTTTGGACAGATAGAAGCTATGGAAAGTCAAAATTTATGCTATATAAATGGCTGCCGAAATACATTTATTGGTATGTTTATGGAATCGCTGGAAGAATTTTAAATGCGTTACAAAGAAAGTAATCCGGAAATAAATCCCGTCATTACGGCAATGTCGGATGCAAACTGAACCAAGACACCGCATAAGCCAGCTTTAAGACTTCCCGTCCTCATATACACCTTTCTAAAAGCCCAAAACATGTAAAATATAATCCCTAACAATATTGGTAATTCAAGAACTCTGTATATAGACCAAAAAAGTATGAGGTTCAAAGCAACAAAATACCGAAAATATACAAACATCACCTTCAGGTTATGCGTCGACAATCCCTTCACCGGATGCCACCAGATACCGGACCTTGCATCGCCTCTTGCATACAAATACATCTTTTTGAAACCTTCGGTTAAAGATTCCGGTAATTGCCAGTAAACTATTGCGTCTTTTACCCGTACTATTCTTGCACCGGTCTTTATTATATTGAAGTTAAATAATGTATCCTCTGCAGTATCCTTTATGTTTTCCGGAAAACCACCCACATTTTCCCACAAGCTCTTTTTAAAGGCCAGTGACCGGGCAGAAGCCAAATATCTGTCGTCAAACTTATCAGGTGTAACTCCAATGAATGTCGAGAGCGCCCTTCTCATGCAGGCATCTCCTCCAACCATTTCATAAAATCCGGCTACCATATCTACATCGTTTTCGGAGAAAGGATCCGTGATCCTTTTTATCCAATGTTTTTCGGCAATACACCCTGCATCCGTTGTTACAATCACATCACCTTTTGCGAACCTAATCCCAATGTTCCTCGCTTCACTTCTTGAAGTTTTAAATTCGTGAAGAATTATTTTTTTATATGCTTTTTGGTAACTTCGTATAATATCGCATGTTTTGTCGCTGCTTCCGCCATCGACAATAATGATTTCATCCGGATTTATAACTTGTGTAATTAAAGACTCAATGAGTGCGGCAATAGTGGGCTCTTCATTCAGAACCGTGACTACTAATGAAATTTTCATTTATTAGTATTATAACAAAATAATATATATTCTAAAGTATACTTCTTCAGCCTTGACACGAAGCTACGTCTATCCTATAATGTTTTTATGGATAATTTTAAAACAGAAAGTGGTCTGATCTACATGTCCGGCGGACGAAGTTATGGTGAGATATTAATTGACGGCAGTGTCATAACACCGCTCACTGTAAAGAAAGAAAGACCGCACATTCTACTGAAAATGTCCCGATTGTTTGCATTAACCGGTTTGGTTATTTTATTTCTGCTTAATTACCCGCTTATCAATAAATATTTACTTAGCGAAAGAAAAAATGATTCGAATATTGAAATATCAGCCTTACCCACACCGGAAGAAAGACAATATATACCAAAGTACGACCCGTCGCTTCCCCAAAATAACTTTCTCATAATTCCCTCTGTAAAAATTGAAACACCGATAAACGAATCCATTCCGGAACTTTACGAAAATGCCCTTCGTAAAGGTATATGGAGAGTATCAGATTTCGGCGATCCCGATTCTTATGAAATACCTACGATTTTAGTTGCCCACCGGTTTGGTTATTTAAGCTGGAGTGTGCCATACCGACTAAAAAATTCTTTTTTTAATCTTCCCAAAACAAAAATTGGCGATTCCATAGAAATTGTCTGGATGCAGAGAAAGTATGTATACGTAATATACGCTCTTGAAGAGGGTGAAGAGATAACGGATTATTCAGCCGATCTTATTTTGTATACATGTAAGACTATGAATTCCAAGGAAAAAATATTCAGATACGCGAAGCTGCTCGAAATCTGATTACACTTGACAAACGATATCCTGTAGTGTATAATACCGGAAAATATGAGCTTGGTTACAAGGACAATTAATTATCTATTCATTTCGCTTTTTGTTATTAGTTTGCTTTGTTACTCTACATCAACCGTAAACGCTCAGCAGTACGGTCAAGGTGGTGTTGTGCTTGGAGATTCAAAGGGCGAAGTCGTTCATTCTTCCGTTGATGCAGGAATTGCCGAAAACCTGTCCATTGTGGGTTTATTTTTCCTTTTACTTTCAGTTTCATCTTTTTATACCTATAAAAAGATGAGCAAATAATTATCTGTCGAGCCCCGGTTTCCGCAATCTTCTTTGTACTGAATTTCTTTATAATTCCTTAAAAAAATCCCGAGGTAAGATTGAAGACATTTATAACAACCCAAACATAAGACTTATAATACGTAAATTATAAATATAAGTTCTTATTTATAGTAAAATACTAAAATTATTACTGATATATCAAGAAGTAGTATATAATTTTCTTGACCGGGATTATGTATAAAAAGCTTCTCTCTTTTGCAGTTAATAACATATTCTTCATCTTTCTGACTGCAATTGTATTTGTACTCATTGTTCAAAATTATAAACCTGGAACGTGGTTGTCAGGGTGGGATACCCTTCATCCGGAATTTAATCTGAAACTGGCGTTCAGACGTGAGTTTGCAGGAGTGTGGAGACAGGAAATGGGGCTGGGAAATTTAATGGGTCATACCGATACATCGGAATTTCCAAGACTTACATATCTTAAATTTGCATCAATGTTTCTTCCCGCCAGCGATCTAAGATACAGTTATGTTTTTTTATCGCTTATAGCAGGTCCTCTTGGCGTATATTCATTATTGAAAAAGATTGGTTATTTAAACGGATACATCAGAAATGTCTCTGCTTTTCTTGGAGCTTGTTATTATCTTTTCAACTATGCAACTCTGCAGCACTTTTACGTTCCTCTTGAGATGTTTGTAACTCTTTATGCATTTCTTCCTTGGTTATTTTTAATTAGCATAGAATATATACGTCAAAAGAAGCAAAAGTATTTATTTCTGCTTTTTATAATATCTTTCTTCTCCGCTCCCATGGCTTGGGCAGCTACGTTATTTTATTCATATTTCATAATTTATCTTTTATTTATTTCCGTCTATACATTTTTAATAAATAAGTCAAAACATGTATCTTTTGTTAAAGAAGCTTCCGACTCCGAACTTATATCAAAAAACCATCTTCCGACCTATTCTGAAAATTCAACCCATTCTCATTTCAAGGCAGAACCTGCCGTGTATGGACATAAAAGAGAAAATATCAATATATTTATTAAGTTAATATTAGTAATAGTAATCTCAAATTCCTTTTGGCTGATTCCGGGTTTTTATTCAATCCTAAAACAGGGAAATGTGGTAATGAATTCAAAGATTAACCTTATATTCAGCGATGAAGCTTTTATCAGCAACCGATCGTACGGTAACATACAAAACTTTCTTATAAACAAAAACCACCTTTTTTCCTGGCAGGAATATAATTTTGAAAAGAAAAGCTATCAGTTACTTTTGGATGAATGGAAATCGCATACCGATAATCCATCTGTTAATTTTTGTTTATATTTGACCTCTCTTTTCATATTGATCGGCCTGATTATATCGATAATCAAAAGAATTCCTATTTCAATAGCTTTTATCCTACCTTTACTGTTATGTACATTTTTTATAATTAACGAAAATCCACCATTTGCGTGGTTATATTCACAATTTCGGCAAAACATTTCAATTTTTAGGGAGGGTCTTAGGATGCCGTTCACAAAATTTTCTATTCCTCTGATATTGTTTTTCAGTTATTACCTCTCTTACTTTGTAAGCTATCTCGGATTTATTATTTATAAATTTCCAAAAATTAGATTTATGTTTTCCCTGTTTTCTCTGGCAGTATTTTTCATATTGCTCTATCCGATGGTTCCTGCCTTTAGAGGGTATCTTGTAAGCCCTTCCATGAAAGTACACATCCCTGACGAATATTTTCAGTTCTTTGAATATATGAAGGAGAAAAAGGGAAGAATTGCAAAATTTCCCATTCACACCAGGTATGGATGGACTTATTACAATTGGGGGTTTCAGGGTGCCAGTTTCATACAGTTCGGATTGGAAAATCCCCTTCTTGATCGGGATTTTGACCGATGGAGCGCTTATAATGAAACATTTTATAATCAGCTCTCGCATTCATTATACCAAAAAGATATAGATACCGTTGAGACCTTGCTGGAAAAATATAACATTACATACCTTTTAATAGACAATTCAATTATTACAGCTTCTGACGGAGGAAATAAGCTTTTCACCGACGAAACCAGGGAATTATTCCGGACATCGAATAAAATTTCGTTTTTAATAAAGATCGGATTTCTTGAAATTTACAAAGTGGATATCGCTAAACCGGAAATATATTTTCAGAAAGATATAAACGAAATCGTTTCCGATACCGTATATTCCGAAATAGATCCTGTTTTTGAAAAGTATGGTATTTATGCCAATCTATCTAATAATATAAATTTATTTCCTTTTGTTAATTATGATACCCGATCCCAGTTAATATATTCTTATAATGACGGATATCTTAATATAAAGCACCAAAGTAAAAAGCCTATATTCATTAATAATATTTTTACCACCTCACTACTTGAATCTGAGTCCGATATATATGCCGATATTTTCGGACAGTGGTCTCCCGGTATTTATGAAGTGACTATTAAATACGCTGAGCCGGATATCGAAATATCCGATAAAGTCTTTCCCGGAAGGAAATATGAAGTCATCAAGCAGTTGGAGATTGAAGATATCCCTCCTTCATATTTAAGTATAGAAAATGAAATATTCTCAATTAATGGTCCTTCTTATCAATATCTTGGATCTGCCGTTATATCAAGTAAAAACTCTTCTCAAGTTAAGCTCTACTCATCTTCTTCTCATGAGGAAGATGAGGACCTTCTTAAAATTCTATCGGAACCTTCGCGTCTCTGCTCCGATCCGATGAATAAAACCGATAATACTTTTGTTTCTGAAAACAACCTTATAATGAATATCGATGCCGATTCAGTTTGTGTTGGAAAGGACTTGTTTTCTTCAAAAGATCTTATTGCAAAAATATCTTTTTCCGTTTCGGACCGTATAAACGTTTTCCCCGAAGTCTGTTTTAGCGGTGATAACTATAGACACTGCCTAAGTAACGGCCTTCCGAAAGTTTTTGCAGGAACGTTAAACAACCTTAGACACTTTGAATACATAGCTCCCCTTAAAAAGGGGTACTACTGGATAGACTTTGTGGGACAAGGCAGTCCGTACGGTAAGGGCGTACTTGACTATATCGATATTAAACTCACCAGCTTTGAAACGATATCCGATACTATACTTCTTCCGGAAGATTTTAAGAAAACCAGTTCCGGTTACATTCCTGTAAATTCAGAAACTACTTTTATTAATATTAAATATTCCGTTAAACCCCTCTACAATGAGAATTTTTCAACCGGAAGAGGATACCCGGAAGCCAGAAATTGTGATTACTTGAAAAGAGGAAACGTAGCAAAATCTTCAAATGAAGATTCTGTTACATATACCGCTGATTACGAAGCGTCGGCGTGTGATTATTTGACCTATCCCGGCTTATCTTACAGCGGGGCTTATTTTCTGTATGTTTCGGGTATTAATTATGAAGGACAGGGGCTGTCCCTGTACTTTTATAACCCGTCGACAGGCCATACCGATCTTGAGGAACGAACGCAACATGGGCAGTTTGTCAATCTCTACCCGATTTTGTCAAAAAATATTTCCGGAAACGGTTATGTTTTAAATCTCGACATAAAATCCTTTTACAGAACACCATCCAAAAACTCAATTAATAAGATCTTTTATCTTCCATTTCCCGAAAAATGGCTTAATCAACTTATTGTAAACCCTAACGGAGATTTGACCTTAAATAAAACGAGTATCGGACAAAACGTAAATTTAAACAAAGAAAATCATTTCCGAAAAATTATCGATATTTCTCAAATAGATAGTGCAGATACTGTCATTGTTTTCAATCAAGCATATGCGGACGGATGGATTGCATATTTGAGTAAACCTTTTGGTAAGCGACTCGACCATATACTTATAAACGGCTGGGCTAACGGATGGGTTGCATCCGGAAGCGAAAATTCAAAAATTACTCTTGTCTATTGGCCTTCATGTCTTCAATTTGCTGGATTTATTCTGACTATTGGCGGTTTTGTCACTACTTGGGTTTATATGACAAAACGTCCTAAATCTTGAACCCAGTTTGTTCAACAAGTATATCTTTGTTGAACATTTTCTCGCATATATCCTCCGTTTGATTATCTAATTATACAAATGTTGTAACTAGTTTCTGAAGAATGTGTACATATTAAGAAAATTAGATGCAAAAATCCGGATTTATTAATTTGTAAAGGTTGAAGGATTTTTACTTTTCAGGGTATAGCGGTAAAACGTCTCTCCTTTTACTTTCTCCAATGCCAACTTTGCCTCATTCGATTCAAGATTTCTTTTATACATTTTTACAATCTTCGGAAAGGATTTATGCACGTTAGGTAAAGAAAAACCCTCTTTCTTCAATTTTTTTGATGATAATATGGTAGAAACCCTGCGGGCAATTAGGTTTTCATTAACTTTGTCAAGAGTAGTTTTGTTAAGTTTTAATTCTTTATCAATGAATTTTTTGAGTAATACCCCGGCTTCGAACGGCGATATTGTTCCTTCATTAACTGCATTAAAAGTACCGTGTATTTTCTTATCGATCATTCTTTTAAGTACCGGTATAAAGTCCTCAAGAATTGTCACAGAATTCTGTTCCGTTATAAAATGTGAGAAAGTTAACCATTTTGAAAGGGTGTTTCTCGAATCAACTTTCGAAGATATAACTACACGAGGTCTTATAATAAGTAACCTTTCTTCCAATCCCAAAAGGTTTTCAGACCATACCTTTGTCCAGCTGTAAAAACACTCAGGATTAGGAGTATCATCCTCGTCATAGATTTGCGAAACGTTTTTACTGGAATAAATACATCCGCTTGAAAAATGGCATAGAAAAAGATTGTACTTTTGGCATGCGCTCCATACATTAAGCGCTCCGAGAGTGTTTATTTCAAACGCCTTCAGCTTGTTCAGTTCACACCATTCAAGCGAAGTCATTGCTGCGGTATTGATGCAAAAACCCGGCCGGTATTTTTTTATATCTCTTTCAATTTCATCAGGTTTTGTAACATCGGCGGAAGAAACAACAGTATCTTTAAAAATATCAAGAATAAAACCTGCGACCTGACCGTCTCCAAATACCAAATATTTACACTTTTTCATAGTTGTCCAGTTTTGTTATAAAATTTCTCCGCCTTTTTCTTCAGCGGTTTCCACCACCACTGATTATTTTTATACCAATCAACTGTTTTTTCAAGCCACAAACCAAAATCATACATTGGTTTCCATCCAAGTTTTTTGTTGATTTTTTTCCATGATACCGCGTAACGCATGTCGTGGCCTTTCCTATCCTTCACAAATTTGATTAGATTATCGTTCTTTCCGAATAACTTGAGCAGCATACGGACTATCTCCAAATTATTTATATCTTCGGTCATCCCTCCGATAAGATATGTTTCACCAACCTTACCCTTTAACAATACCGTTTCGATCGCTCTTACATGGTCATCTACATAAAGCCAATCACGGACATTCAATCCTTTTCCGTAAATAGGAAGGTCTTTTCCCTCTATCAGATTTGTAATCATACGCGGCAAAAACTTCTCCGGGTCCTGGAATGGTCCAAAATTATTTGAGCAGTTGGTAACTGTAATGGGAAGGCCGTATGTTAAAAAATAACTTCTGACAAGATGATCGGAAGCTGCTTTGCTAGCAGAATAAGGACTCCTTGGAAAGTAATTGGTATTTTCGTCAAATTTTTCATCGGTATTAAGCTCAAGCGAGCCAAATACCTCATCCGTCGAAACATGATGAAAACGCTTTACCCCGCATTTTACTGCAGATTCAAGCAACGTATATGTTCCGGTAATATTTGTTGTTATAAATACCGATGGTTCGTTTATTGCCCGATCTACATGGCTTTCAGCTGCAAAATGGACAACCATATCAATATTTTTCATTACATTATCCACAATTTTCCCATTACAAATATCACCCTTTACGAAGGTATAATTTTTATTGGAGGAGAAGTCTCTTGTAGAAGACAGATGTCCCGCATAAGTAAGTTTATCAAGGTTAATAACCTTGTCGTCTGAGTGATTTTTCAGCCAGTAACGTATAAAATTATTTCCTATAAATCCTGCCCCGCCGGTTACTAAAAGCTTCATATTGATAAATTATGACTTGCAAATTTTATCATTAAGTTTTGAGTTTTGATTTTTCAGCTTTAAGTTCAAAAAGTATATCTATTTTTTGTTCGCCATATAATTACTCACTCTCAACAAACTTTCAAAACTCCCTGCATCTTCCCAAAGACCTTCAAAAATATTTACCTTCAGATTGCCTTTTTTTAAATAAATATTGTTGAGATCGGTTATTTCGATTTCCCCGCGGTCAGACGGATCCAGATCTTTCGCATACTGAACAGCATTTTTATCGTAGACATAAAGTCCAACCACCGCGTAGTCACTAACGGGATCTTTCGGCTTTTCCACAATCCTTGTTGCATTCATATGTTCATCAAACTCCACTACCCCAAATCTCTGCGGATCGGAAACTTTTTTAGCAAATACCATACCGCCGGATTTGAAAGATGTTATCTCTTTGGAGAAATCTTTCTCAAAGATGTTATCCCCTAAAATCAATGTCACATTGTCGTTATCAATAAAATCCTCCCCTACAATAAAGGCGTCAGCGAGACCTCTTGGCTCCTCCTGTATTGCATAGCTGAAACGAGCACCATATTCCTTTCCGGAACCTAATAAATTCAAAAATTGTCCTGAATATTCTGGAGCAATTATTATCAAAATATCCTTAATTCCGGATGTAACGAGAGTGTTTATAGGGTAATAGATCATCGGTTTGTCATAGACCGGAAGTAATTGTTTGCAGGTAATTTTGGTCAATGGTCGAAGCCGGGTACCTTTTCCTCCCGCCAAAATAATTCCTTTCATGAAAAATATATTACTCCAAAGACATAAGACAGTAAACAGGAAACTCGGAGTCGGCCGATCGAACTATTCATCGTTAAGTATGTTTATCGGCGACGCTCGAAGCTCCCCAGCTGTCGGGTTTGGTTTTAGCCACAAACCCATTTCCGGTTACCAATCCAACCACCTCTCTTATCATAGTCCGGGTTTCCCCAAGAGGTCCGACATCAATGTGTACTTCGAGATCGTATATGGATGGTGAAATATATTTTCGGATACTCGGCACCAGTTTCTCCGCCACAGCGAGGCTCAAAAGTGTTTCGGTATAGATCTTCTCGCGTAATATCGGATTTTTAATCATTTTTTCCTTTCTCCAAAAATACCTGGCTCCTTTGCCTTTTCTGTAAATGACTACAGCCGTTACAAAATCTATTTCCGATACTCCGTTATTTTTTTTTGCCTGACTGTCGGTTCCTATTACCAATGAATAAAAACTTGATGGATCTTCGTTTACAAATGCCCTGATCTGGGAAACAAGAGAATCAATATCCAAACTTAATCCTTTTTGTGATGTAAATACAAAAGTATTGCTCATTACAGAGCTATTATACCTATATCTTGACTTCAACTACAAATTATTGTGCTATAATTACACTTGCCGTGAAAAACATAAACAAAAAAGTAAAAAAGGCAGTGATCGCTGCAGCAGGTTATGGAACAAGATTTCTTCCGGCCACCAAA
Organism: uncultured Gammaproteobacteria bacterium; assembly: GCA_964488535.1. Classification (GTDB taxonomy): domain Bacteria; phylum Patescibacteriota; class Microgenomatia; order UBA8517; family UBA8517; genus GWB1-38-13. The sequence goes on from CAZAUT010000020.1 coordinate 15,893, forward strand.
AACCAGCCGAAAGAAATGCTTCCGATTATTGACAAACCCATTATTCACTATCTCGTTGAAGAGTGTGTCGATTCAGGAATTGAGGATATTATTATTGTTACTCGTTCCGGACAGGGAATAATGGAGGATTATTTCGACAATCATATTGAGCTCGAACATATGCTTGATGCCGGAGGTAAAAACGATCTTCTGGAAAAGGTCCGCGCCATTCCGCAAATGGCAAACTTTGTTTATGTCCGTCAAAAGAAAAATTTACCGTATGGAAACGGAACTCCTCTTTTGGTTGCTTCTCCTTTGATTGACGATGATGAGGCAATTGCATATCTTTTCGGGGACGATATGGTTATATCAAACACACCGTGTCTTAAACAATTGATCACTATTTACGAAAACAGCAGCTGTAACGGCGTTATTGCAGGTCAAAGAGTCCCTTCAAACGAAGTTGACCGATATGGGATCATCAAATTTAAAGGAAGTACTAACGAATTTGAGGGAATAGTCGAAAAACCCGAAATTGGTAAAGCACCATCCGATATGGCCGATTTCGGAAGGTTTATTTTAGATAATAAAACGATAAAAGAGATTCGGAAGAAAAATACCGGAAAAAGCGGTGAATTGTGGTTAGTTGATGCAATTACAATGGCGCATGAAAAAGGTGCAAGATTTCTGGTTCACGAAATTGAAGGTAAATGGCTGACCACAGGCGATCCTCTGCGCTACATGCAAACACAAGTTCTTTTTGCTTTGGAGAGGCCGGATATTGGTAAGGACTTTGCAAATTTTCTTAAAAGCTTACCTCCGGAAAAATTATCCTAAAACAACAAAATTATTGCTGCTGTTACACCAAATGCTGCAACCGCAAAATATTCGATTACTATCTCAATATTCAGATCGTGACTGACATAATGATGAACAAGACCCCACACAAAATACGAAATACCCATTGCTGAAATTAATGAAACTTTCAATTCTTCATCATACTTAAACAATAGTATTCCTGTCACAGATGCAAAAAGGATTGCAAATAATGGAAGATAATGAGTAAGACGGTATCTATTGTACATATGGCATTTATTGATTTATTATAGCTGAACCTTTTAAATTCGTAAAAATTACTTAATTAAATAACTATTTCAACGCATCGCTTACCGGGGGAAGAATATCCCCGGATTGAACGATTACTACAACTGCAAGTATCATTCCAAGAAAGGCTATGTGGGCCAACGTTCTCCCGCCTACACGAGAGAATTTTCTTTTTGAGAGATATATTGAGTCAATCCCGAAAGAAATAAGAAGTACGGATGTGGCAAATACGGAAAAACCCTTCTTTGTGCCAAATGGTGTCACAAGAATCTCAAAAGAGTTGGGTTTGCCTCTGGTCATTTCATATGAACCGGCAATTGCATCATTATCGACACCCGCTGTCGGCGTGGGAATTTGTGTAGGAATGAGGGTTGGAGTAACGGATACGGCAACATTTCGTACAGTATCCGTTTTTGCTGATACATTCGTCGTCACCGATGCTATCGAGGAATTATATCTCTTGCCAAACAGCTGAACGATAATTGTTGTATCAACACCGTTTAAATCACCCTCCACAACCGCCACACCAATCTCATCGTACTTTGAAGAAAGCAGATTATCTTTGTGTGAAGGGGAAGCCATCCATGCTTCAACAGCCGATTGTGGGTTTGAAAAATCTTTTGCCAAATTTTCTCCTGCAAACTGATACCTATAACCCGCGTCCGTGAAAAATTTCCACGGTTGGGTTCCGTCCGGCGCAACATGCGCCCAGTAATCGCGGGAAAGCATATCCTCTCCTTTAGCTTTTGCTGCAGCAGCAAGTTGAGCGTTATATGACAACGATCCTACACCCGTAGTTAGTCTTTTTTCGTTAGTCAGGCGTATAACTTCATCAACCGATATTTGAGACGCAAATCCTAAAACCTTAATACCAAGTTGAGGAATGTTGTTTATAAAAACCTGTCCAAAAACAAGGAATAAAACCAGTACAAATATTGACTGATTATGGAGAATCTTAGCCTTTTGATCGTTGGAATAACCCGGAAGAAAATAGTGTGTAAAAATTCTGGACAGGAAAGACATTAAATCCCATGATATATGATGGAGGGTATATTTTCAATTATATCAGATAAAAGAGTACGTCTTCTTAATTTTTTCGGCAGAATCTCTGACAACCTTTTTGCCACCGAAGTAAACAACAGGTAGTATTATTGTGATATCAAGGGCAATAAATGCTATTTGACCCCAGAGCTTAGCTGTCAAAGATGCATTATTGAAACAATTATTTTTAAACGTTAAAAATGATTCGTGAATAGGATTTTTTAAAGGATTTGTTTCAGTCATTCCTTGGCTCCATACGGCATCACATAAAGCGGATTGGTTTTTGAATATTTCACCAGCTTTGTAATGATAAATATAAAAGGTAGAGGCAAAAAGAATAAACGAGAGGAAAGTAACAACCTTAATTAAAGTGTCGGTAAAACTTACCGTTTTCTTTACCTTTACCTTAAAATTATCCATCAATATAAAGTATACAGGATCAAAGAAACATATGACAAGAAAAGGCAACAAAAAATGATCTTTTTACATTTATAAAGACCGATTGATCTTATTTACGAATCATTTGCATACCGGATCGTATATCCAGTCTGTCTAAAGTCATTATAATTCATACGACCGCCCAATATGACATAGTATTTTTACACCCTACTGGCGGTGTCACAAAATAATTGAAACGTACCATCCGTACAATCAATAGGAATTGCCATAACCGTGTGCACGTACATGGTAATTGTGGCATATTTTCTGTTTAATTTTTGTGTCATACGACCCTTTTTCTTATTATGCTAATATTTCAATCGTCTTGCTTCCACAAGTCCAAATACATCTTTAGACCCATTTCCCAATTTTGTTTCTTTACCCAATTATATGCTCTTTCAATCTTTTTGTTGGCTTCGGATGGTCTTTTTAAATAGGATAATATTACATTTGCCATATTTTTTGGATCATTCTCAAGAATAATCCAGTTTTTAAATGGTGTCATATTCAAGTAGTCTCTCTTTACGGGATTGTTGTAAGTAGTAACAACCAAGCATTTATAAGTAAACGCCTCTAATATTGAAGTGTGACCTGGAGATAAACATATGAAAGCCTTCTGATAAAAGATGTGAGGATTTACAAACCCATGCACCTTACCAAACTTCTCGCATTTATTCCTCAAGGGGCCGTCGCCACAAAAATCCATACGTATTTTAATACCTTTCTTTTTAATATACCTTAGCATTTTTAATATTTTCACAATTCCAGTATCTTCATCAAGTCTACCAACATACAGCAAAGACCTGAGATTCTTTCTTTTATTTGTTGCGACTTTTGGTAAATCTACGGATGTATACATCAACTTATTTGCTTTTATTCCGTAATATTTTTCAACGTAATCGGAAATTGTTATGTTTTTGTTCGAAAAAAAGGCGTCAATCTTGCGAATTACAATATTTTTTAAAGGAATGGGATATTTCCCTTCCCAACCATGAAAAGTTACATATGAAGGTTTTTTTGGAAAAAGAAATCTAAACAACCAATACCATATGTAAACGCTGTGCGCATGAACAATGTCCGATTCTCTAATTACTGATATATTCCTCAACAACCAATACCAAATATAAAACAAACCGATATATTTAATCTTTGGAACTTTAAATCGCAATATTAAAACGCCGTCTTTATACTCTTTGTTTTTAAGAAAATCATTGTATTTTTCAGTAATTACTGTAACTTCATATCCTTTTTTTACCAACCGTTTGCCCAGTTCTCCCACTTGTTTTTCCACTCCACCAATATGTGGATAATACAATCGACAAAAGAATAATATCTTTTTAATTTTCATTGTTGACATCAATATAACACAAATGATTAAGTTATGATGAGTCATTTATTATGAAGAAGGTAACCATTGTGTTTACTCTCGTGCTATTTTTTCTTGCAATATTTCCGTCATTTACCTTTGCCTCAGAAATGATATTGATGAATGAGCAGTTTGATAATATTGTTAATGGGGTCCCATTTGGTTGGAACGAAGTATTAAACCCAAACGCCTTTTTTGTACTCAATAATCAATATTTCGTAACGGTACCGACAGTAATCCCGAATGAAGACTCTTCGTTAAGTTACATAACAAATCAAAATTGGACAGTAAATTCTCTTGAAGTTGATGTAACCGGATTATCGGGTCCTGACAGGTTTTTGCTTTTTCGTTATGATTATTCCAGGCCCACACGCAAAGGATACGTTTTTAAATGGTATCAAGATTTTTACATGACCAAAGTAGAAATGTGGGGTTTAAGTGATGGCAAATGCGAAAAAATCATATTTTATGACAATGAGTTGGGAGTCTTAGACAAAATAAAAATTGAAGCCCATGAAAACAATTTTTATTTCTTTATGAATGGATCACTTTTACTTCAGTGTTACGACTCCGAACCCATATTAGATGGTGGGGTTGGAATATTTTTGCATGCTTCTGGTTCGTTGGACGAATACAACCAATGGTACACAAATTCAGTAAAATATGACAACTTTTTGGTTAAAGGAAGCTTAGGCAACAACCTTTTTAATCTTCCTGTCAATTACTTAAACCGAATGAGTCCTGGGGATGAAGAATTTCGAACTGCATTCTGGAAAAGAATGACCGCATCGTTCGATCACAACAAACTCGGCAATAGGTTTCAGCCTTTTACTTCCGTAATTTATAATAAAAAGGATTGTCCTTCCGGCACTGTCGGGATCTCTTGCTACGACAGCCACAACGGAACTGATTTTAGGCCTTTAAAAAACAAAAATCACCACGAAAATGACGACTATGACATTCTGCCTGTTGCTGACGGAACGGTTGTATATGTCTCCGATACAAGCAGTAATGGAAAATGCATGACGTCCAAAAACAGTTATGGATGTGTAGTCATAATCGATCATCACTATGACAACCTTTATACTTTATATGCACATATGTCTCAGATTAATGTAGGTGTTGGTGAGGATGTCAATTTTAGCGATATTATCGGTAAAATGGGAAATACAGGCTGCTCTCCGCGATGCGGTATACACCTTCATCTCGGTGTTCTGAAAGATAAAACCCCCGACACTTCGCTTAATACGTTATCTTCATCAGACTGGGAAGATGTTCTGCAAAAATCACAGCCTCTGGTTTCCGGGCAAAGTGATGCACCGCCAAAACATTACTGTACTTATAAAACACCGGATGGCAACATACTTTCTTTTCAAGATCCTTCCGGTTGGCCGCTTTCGATAAATGACCCCTGGGAAATGACGACATCGGAAGGAGGCTGCGGAACTGAATCGCCATATCTCTGGATGCGTTTCATCGGCGAAAATAATGCGGATCTTTCTTTAGAAAAATATTTCCTGGAGTTATAATCAAATTTTCTTAAATTTGACTTCGTTGAGATAAAGAGTCTTTTTTGTAGCTTTCATAAACTCATCTCTTATTGTTTCTCTTTCTTCCAAAAAAGGATCTACAGAATAATCCGAGATCCCAATCTCTTTAAGCATTTCCTCCAACTGTTCTCTGTCAAAACGGCTCCTTATTTGCTCTCCCTCAATAAAAACATTTTTTTCCATTTCAACAGTATTATTTTTCAAAAATTTATATTCTTCCCCGTCGTCTGGTGATTTAAAAGCAATAAAGGCTTTACCGCCAAGGTTTAAAATTCTGTAGCTTTCGGCCAAAAGCATTCTTGTTTCCTTGTACGGAAAATAGTTAAATCCTATTCTTGAAAAAACGACGTCAATTGAATTATTTTTTAGTGGTATTACCCCTTCCCCAAGGTCAACTTTTTTTACAAGAAGTTTTTTTGAAAAACCCATTTTATTGGCAGATTCTCTGGCTTTCTTTAACGCGTAATCCGATATATCTAGTATAGCAACACTGTGTCCTTTATTGATAAAGTATAAAGCATCATACCCCAACCCCCCCGCCAGATCACAAACACTTGAAGAACGTGGAAATTTTGGTTCACAATACTCGGCATACTGCGAATGTCTTGCCAGATCGAAGGGAAGCTTCTTGTGAATATTATCCCACCTTTGAGAATCAGTTACCATAAATTAGTATAATTAAACACTAAATAGTTACATTTGAAAAGGGGGAGTGGAGAAAAAGTTAAGAGCAGATAATCAGTTTCTTATTTGTCACATTTTACTACGAATCTTTACATTTTCGTTTTTTGATTACTCATTACTGCTTAAAGTGTGGACCCGGTTGGTATCGAACCAACGGCCTTTCGAATGTGAATCGAACGCTCTACCACTGAGCTACGGGTCCTAATGGAAATTCTTAAAAGCCTGCAGCTTTTTTGCTGAATATATAACTATAATTAACTTAACTTTGAATTTTACCACCGGCTCGTTGTCTTTTGAAGTATTGACTGATATTATATCTTTGGTATGTCAGAAAGACGTTTTGATATCATCATTGTCGGTGCCGGTCCGGCAGGAATATTTGCATGTATTGAACTTCTGAAATCTCAAAAAAATCTGAATATTGCCATGATCGACATGGGATCACCTTTGGAAAAACGCTGCAGCGGTGACGTAATGAGCGGTTTCGGCGGAGCTGGGACTTACTCCGACGGAAAGTTGCAGTTTACTCCAAAGTTATCACACGAGAGAACGTTTCATCTTATTACTCCGCATGATTATCAAATCATTCTTAATTATGTTGATGATATATTTACCACATTTGGTGTATCCGGTACCGAGTATCCTAAAAACAAAAAACAAGTAGCAGAAATGGTCGAGGAAGCCGAAAAAAAAGGGATGGAACTTATCGTCAGACGGGCAAAGCACGTCGGAACCAATAAACTGCATATTGTTATAAAAAAGATGCAGGAATACCTCAAGAAAAATGATGTTGCTTTGATCATGAATACGAAGATATGCGATCTTTTGGAGAAAAATGGTAAATGTATCGGGGTTCTGGATGAAAACAATAACCGCTATCTTGCCGGGAAAGTTCTGATGTCTCCTGGAAGAATTTCCTCAAAATGGCTGCAGGATGTTTCTAAAATACACGGTATTAAATATCAATACGATATGGTTGAAGTTGGTGTCAGGGTTGAGTTTCTCCAGTCTGTTATGAAACGATATGCGGATGCTCTTTATGAGATAGTTTTCAAAATTCGCACCCCCACGTTCGATGACATTATGCGAACTTTTTGTACATGCCCAAACGGATTTGTGGCAATGGAAACATATAAAGGTTACGTTTGCGTCAACGGTCACTCGTATTCCGATCATATATCGAAAAATTCAAACTTTGCCTTTGTTGCCGAAGTTCATTTAACCGAACCTGTAGAGAATTCGATAGCATATGCCGAATCAATCGCACAGCTTACTTCAACAATAGGAGGAGGGAAACCCATTCTTCAAAGACTGGCCGACCTAAAGAAAGCCAGAAGAAGTACGTGGTCCCGTTTGAGCAATTCTATAGTTACACCCACTTTAACCGATGTCACTCCCGGAGATATATCAATGGCACTTCCCCACAGAATTGTCGTTGACATCATTGAAGGTTTAGAAATACTTGATAGTGTTATGCCCGGAATAAACAATGGTTCAACACTTCTCTATGCCCCTGAGGTAAAATTCCGTTCATCAAAAGTCACCACATCAGAAGACATGCAAACTACTCTTCCGGGTGTATATGTAGCAGGAGATGCATCGGGTTTATCCGGAACCATTACAGGGGCTGCAGCTACCGGTATAATGGCTGCAAGGGGAATGCTGAAAAAATGAAAATTAATTAAATAATCTTCTTTCTCCGTTTCTTACTTGTTCATATTTTGTTTAAATAATTTTAAATTATTCGATTAGTTTTTGATAAATATTAGAAATCCTTTATATTCTTAATTTGTATACCTGTTCCCGCTTCCTTTATATAAATTCCTGTATTATTATTAATCTTGTATGTTTTTCAAGCGTTTGGGAGAATTTTTTCTTGATATTCTGGAGGTCTTTGTGACAGCATTTGCGATTTTTCTCTTTATTTATCTACTTGTTCTCCAACCCCATAAAATCAAGGGAAGTTCCATGGAACCTAATTTCCACGA
>CAZAUT010000020.1:24052-30146 GCA_964488535.1 uncultured Gammaproteobacteria bacterium
GACGGACAGTATCTTCTGACAGACAAACTGTCATATAGATTCAAAGAACCCGAAAGAGGAGATGTCGTTGTATTTAAACCTCCCATATCTCAAGAAGAAGAATATATAAAAAGAATAATAGGGCTCCCTGGAGAAACCATCTCAATAAAAGACGGATCGTATTATATAAACGGCCAAAAATTATCCGAAAACTATATCCCTCCTGTAATTATTACAAAAGGCAAATCTTTTCTGGATAATAATACAAATAAAGTTATCCCAAACGGCTCTTATTTTGTTTCCGGTGACAATCGTGAATCTTCATCCGATTCAAGATATTGGGGATTTGTATCAAAAAATGAAATAACAGGCAAAGCGTGGCTAATTTACTGGCCGATAAAATCCATTGGGATAATTCCTGAAGCTAGCTTTAGTTTGCAGGCATCTTTATCTTCATTACCGATTTATAGAGTTTATTAAGACGTGCATTCGTGTCTTCAACATTTCCTTTAAAAATGAACTGAACTCTGGTTTCTCTCAGAGAACGGATTAATTTTACGGTTGAAGTAAGTTTCTTTTTTGTATTCGGATCAACAGGAGCAAAGAATTTTTGCGTCATCTCTTCCTGCATTCTGTCTATATCGTCGGATACTATTCTCATAGTAACGGGTGTTGCGTTCGCACGCACCATATCCTGGTTTGATTTTGCTTTCATTTTTCTTGCTAATTCTTCGGCTCTTCGCACCGATCCTGATTCTTTAAGAATAATCTTATAAGCTTCAACCATCAGATCCGGATCATCAATAGCTGCCAAAGCCCGTGCATGTCCTTCTGATATAAGTCCAGACAGAAGACCGTCCTTCAACGCATCGGGGAGTGTTAATAATCGAATAGAGTTTGAAACATAAGCTACGGATTTTCCAATCCGGACGGCAATTTCCGAAGAAGACAAAGAAAACTCGGTCATCAGGCGTTCAAAACCTTTTGCTCTATCCAAAACATTGAGGTCAATTCTTTGTACATTTTCTACAAGAGCCATCTCCAACATTCCCTTGGGTGAAGTTTCGCGGATAATTGCGGGAACGTGAGTCATACCGGCTAATTTTGAAGCACGCCATCTTCGTTCTCCTGCAATGATCTGGTAACCGGCCGGCGTTTTGGCAACTACCAGCGGTTCTAAAATTCCATGTTCTTTAATTGAATCAACCAAATCTACCAAACTTTCCGGAGTAATCGATCCGCGCGGTTGCAGCGGGTTGGGTTGAAGCTGATCAATTGGAATTTGTACAATTTCATCTACCATACCTTTAAAAGTATCAAGTATCGGGTGTCATGTATGATGTAACGGGTAACAAGTAACAGGTAGCGTTATACGTTATACTCACCCCACGCTTACCACTTTTCTTCCCAATCTTGTTTTATATTTGACCCTTCCTGCAATTTTGGCAAAAAGAGTATGGTCTCTTCCGACTCTCACTCCATCACCCGCCAGAATTTTTGTCCCGCGCTGCCGTACTATTATACTTCCTGAAGTTACTATTTCTCCATCATGTACTTTTACACCCAAATATTTCGGCTGGGTTCTTTTTTGCTGCACAAGTTTTCCACCCTGTTTCTTTTTAGACATATGCCAATATAATTTATATTTTCACGCTTGTCAAGCGTTTATATTAAGTCCTAGATTGTTATAATAAGATATGGTTACAAAGATATGGCGTTAATTGTAACGGGAGAATACTGAGGTCTGAAGCCGATGTGTTTTCTATATCTTGACTTTGCCTTGTACTTAAAAACATCAATCTTTTTACCTTTTTTAACCTCTCCAAGGGTTATTTTAACGGATGCCTTTTCCAAATATGGCTTACCGATAGATACCTTTCCTTCGTCGTTTAGAAGGAGCGTCTTAATTTCCGGCTCACCCGTAATCTTATCCGCATCAATAACCTGCCCTTCGGCGACTTTGTATTGTTTTCCTGCTATTTTTATAACAGCGTATTTCATACTTAATTTGCTATTTTACTCATAAAACGATAATGAGACAAGAGCTACTTACTTTTGGCACTTATTAAAAGCCCGATTGATGCCATCGACGAAATCAACGACGAACCTCCAGCCGAAATAAATGGCAAAGGAAGTCCAGTAATCGGTAGCAAACCCAAATTCATACCGATATTAATCGCAGATTCTACAATAAAAATAATAAGCAGTGATATCGCGTAAAGGACAAATGTTTCGTCATTCGAATTTTTTATTAAAAACAGGATGCGAAAAAATAGACCAAAGAGTAAAATCAGAACACCGGCCGATCCGACAAAGCCCAGTTCTTCAGAAATCGCAGCAAATACGAAATCTGTGTGTTTTTCAGGAAGGTATTTAAGCTGAGTCTGAAACCCCTGCTTGAATCCTCTTCCCAACAGCCCTCCCGATCCTGTTGATATTATTGATTGAATTGTATTGTACCCCGCCCCTCTTGGATCTTTTTTGTAATTCAGAAAACCCACCAATCTTTCTTTTTGATAAGGAGCAAGAAGCATCCACAACAAAGGAAGAACAAGTACCGAAGTAAGTATAATTACAAAGACTGTTTTTCCCTTTATATATTTTAAAAAAATTATTGAAAAAAGCCCAACAAACGTCAACAAAGCAACACCAAATGAAGGCTGAACCGCAATTAAAATAACCGGCACCAAAGCAAGAATAATTATTTTTAACCTGTCGAAAGAATTATCTTTCGACATCATCCAAGCAAAAGAAAGAAGAAGAAGAGGTCTGATGACTTCCGAAGCCTGAAAAGAAAACGAGCCGATAGGAATCCATCTTATTGCTCCTCTTGTAACTTGGCCTATCAGCAATGTCAGAAGAAGCAGGACGATCGAGAGAATATATAAATAGGTAGAAAAATATTTTAATACATTAATACCGATAAAAAAGAACAAATAAAATACCCCTATCGATAAACCGATATAGAGATAATACTGCGGAAACAATTCAGGAGAAAGGGAATTTTGCACAAACACCCCAAACAGCACAAGGATAAAAGTAAATAAAAATACCAATGGTTCGGCAGCAGCCGGCTTGCAGAGAAGTTTCACAATTATTTGTTATATACCGAGATGCTGAAAAGATCCGACTTTTCAAGTCTATTTGTCAGTGTTTTCTTTTTAATCATGTCTATTAACAACGGACTTCCCGGAAGCCACTCGCTTTTAACATCTATTTCATCTGAAAGATTTACCGCTTTTAATTTTCTTTCATTCTGAATTCTTCTTATCAATTCCCTTGTTCTGGCTTCCTCTTCAAGCTCCGGTGTAATTTCCGTATCAAGTTCAACTTTAAAATCATTTGCCTTTTCCCAAATTATATCTTTAACATTAAGTTCCGACAGGATAAGGCCGTACATTTGAGGGTCGATTTCTTCACTTGAAAAAACTTTTATTTTCGAAAGCGGTTGTTTTACAGGAATTATTTTATCCTTTCTTATTGAGTGTCCTAACTCCACTATCCGGCGTACCAACTGCATCTGAATTAATAATAAAGGTCCTTTTCCTTTTAAAGCCTTTTTCCAGCTGCTTATCTTTTTTTCATCAATCCAATCGGCTAAATGAACTGAAGGCAGTTTTGTTAAATTTGTAAATATCATATCGGCAATAAAGGGGGTAAATGGAGCCAGCATTATACTGATATTTACCAGAATGATATATGTAACGGAAAAAAAATTATTTTTATCGTTGGCATTTCCGGAATTAATACCAACACGTTCACGCGATCTTCTTACATACCAAAGAGACATATCGGAAACAAATTTTTCTATAGCATTGGCCGAAAGGGATGCATCGTAGTTATCAAGACCCGATGTTACGGTATTGGCCGTTTCAACAAGTCTTGCAAGAATCCATGCGTCAAGAAGGTTTGTCAATCTAAAGCCTTTTAAAACATCATATTTCCATCCTTCCAGATTGGCATAAGTAACAAAAAAATTATAAACATTCCATAACATTAAATGAAAGCTTCTTCTGTTTTCGTCTGCTGTTTTATAACCAAAAAGCAGGTTGTCGGCAGGATTTTGTTTACTGTAAATCCATCTCATCACATCGGCACCCATTTTGTCGGCTCCGTCATTAAATTCTATTGAATTACCCCAACTTTTATGCATTGGTCTTCCGTCCTCGGCCAAAAGAGTTGCAAACCCAAGCACAGTCTTATACGGAATTGTATTTTCTAAAATAGTGCTCATCGCAAGAACGGAATAAAACCAATTCTTGAACTGCCCGGGGAAACTCTCGGTGATGAAGTCGGCGGGAAACCACTTTTCAAACTCTTTCCTGTCGGTCAAATAAAGCGGTTTTGATTTGTTATCCTTAGAAATTGTCGAAAAAGCTACAATACCAGCATCAAGCCAAGGATTGCCAACATCGGAAACCCGCGACATGGTGGCACTACATTTACTGCATTTAATTTTTACTTCATCGATGTATGGCTTGTGTGGAGTGTGGCCTTCAAATTCTTTCCAACCGCTAATGGCACGGCTTTTTAATTCCTCTTTCGAACCGATAACTTCAAAATTTCCGCATTTGCACTCCCAAATAGGAAGTGCAAGCCCCCAATATCGGTTCTTTTTGGATATAAGCCAATCGTGCATGTTTGAAAGCCAATCGAGCTCGCGCTTCATTCCAAACATTGGTATCCATTTGATATTTTTAGCGATAATCTTCATTTTTTCCCTTACGGGATCGATTTTGATATACCACTCGTCGGTCAACTTCCAGACAAGTTCGCTCTTACACCTCCAGCAAGCGGGGTATCTGTGCTTATAGGGAAGTAATTTAAAAAGGAATTTTCCGTTTTGATAACTTTTAAGATGATCAATTATTAAATCGGGGTTTGTTTTCGCGTTCTTGCCTGACAGAAATCCAAAATCAGGCAAATAATCGGCGTTATCATGTATTGCCGCCATTACAGGTAAGCCAAGTTCAACCCCTAAACGGTGATCTTCCGCGCCCGTTCCCGTTGATGAGTGAACCAGTCCCGTTCCCTCGGTATCAGATATTGGCATGATGAGCTGATCCGTTTCGACAACTGTATGAAACAATTTATCACAGAACAATTTAACATTACTTGGTAATTCATCAAAAGGGGCTTCGTATAGTAACCCCACCAACTCTTTACCCTTAACCGTTTTTTCGATCTTGAAGTTGTCCTTAAATACACTCTTTATGAGTGTGTCCATTACCCAATACTTTTTATCCTCATAAGAAACTAGGGAATAATCACTCTTTGAGTCAACTGCAACGGCTATATTTGCCGGTATCGTCCAAGGTGTTGTAGTCCAAACAAGCAGATACTCATTCTCCCGATCCTTTACCGGAAGACGGAAATATATTGATATATGCGTAACGTCTTTATAATCCTCGGTTAGTATTTCATGCTCCGAAATCGCCGTTTCACAGCGGAAACACCATGGAACAACGTCACTCCCTTTATAGATCAGCCCTTTCTCAAAGCAAACTTTTAAAAAATGCCAGATCATGTAGTTGTTATCTTCACTCATCGTGAAATACGAATTGTCCCAATCCATAAAGTTTCCAAGGCGGATTGTTTGCTCGGTCTGGATTTTGGAGTATTTATCTACACGTTCCTTGCACTTGTCTACAAATTTTGCCACACCGTAGTTGTCAATGTCTTTCTTGCTTTTAAAGCCCAACTCCTTTTCAACTTCGACCTCAACCCATAACCCTTGGCAATCAAAGCCGTTTTGGAATCTTTGCTTATACCCTTGCATGTTTTTATATCTCTGCCAGATATCTTTATAAGTTCTACCCCATGCGTGATGAACCCCCATCGGATTATTGGCTGTAATGGGGCCGTCAAGGAATGAGAAGTATTTTTCGGACGATTTGTTTTTCTCGAGGTATTTTTTGACAATTCCCTTTTCATACCAGTATTTCAGAAGTTTTTTCTCTTCCTCCACAAAATTCACCTTTGGATTAACCGGGTCAAAGTGGGGTTTCTTTTTATCCATGTTATGAATTTTACATTATTACCTGAAGTATTTGAAGAAGGTGTAGAAGTTCGATACATATTCGACATACCTCCTTTCTGTAGGATATAGTCGATC
>CAZAUT010000021.1:0-14436 GCA_964488535.1 uncultured Gammaproteobacteria bacterium
TTATTCTGGTGTCAATTCCCTGGCTGTTTATAACGGGAAATTGTATGCGGGGATGTATCGTGCTTCCGTTGGTTATGGTGATGTTTTTTCCTTTGACGGATCAAGTTGGAGTATAAGTTATGATGATTCTTCATCTTATTATGGCGTCAATTCCCTGGCTGTTTATAACGGGAAATTGTATGCGGGGATGTATGGATCTACCACCAGTTATGGTGATGTTTTTTCCTTTGACGGATCAAGTTGGAGTATAAGTTATGACAATTCTTCATCTTATTATACCATTAATTCCCTGGCTGTTTATAACGGGAAATTGTATGCGGGGATGTATCGTCCTTCCCTTGGTTATGGTGATGTTTTTGTTCTCGACGCCGGTGATCAGGTTTCATCAACCACATCCTCATGGTCAACGGGATTCCACCAAGCCGCTCTTGTCAAATCCGACACAAATTTGAATTTATACGTAAATGGGTCTTTGCAGGGAACAACCGCTCTTTCCTCGTCAACCGTCGAAACGAATTTGTTCCCGCTTCTTTTGGGAAAACTATACGGAACCCGTGGAACAGGTGTCGGAGAAGGAATTTTCAAAGGCAAAATTGACGATCTGAAAATTTTCAACTTCGCCCTCTCTCCCTCCCAAATCCGCACCCTCTACAACCAAGCCAGTGCGGTGAGGTTTTAGGGGGGGTTATGCCACTGTTTCGTTAGAAACAATGGCACTTAAGTTTCTTAAGATTCTTAAGAATCTTAAGCAAAAAAAAAGAAATCATGCAACCATACAAAAAACTCTACACATACTGGTTCTCGGTCGTCATCTACGACCTGACTGTCGATTTCACCGAAAGGAATATCAAAAGCTGGAAACTGAAAGAACAAATAGATGGCGCCGCAAGAAGCGGAAAGCAAAATATTGTTGAAGCGTCAATTGATATGCAAACATCTTTAAAACTCCCGATTAAGATGTATTCAACTTCAAAGGGTTCTTTTGAAGAAGACATTGGCGACCTTGAGGATTTTTTAAGACAAAGGGGAATGAAACAGTATGCGAAAGACGACCCAAGGGTTTTAAAATGGCGGGCAACTGGTGCCCGCCTCGTAAGAACCTTAAGTTCCTTAAGAACCTTAGAGGAACAAAGAAACTTAAATTCCTTAAGTAACTTAAAAGAGGCCTTTAACCCCTCAAACCTCGAAGAAGAAGTCAATCTTCTTCTGACTCTTTGCCATCAGGCAAGTTTTCTTTTGGACCGGCAGATCAAATCACTCGAAGCAAAACACCTCAAGGAAGGCGGATACACCGAAAAACTGTACTGGAAAAGAAAAGAGTATCTTTCCTCACTTAAGAATCCTAAGTAACTTAAGTTACTTAAGTTCCCCCTCTTCCCTCTGGACAACGATATAATTTTCTTGTATATAAATCTTTACAAACCTATGCAAAATTCTACTCCTTCGGGAAAACTTTTCAGTATCGGTGAAGCCTCGGAATATCTCGGAGTATCCATAGACACCTTAAGACGTTGGGAAAAAAGAGACAGGATTACTCCCCTGCGCTCCCCCGGCGGACATCGTTACTATTCCCAAAACGATCTCGACGGTCTTTTTAACAAGCGGTATACAAGGGACGAGGAAACAGTCAGAAGAACGCAGGAAGAGCTTGGAAAAACAGAAGGCCGCACGGAGACAGCCGATATTCCAAAAATCGGCATTTCTTCTTCTTTTTCGGAATCTGACATCCCAAAACCCCCATCCGCCGATATTCCCCAACCGGTAATCGGCAGTGCTCCGCCCGTTTCCATTCCCGAACCCGAAGATTCCGTCAATTCCTTTTTTTCCGATACCTTCCAGCGTTATGACACATCTATTTCGGAAAAACCTGAACCGATGCCCGAAACTTCCCCCCCCGCGCCCCTTTCCCCGGCCCAGCCGGTTACGGACACTCCGTCCCCCGATCTTTCCCTTCATACCGGAGCGGATTTTCTTCTTCCAAATATCAAACTGCAAAACAAAGACAGCAACCTTCTTTCAGAGGAAGATATTGAAAAAAGGCTTAATACAATTCTTAAAAGCGACAAAAAAAGCACTCCAAAAAAGGATGTTTTCCTTTATGTTCTTTCCGCATTTGTCATGGTTGCCGATGCAGTACTTCTTTTTCTTTGGATTTCATCGTCGAGAATAGTCTCACCCATTCCGTAAATGTTATATAACGAGTATATTTGTTATATATTGTAATAATAATTATATTTGTTATATACTGATTTATAATTTGTTATATTACAAATTCCCGCATTTTTGCCCCTTGACACCCCTTCAGCAGATAAAATATATTGGAAAAAGATTAATGTTTTCTGTCTAAAAACCGTTGTCAACTTTTTACTATTCAAATGGAAAAAATATTTGATAAAGCTGAGAAGTATCTTTCAATCGCATTTATTTTTGTTCTTCCTTTCTTTGTAATGTCGGTGTCGTCAAACCCTTTCACCATCACAAAATTGTTGCTGGCTGTGTTTTTTTGTGTGGCGGGTGTCATTATTATCGGACTTAAAACAATTGTCACCGGAAAATTGTCATATAGATTAAGTGTTTACGACATACCCGTCCTTCTGGTCGGGGCGTCTTATCTTGCAAGTGCCGTATTCAGAACCCCCAACAAGATGGAGGCGGTTCTTCTTCCCGGCACCGCAACGGCGGTTGTCGGCGGAGTTTTGATTTATTTCATCATCAACCAGCTGAAGGACAAGTCGCCGATAGCCAGGACATTGGTTCTTTCGGGAGCGGTTTATTCGCTTTTTATGATTCTATCGTATCTTGGGGTATTCGCAAAAATCCCCCAGCTTCCCGCTTTTATGCAGGCAAGAACCTATACCCCCGACGGGGGTTATCTGCCGTCGGCAATTTTTCTTTTGAGCATTCTCCCGCTTGGCGTATCCTCGGTTATTTCCTCAAAGGAGATAAAAAACAGGATTGTATACATTTTTGTTTCTCTTTTGCTGACCGCAGGACTTTCCCTCAGCGTTTATCAGATGCTTCCCGGAAAACCTTCCTCGCCGAGGTTTCCGAGCCACGCAATTTCCTGGGAAATTTCCATAGACGCTCTTAAGGCAAGCCCGATTTTCGGGGTCGGTCCGGGAAACTATATGACTGCCTTCAACCGCTTCAGATCATTGGCCTTTAACTCAACTCCCGTCTGGAACGTCAAGTACTCGACTGCATCAAACTTCCTCTTCACTCTTTTTACCGAAACCGGTCTTTTTGGACTGTCTTCATATATTCTTCTTTTCTGGATATTTTTCAAGGACGCCAAAAAACAGATCAGGGAAAATAAACTGGTCAACTGGGGCGCGGAATCGATCCTTCCGATACTTTCCTTTGCGCTGCTTTTTCTCATCCTTCTTTTCTTTCCGGCAACCGTTTTTATCACTATATTAATATTCATCCTTCTTTCACTTTCGGCAAAAACACATCCCGCTTCCGTCAACCTGTCTGTCCAGAATATCAAAGACGACGGAAGTCATAATCTGACTTCATCAAGAATATTTCCCCTTCTGGTCTTTCTGCCGTTGATCGGTCTGTCCGTATTTGTTGCCTACAGAACGTTTAACATAGTCAGAGCCGAGTTTTACTATAAATCAGCGCTCGAATCTCTCCTGGCAAACGATGCGCAGGCAACTTTTAATAATATGCGTAACTCCGTCACTCTTAATCCCCGGGTTGACAGGTACCGTTCGACATTCTCACGCATAAATCTTATTCTCGCCGATGCGACCGCAAGAAAGAAAGATCTCACTGATGCCGACAGGACTACAATTAGTCAGCTTATTCAGGCATCCATCTCCGAAGCAAAGGCAAGCGTTGCCTTGAACCCTCTCCGTTCGCAAAATTGGGAAGTCCTTGGAAGGACTTACCAAAGCATAATTCCTCTGGCAAACGGTGCCGATGCCTACGCAGCTCAGGCTTATCAGCAGGCAGTTGCCCTTGATCCCATCAATCCGCAGCTGAGAGTTACTCTTGGAGGTCTTTATTACGGAGCCAAAAACTATGAAACGGCAGTAAGGGTGTTCGAATTGGCGGTCACGTCAAAACCGGACCTTGCCAACTCGCATTTTAACCTTGCTTATGCCTACAAAGAACAAGGCAAGTACGATCCGGCAATAACACAGATGGGACTTGTCCTTGGACTGCTCTCGCCGGATTCAAAAGACTATGAAGTTGCCAAAAAAGCTCTTGAGGATTTCCAGAGCAAGAAAAAATCTGCCGAAGTTCCCGCTCCGTCGGAAGAGCTTGTTCCGCCGGTTGTCCCGACTCCCGCAATCCAACCTAAAGTCGATTTACCTGAAGGATCCGAACCGCCTGAAGCCCCAATCACTGAAGAAGGGAGCTCAGAAACAACACCCACTCCTCCGGTATCCCCAACTCCGTAAGTCTGATTGGTTAGTTGGTCGCCGTCCCAAATAGTCTGCATCACATTAGACGTACTTTTGCATCGGCGGTCTGACCCGGAGAGTTACTTTGTTACTTGGTTACTTGGTAATATTGTCAATATTCTGATTTTCAATATTCAATTGATTTTTCAATTGATCAATATTTCAATGGTAAATTAAATAGTCTCCGACTCAAAGAGTCTCCTACTCGGTGAGTAAATTGAAAATTAAGATATTGAAAATAATTTAACTTAATCTGTTTATATCTTTATATCTAAATATCTTTTTCCCCTTCCCCTCCCCCCATAATACGTTATACATAATACGTAATACATTTTCTCCCTATATACCATATACAACATACAATATACTTTCCCTCTTAGTATCCCAGTATCCTCGTATCCTAATATCCCCGTATCTTCCCCTTTCCCTTCTCCCATAATACGTTATACATGATACGTTATACAGTATCCCCTACAGCACTCCCAGCGGATTAATGTGTACACCGTTTACTATCACTTCAAAATGAAGATGCGTTCCTGTCGATCTTCCCGTCGATCCCATTTTTCCGACGGCAGCTCCTCTTGATATACCCTGTCCGGGAAGGACATATATCTTCGAAAGATGCGCATAAAGCGTTCTGTATCCGTTTCCATGGTCAATGACAACCCTGTTACCATAGCCGTAGGCATCCGGCCATCCGGCAACAATTACTTTTCCGGAATCGGCAGCCAGAACGTCGGGTGCAGCTTTGTTTGCGATATCAAGTCCTTTGTGGTACCAGACGAAACGCTGTGTGATCGTTCCTGCAGCCGGCCAGACAAATGTCCCTGACCCTGCAATCGTTCCTGCATCGGGCGTAGTCTGTCTTATTCTGACGGGTGCGGGAGCAAGAACATCTGCCGGTTTAGCACCGTCGGGTACAATAACCACCTGTCCGATCGCCAGCTGGAAAGTTTCATCATTGGTGAAAGAATTAAAAGGATAGTTTACAATACCCTGTGGATCGACATCATATTTTTTAGCAATCGAATAGACGGTATCGCCTTTTTTGACCGTATGTGCAACACCGGTCACCGGAAGAATTTGAAGCACCTGCCCTTCCTTAATTGTCGCTTTCTCGCTTAAATTATTTTGCCACCTGATCGTTTCAGCCGATACACCATATTTCTCCGAGATACTACTTATTGTATCGCCTTTCTGTACTTTGTACTCAACGATCTCTCCACGGACATCTTCCGAAAAATCCGTTGCTATCGCAGTTTCCTGGGTTGACGCGGAAACCGACATACTGCTTTGGGGAATACTCCACGGGTCCACAGTTCTTCCGGGAAATTCCTGTGCTACAACCGGAGCAATCACTATCGAAAGCCCTCCGAGGGCGCTTATTCCGATATGTGATAAAGGCCTGGAATATTTACCGCGTTTTTTATAAAGAACCGTTACAACGGCGCTTTTACCCAAAAAGAGCCTGTCCAAAACAGCGTTTGTCCGGTTAATTATGTAAATCCTTAAGTCACCGGCAAAAAGCGGTATATCTTTTGTGGCATCGTGCAAATCTTCCCGAACCGTTTTTGCTACACTCACCACCCCGACAGCAATCCGTTTAACTTTTTCGATCTTCACCATACCCTGCGAAAGTCAATTGTACCACACGGAACACAACATGTTTAATGTTTAATATTCATCCCGTAATATTCAATACATGATACGTTATACTTTATTCATGATACGTTATACATGTAACAGTTATCCTATCGCCAAATTCTTCAGGAAGTCATCGTTGGAGTCGGTTTTTCTCAACCGTTCAAGAAGGGTTTCCGTTCTTTCGTCTTCGGAGACCATATCAAGCATCCGTCTTAATGTATATATCTTCTGCAAAACGTCTTTTCCATAGAGGAGCTCTTCCTGCCTCGTCCCGCTTCTTGTTACGTTTATCGCCGGAAATATTCTTCTGTCCGCCAAACGGCGGTCAAGATGAAGTTCCATGTTTCCTGTACCTTTAAATTCCTCGTATATCAGATCATCCATTCTTGAACCCGTATCCACAAGACAAGTTCCGATAATTGTCAATGAACCTTCGTTTTCAATTTTCCTTGCAGCGCCGAAAAATTTCTTCGCAGGGAAAAGTGCTACCGGATCAAATCCGCCCGAAAGAGTTCTTCCGGATGTCGGGAGTGCCAGGTTGTAAGCTCTGGCCATTCTTGTGATCGAGTCCAAAACAATAACAACATTGGCACCCATTTCAACCATTCTTCTTGCCCGTTCAAGAGCCAACTCTCCAACTCTCGTCTGTGCATCGGGAGATTCATCAAAATTGGAGGCCGCAACCTCGCCAAGTCCTCCGGTTACTTCATTCATTACTTTTTTAATATCGGTAACCTCCTCGGGACGTTCTCCTATCAATACCGCCATCAAATGAACCGAAATCTTATCTGTTTCCTGTTTTTTGTTTTTTATTTCTTGTTGTTCCGGATAGTTTTTGCCAATTCCTGCAATAATATCTTTCAAAAGCCAAGTCTTCCCTGCCTTGGGGGGCGAAACGATAAGCCCTCTTTGGCCGAAACCGATGGGTGAAATAAGATCTATCACTCTCGTCGTCAAAGGTTCTGCCCCTGTCGTCAGATTTATTCTCTGGTCCGGGTATATTGCCGTCATCGAATCGAATTCGGGTCTTTCTTTCATTTCGTCGGCGTTCACACCGTTTATTTTTTCAACCTTCAGAAGACCCCAGTAGCGTTCGTTTTCCTTTGGGCTTCTGGCCTGGCCTCCGACCATATCACCGACACGGAGATTAAAACGTCTTATCTGAGAGGAAGAAATGTAAACATCGCGTGTGGACGAAGCAAAGCTCGGACGCAATAAACCCGATCCTTCATTGGCAATATCAAGTACTCCCTGGACAAATTCCGTCGGAAGATTCGCATCGGGAATAATTCTCTCGTAGGAGTAGCCGTTATCGGGCATCGTATAATTGGCAGCATCGAGCGGTTTCTCGCCGACAATTGACGCAGCATCCGGCTGCAGTGAATCAACAACGGAAGACACCTCGGGCTCGTTGGTAGTTTTATTCGCCATAAACAAAAAGTTCCATTTTATATAAGCTTGGAAGCCAAACGACTAAAGAAGCAAACACGTTCCAAATCCACCCTTATTCTATATACATCCCTCACCGTTGTCAACGGGCGGAATTTTTTCCAAACACCCAAACATTCCACTCCCTTCCCCTCCCCCCATAATACGTTATACATAATACGTAATACATTTTCTCCCTATATACCATATACAACATACAATATACTTTCCCTCCTAATATCCCCGTATCTTCACCTTCGACAATTTCCAGCCTCCCACATCGTCGTGGGAATATATAAATTCCAACACTTTCCCGGGTAGCTTATTGCTCCCGTAGACCCTGAGATAAACGGCTGCCGAATTTCCATTGGGATCAGAATACGACCTTTCGAGTTCTGTTTTTACCGGTTTTTCATATTGCGAAAGCTGTTGCAAAAGGTCGCCGAAAACGGCTTTTTCATTGATGTTTTGAAAAACAGGATCATTCCGGTATGATACGTCTGAGTTTAGCAGTGAACTGATCAAAATATCCGACTTCTTTTTTAGAAATTCAATAACGGTCGTCAGTTCCTGCGAGCCTGCCCCTCCTTGACTTGCACCGCTTTTAGATTGCGGGTAAATCCCGCTGTTTATCACCTGTGGTCCGCTTTCTTTTTTGTTTCTGCTGAAAATTTCGGACGCGATATAAAGCCCGATTATAAAAACAATAAAAGCCCCCAGAATCAGATAAACTTTCTTGTAATTTGCAAATCTTACTTGCATAATCCCTCCTAAAAGATCAATAAGATAAGAGCGGAAGTTCAACTTCCGATTGGGCCGTAATGTCACTAAAAGCACCTGAAGGCCCCGGCAGTCCATACTGGCCGACGTTGCACCATTTATCTCCCGGATGATAATAACATTCTGAAGAGCTGTAGTTCGGAATTCCGCTTGAACAATCAACCGGAGCATAGGTAGAGAATCCTCCGGTGGTACCGTCTGCAAATTTACCCCATATAGATTGGGCAACCATTCCGCACCCCGAACCTGTAAAATCAAGACTTGCTTCAGGAAGAAAGACTTCGGATTGCGCAACGGGAATTGTCAAACCCGTACCCTGGCCAAAAACAGTATACGGACCGCACCATTTTTGGTCTTCAGCACATACCGATTTATCAAACAACGGCTGCCCATCGTTACATCTTATAGGGGCATAAGTAATATACCCTTCATATCCCGACGGGTCTGAGTTATATCCCCAAACTGATGTGGCAACTGCACCGCATGAAATCTGCCATGCACCGCTTAATTCAAAGGGTATATTCATGTTTGGCAGCAACACCTGAGACTGGGCAGCCGGTGTTTCCAGAATCGCACCCGAGCCTCCATCATCGGGTGCACACTCGCATGAACCGTTACAGGATCCAATAATTGTCTCGCAATTATTTGAAACATCGTGATAATCGCTCGGACATGTACATGCACAAAAACCAACACCTCCTCCGCAGTCACCCTTAACAAGAGGGCCGAAAGAATACAACGGCCCACACCACCGGTCGTTATCCGCCCAAAGCCATCCGCTGCAGCCCGAGTCGTTGTCAATCGGTGCTCCAACAGGAATACTTGTGTTCTGTCCGCAATTTATGGGTACATACTTTCCGTATCCCTCATACTGTCCGTTTCTGTATCCCCAGAGAGAAAATAAAATTCTTCCGCATGTCCCCGCATCGGGCAATAAAACATCCGACTGAACCTCCACGCGTTCAAAAGTTGTACTTCCATTTACCACTGCCGGAAAACTCCCGCACCAGTCATTGTCATTGTAATAACAATCTGCATTTTCATAATCAGGGAAACCGGCATAATGGTCCCTTTCCGGAACGTCCATGGGCGACATTATGGAAGGGTCTCTTGAGTAACCCAAAGCCTGACCGCCATCCAATCCCCACACCGATTGGTTGATACTTCCGTTTGTACATCGGCAATTCGTCCACTCGGCAGGAATCCCATTACACGAAATTCCAATGTCGTCCATTACTTGTGAACACTGGTCCCTCCAAATATAATTCTCGGAAAGACATGCATCTTCGTAGGCAGTTCCTTCAACCGCATTCATATCAACTCCGATCGACCCGCACCAGGTAGGTACCCATTCAGGTGTGGGAACTGCTGGGTTACATATTTCCTCACACGACAATCCGGTAGCCGGATTTACCACCACAACAGTCGGTTCAGGCGTCGGGCTCGGACTAATGGGATTAAGGCAGTAACACGTTCCTGTACATACACTCCCGTTAACGGAACACCCGTCATCCGGAATATATCCCGGCTCGCAGACGCATTCGCACCCGTTTGGCGTCCACATACAAAATCCTTCAGGTGGCGGAATCGACGGGTACGGGCTTGCACCCGGAACGCCAAGGTCTCCGATCTTGACACCGAATATCAAACTTATCATCCGCAGTACAAACCACAACAGAAGAAGTACAATAAATCCCGTAATCGCATTGACGATTTTATTCCTCGCACTTTCGAGCTTTCCTTTGTCACCGCTTGAGGTTATGTATTGAATACCGCCGATAATAAAAAGTGTTGCAAACGCCAGTGCAGACAAAGCGATTCCAATATAGATGAGGGATTGAATTATCCTGTTTCCGTATTCAACGGCAGTCAATTCGCGGATTGCTTCAAGTATTTGAGGGTTGTATAAAACGTCAGCCAACATGTTAGACCGGCGACGGGGTCGCTTTATTCATTATATACAAATTTCTCCTGTCAATGTAGAGGAAGTTAGTTAGATTAAAATTTCCAATGTACACCAATGTGCACCAATGAACACCAATTTTCAATTGGGAATTTGTATATATTGGTACATATTTGCCTCCGGCTCGGAGAGAAATTTGTATTTATTTCCCTATATACCATATACAACATACAATATACTTTCTCTCCTAGTATCCTAGTATCGTAATATCGTAATATCCCAATATCCTTCCCCCAGTGCCTAGTTGCTAGTGCCTAGTTGCCTTTTCTATCATACGTTATACATAATACTTTATACATATTTTCTCTTCCCCATACTCCATTCTACATCCTACATACTACGCGCATTTTTTCCCTATATACCACCTACAATATACTTTCCCCTAGTGCTACTTTGTCAATCCGGCAATTACCAATAACCTGCGCAATGTGGTACCCGGCCCAGCACCATGCAATGCTGGACTAGTCGGGTACCCAATTCATAAGATTGACTTTTCTTTTCCAATTGCTACTTTGTCAATCCGGCAATTACCAATAACCTGCGCAATGTGGTACCCGGCCCAGCACCATGCAATGCTGGACTAGTCGGGTACCCAATTCATAAGATTGACTTTTCTTTTCCAATTGCTACTTTGTCAATCCGGCAATTACCAATAACCTGCGCAATGTGGTACCCGGGGGATCGCACGTCTGAAGAATGAGCGTTTCCCCTCCAAAATCCTTTGTCAAAAATGAAACGTCGGCCGGGGATACGGTCATAACCTGTGATACTGAGTAGACATACTTCACACCCGAAAAATATACAATGACTTCGTCACCGATGCTCATTTCCGACAGGTCGTAGAAGACCGCATTGTATGCTTTTATATATTCGGGGGCAGACACCGAATGGGAAAAAAGAAATATATTTTTGCCGTGTCCGGGAAAATTGGTACCCTTACCGTGCGCCACACCGTCCTTAAGGGCTTTGAGGTATTCCGACTGGACTTCCATGTCGACGTTTTCGATAATCTTCGCCCTGGCGTTAATTTTCGGAACATATAACGAGAATCTCGCATCTAATCCCAGTGCTTCCGCTTCCTTGATAACCTTAGCCTCAATTTCTTCATTCTTTACTTGTACCGTTGGTACGCCGGTTCCTTCCAAAAGACGCTTTTCGGACCCAATCCCTGCATACGGAAGTAAAATAATAAAAGTTAAAACTAAAGAAAGCCAAAATATTAGTGTTCCGCTGTGCTTTAAGACTTTTCGTCCTGTATTTCGTGCTTTAATTCTTTTCTGCTCCTTAACAACATCCTCCGCCCTTATTTCCCCTCCATGATTTTCATCTTTAGAAATTTTTATGTACTGAAATTCGTTGGTATTTGTTTGTTCATTTTCTTTTTTTTGTTCTTCACTTGATACTTGATATTTGATACCTGATACTTTTTTTCCCTCCCTTTCTTCCCACTTTTTAATAAACTCCCGTGCACTTGTCATATTTAAATATTAGGGTAAAGGAGTGAAAAGGTAAAAGAGTAAAAATGGTTAAATGGTTAAATTCGAACGGGTCAACAGTGTGTCAGAAAATCGGCAAATCAGTAAGATAGCGATTCGGTGTACAGGATTGCCGGTAAACCGGTTTCACTAATATAACTGTTTCACAGTATTTCTGACATACTTTTTATCCGATACGCTGTCCAACCAAGCTTCCGTTACTCCGTTTTTCTCCTAATATCATAGTATCCTAATATCGTAGTATCGTGATTCTCTACAATTTGGAGAATTTCCTGTTCAGAAGTAACCCGAAGATAGCCATGGGGATTGTTAAAAGAAGAAGCGACAGTGATTCATCGAAAATCCCCGTTTTCGGCAGACTCGAGGCTGTTGCGGGGTAAACTGTCGGCTCGGCATACCCGCCAACCCCCTCTTTGTAATAGCCTCCGACAGATACCTCAATTTTACACACATCCGACGTCCGCAAGTTCCCTTTACTGTCTTTTATAGTTAAGGTAACCGCGTAATTGCCGGGTTTTTCGTAAATATAACTTGCATATGAGTCCTCCTGTGTCACTTTCGCACCGGCGGTTCCGTCACCGAAGTTAAAAATATAATTCTGAATCTCACCATAAGGATCGTATCCGGCTCCCGAAAATTCAACTTCCAAAGGCGCTTCGCCGGCCAACGGGTTGGCTTTCAGTTCCTCACAGCTTGACACATACAAACCGCCGTACAAAGGCGGAGGTGTCGGCCCGACTACTCCCGGTGTTGTACGAGCAGATGATGTAGGAACAGCAGTTACTGCAGGAGTAAGTTTTTTCCAGGATATATGTACCGCAGCCCAGGTATCTTTTTCAAAGTATTCAATCACAATCCTATGCTTGCCCGCGCTTAGATTTTTAACCGACTTGAATACAGCCCCGCTTTGAATCTTCCACGAATCGATTACACTCCCTCCATCGACAAAAATTCTGACACCGTCATCGGATTTTGCCCAAAATTCCCAATCCCCTGCAGTAAACTCAATGTCCCCCTGCCAACGGACAGAAAAATTATCTCTTGCCACTCCCGGACCCGGCGATCCTCTCCACCAATCAAAATTAACTACCACATCTTCCCTCGTAAAAACTAATGTGTCAAAATTTACGCCGTTATAGTAATCCCCCTTAAACTTTCCTGTAGGGATGTCCTGAGCATTCAAAGGAGTAAAAAAAACAAGAAGAAAAAAAACGGCCGAAAAGAAAGTCAATATTTTCTTCATTACCCAATATTATTGCACAACTTGGAGTAAAACTACAATCTTTATATTGAATCAATGAGGCAATAATCAAGTCAATTGACTTATTTGAAATGTATTTTAGGTTTTTAAAGGTGGAGAAACATCCTTCCCGTCACAAGAAACAACTATAAATGAAACGGGGGACATGCTCTCTTTATTAATCATTAAAACAACATCTCTTCCTTCCCTTCCTGCTTTGCATATGGTCGCACACATATAGGAATGATCATTCTTCGGTGATATCTCTTCTAAAATTTCGATCTCTTGCTCCGTGCCACCCCCCACACAATGGCAATAAGCACTACTTGTTTTATTCATTCCTTGTTTTTCTTTCATATTTCATCAAAACGATTACTTTACCGCTTCGGCAACGGGACACGAAACTACGTCATACATCCACCTGTCTTTTTCATCACCTTCCAAACCCTTGTTTTGGAAATTTGCCTTAATTGGCTTACTCAGTGCATCACTATCAACGGAGTTAAGTAGATGTCTTTTGGGACATATTGTTTTGCAATACACTTCGCGGTTAAGAGGTTTAGAAAGAGTTCTTCCCCACACTTCTTCAACTTGTATTACTCTATTGACATAATGACAAATGCCTTCACCAAAAAATCTTTTAACGTCTAAAGCCATGTTGCAATAAAACTACCTTTTAAAAATCGCACAAGTTACCTCAAGGGGCGGGTATAACGGCACGTATAAAGAATCTTTTTGCACTTAAGGAGCGGGTAGAACGCCGAGTCAAACTCGGCTTCGCCTGCCTGCCCCGTAGGACGCCACTTTTATTCTCCTAATGAAGGGGTAGAACGCCTGCCCAACACTCCACCCCTCCACAAGGCTAACAAATCGCGTCCGTTCGGGGCCCAACACTTCACCTTTACCCCGTACAAGCGACACTTCGACGCGAGGCTGCAGACCTCGGGAGAAGCGAGCTTTGTATGGGGCGCACCATATACAACTTTCAACCTAAATATGCGATTTTAATTTTTTTAACATGCCACAATAAACACCCCTTGATTTTCTTTACAAAAACTACTACTCTGATTCTTGAAAGCGACATCTTTTACATTTTTCGCTTTCTTGATTTTGTTTCTTGGAATTCAACTTCCATCCGAAACAAAGATATCTTAAAGAGCATTGCTACTCGTGCTACTCCCGATATTTGTCGGGACTATCGATAGTAATGCTCTTTTGCTTTTAGCGATATATCGCCGGAAAGCCTTTTCCCGGATCGTTTCTTCAGCAAAACTTGGAAAGCTCTTTATTTTTTCTCTCTATTTCCGACCCTGTGCTAGCATAATCCCTCTTCGGGTTTTTGTCAATTCCTATAGTAAATAGTATTGATTTTACTATATATCCTATATTGTTGATATCGATAATAATGAAGCTTTTTTTCGGTGATTATACGGGTAGAAAAAGGATTGTGGATAACTCGTTGATAACTCA
>CAZAUT010000021.1:14536-25999 GCA_964488535.1 uncultured Gammaproteobacteria bacterium
ACTCGTTAAGATTTCTCAAATCAAAACTCGTTGATAACTCAACTCGTTAAGATTTCTCAAATCAAAACTCGTTGATAACTCAACTCGTTAAGATTTAATGATCAAAACTCGGTGGGTTCATTGGTGAACATACACCAAAAGTGTGCGGTCGTCATGTTTGAAACCAGATTGATCGTGTTTGTTAATTCTTACTTGATTGATAATATTATTAACAACCGCATCCGCTGATTTCCGATCTGTCAATTGTGCCAGCTTTTTGTTTTCCTCATCTTGCCTCATAGACAACGCTTCATAAGCTCTTGATACAACAGTTCTCCGATGATGATACTCATCTTCAAAGTCAAAATACGACTGTTCAAGAAGATTGTCGGTGATTCCATCCGAAGTGAGAATCACGATATCATCTTTTTGAAGTGTAATTTCATGACTCTTTGTAGTTTTTCCATGATTATGTCCCGTCACAACATTTTCCACTCGGTTCATGACCGATTCGTCTCTTGTAGCAAACAAGACAGATCCATCTCTTACAACTATACACCGGCAATCTCCGGCCTGATATGTTGTCAGTTTGGAATTTCTGATTACCGCAGCCACATATGTTGCACCCGAACTGCGCCCGCCGGTTTTCTCCTTTATCATCCCGGATGCGTTTCTTTGAATGTCTTCAAATGAAGAATTATCCATCATCCCCTGTTTGACCACATCTGCCAGACATTGGGCTGCAGCTCCCCCTTCATTTTGTCCACCAACACCATCAATCACACTTAAGCAAACGCCTCCGTTTATCGGTAATATCAAATACCTGTCCTCATTCTTTTCCGGTTTATATCTGTCTTTTGCTTCGGAAACAACCGATATATTTCCCTGACCGATTGGTTCTTTAATTTCTTCCATATTCCGACACTTCCCGGTTTACCTTTAGACCTATTCTGCCAATTTCAATTTTTCCTCTTTATCACCAAATTAGCCCAATTAACTTAATCAACTTAATTATCTTGTTTATTTTTTTATTTTTTCCTATATACCATATACAACATACAATCTACTGTTCTCTTAATCACTTAATCACTCAATAACTTTCTTATATTCTTGTTCTACTTATTCTACCTGTTCTACTTGAACATCTCCTTTATCCCCTTTTGTAGAAAATCAAATCTCTCACTTGTTACAAAATCTCCAAATCCCAACCTTTTTGCCTCTTTAATTCTTTTCTCCTGTAAGGCAACCCCCCTTATTTCTCCCAATAGTCCGACTTCGCCAAAAACGACGGTCTTTCGGCTCATCGGCTTATTAAAATACCCCGATGCCAAAGACATGCAAACCGCCAGATCGATTGACGGATCGTTTTTGATGTTTATCCCTCCCATTACAGAGACATAAACATCCGATTCATAAATGGAAAGACCGCATCTTCGGGACAAGACTGCCAGCAAAAGTTCCAACTTTTTTGAGTCAATTCCTTGCGCAACACGGCGAGGTATTGCCAGTTTACTGGGAACAATTAAGCTTTGTATTTCCACCATCAATGGGCGGGTACCGTTCATGACACACGACACTACCGATCCGGGTACCGCCTTATTTGTTTCCGATAAGAAAAACTTTTCGGGATGGTCTTCGGAAGAAAGCCCTGCATCTCCCATGGAAAAAATCCCTACTTCATCTGTCGGACCAAAACGGTTTTTTACAGCCCGCAACAGTCTCACCTGCAGTGTTTTATCACCTTCAAACCACAAAACGGTATCGACAATATGCATAAGAACCGATGGTCCTGCAATCGTACCCTCTTTGGTCACATGCCCAACAATAAAAACAGGAATGCCGGTTGATTTGGCCAATTTTACAAGCCGGTATGCACATTCCCTCACCTGTCCCACACTCCCTGCCATTCCCGAAAGATCCTCCGTCTGCATCGTCTGAATCGAATCCACTATCACCCCTTGCAAGACCGTGTCTTTAAAGGTGTGTATAGTATTTGCTATCGAATCGATATCCGTTTCCTCTAAAAGTTGTATATTCTTATTGCTTATCCCAAGTCTTTTTGCTCTAATCGCAATTTGTCCGACAGACTCCTCCCCGGAAACATAAAGAACAGGGGGCTGAGTTGGTTGAGTTGATTGAGTTAACTTAGTTAACTTATTCGGTCTTACATAGTCATCCGAATTGTCCGCGTTAATTACCTCTGTTAACTTGATATCTTGATTAACTGTTAACTTCTCCGCCACCTGAAGCAGCAGCGTACTTTTCCCGATGCCGGGTTCTCCTGCGATCAGAATCACCTGCCCCGGCACAATCCCTCCGCCCAAGACGCGGTCTAATTCCGGAATCTTTGTCAGGGTTCTTCTTGTCTGGATATCTTTTATTTCCGCCAATTTTATCGGTTTTGCGCCCCCTGCAGTTTTCTTATACTCTCCCGCTCTTCCGCTCTTATACTCTGAAATGGTTTCTACAGCAGTATTCCAACTCCCGCACTCCGGGCACCGGCCATACCATTTTGAAGACTCGTAATTACACTGCTGACATATGTATTGTGATGATAATTTTCCCATTACCGCATTATACTATACGGGCGGAACTTGCATCTCTTACATACCTCAATTATGACCTTTGTTTAATGAGCGTGTAAAATGAAGTAAACAAAAAAATAAAAATATCAACTCACTTCTTTTGCAAAGGGTGAGGTTGCCTTTTTGGAATTTATCGCATCAAGAAGCCATCTTGCCGTATTACATGTGTCTGTAGTGGAAATTCTATTCGATCCTGTACTACAAAAATCAACTAGCGCAAAATACTTTTCAACTCCATTAATTGTAAATAATGCTTTCCCCCATACTGGAACCGATGCTCCGCGCGGAATTTCAAGAGGTAAACCAACAAACAATCTCGCTCCTTTCGCTAATAATCCACCTTTAGTTTGCAGTGTAAAGTGCGATGGCGACATTGGATAAACCGAATATTCCCAGCTAAAAAATCCGGGCTTTCTCTGAATACCCACCAAACCGCGGTCTTTTTCCGGAATTTTAACTACTCCAGTCCATTTTTTGGAGTTTGTTTCCCCTTCTTTTATAACTACAGCTGCCACAACAGGACCAGGACCCGTCTTTGACAAACCCCACTGAATCATCGCAAACGGTAACATTTTGTTTATATCATCAACTCCAAGAAGCTTCTTTAACTGACCGGAAAATCTTGCTTCTACTTCTTCCACCCCGAAAGCCATTTCAGTTAATACCATACGTACTATGTACGTATATCACAATGTAAAATGTTTTGTCAATTATTGATGAAGGTGTCTTAGTTACTTAACCAATTTGTTACCTGTTTTCTGTTTTTTGTATTTCCCAGTACCTTAGTATCACAATTAACTCAATCACCTTAATTAACTGAGTTAACTTAATCAACTTAATTATCTTAATCTCTTTATATCTTTTTTTCCCTAATATCCTAATATCCCAATATCCTATTTATACCCCAACGGCTTTGCGGTCAACACCAATCCAAGGGATATTTTTTTGCTTTCTGTATCAATTTCCTCGATAACGACATTGACAACATCTTTTGGTTTGAGACTCATTCCCGGCGGTACTTTTGTTATGTGAACCAGCCCTTCCACACCCTCTTCAAGAGCGATAAAGACGCCATAGTCTGAAACTTTGGTAACAGTACCTTTATATTTTTCATCTTTTTTATATTTCTTCCCCGCAGCTGTCCACGGATCTGCCTTAGCCTGTTTTATCGAAAGCGAAAGTTTTCCGTCCTTTTTTCCTATAACTTTTACCGAAACTACGTCGCCCTCTCTCAGGTCCTCACGGATATTTTCCGTTTTACCCCATGAGACTTCCGATATGTGTACCAAACCTTCGACGGGGACCGTATCTTTTCCGACCTTGACGTCAATCGCAACAAAGGCACCAAAGCCTGCAACAACAACTACTTTCCCCTCGTAGACTTCCGCCTCCTTCACCTTATCCATTGCCTGAGCAATAAGTTTTATATCCTCTGCTTCAGAAACCTCTTTTTCTGAAAGGACAATCTTATTTTCTTTACGGTCAAGATCGATCACTATAGCCTTGAGATGTTTGCCTGTGAGGTTTTCGGCATCCTTCTGTATTTCCTTACCCAGTTGGGAAGCGGGAATAAATCCGTATTGCCCTTCGATATCAACTGTCAATCCGGATGACGATACACTTCTAACGATAACCGCCAGCGGTTTCTTTTCTTTTTTGGCATTTTGAAGTCTTGACCATATCGCATCATACATCGCGCTGCGGAGCGAAAGAATTGTAAATCCGTCCGGTGTTTCACCGACAATAACCATCGCCGTAATCTCATCACCGACTTTGAGTGTCTTTATAAACTCTCTGGCTTCCTGAAAAGCCTTCTCAGCGATTATTCCCTCCCCCTTGCCTCCGATATCAACAATCACCTT
Source organism: uncultured Gammaproteobacteria bacterium (assembly GCA_964488535.1). Taxonomy (GTDB): domain Bacteria; phylum Patescibacteriota; class Microgenomatia; order UBA8517; family UBA8517; genus GWB1-38-13. Next base: position 18,963 of record CAZAUT010000021.1, read on the forward strand.
TTTCGGTTCTTTCGCAACAACTATACCCTTGACGCGGTCGCCCCGTTTCAAGGCAAAAGAGGTACCGGAATATTTTGAAAGAAGCTCCTCCATCGTAACCGAAGAGGCCGTTTTACCTGCATCGCCCGCCGACTTGTCCTTCGTAGTTTTAACAAAGGAGGAAGCCTTGGTGGAGGAGGGTTTTTCATTACTTTTTAATATTTTTTTGTTCGCCACTCACAATTACCCCCAATCTATTCTAGAGGACAATTCTACTATAATTATGAGGTATAAACAATAGCAATAATTGATAAGTAGAAGTTACAGTCTTTAAAAAAAGCAGGGAATTAACCTTTACCTTGCGGCTTCCGCATCCATGATGACCCGCAATTTATCTCCAAACGGTACCTCTTTAATTAATTCGCCTGTATCTGAATGCCGTAACCCTATCATCGATTCTTTTCCGCGTTGAATGTTTATTTTATGTTCAAATACAGTTGGAAAATCGACATTTACGTGGTTCAGCGCATTTTTCATTGTCGTTCCTTTAAATACGATAGCTTGGATATCAGCTGTCAATGTCCCATCGACTCGCATTTGTTCTGCCGTTTTTTCAGAACCGGCTTTCTCCTGCGATACCCTCAGTGCTGTCGCAATCTGCTTCAGACTCTTTTCCGCGGGAGTTGTTTCAAAACGCGAACCAAGTTGTCTATTTGCTTCCTCAAATAATTCTTTTGTTAACATGTATAAACCCTGCCTTGCTTCAACAATCTGTCCCCGCGAATCGGTTTGATTTACTATATGACCAACCACTTCAGGAGGTAAACACAAAACATCCTCCAACAAGCCCACCTTCTCAGATGCTTTTTCCTCAATTGGCAACACTTCTTGCGGAACCTCCCCACCTTCACCCATAACGATAATCTATCACATCACTTCCTGATATGTCAAAATGTACCCGGACGTTCCTGCCTCTAGCTATGTTTGACGTGGAAACATCTGGGTCCGGAATACCAAAGTTCGATCTTCAACCCGGAAAGAATGAAGCCCCGGGCGGATACATCTTAAAAATTAATTCAATGAAATTTTTCGAAGATATAAATTTCCGGATGATGTTTCATAACGGAAATCATACCGCTCTTTACGCGGTGCAACCGTCGGACAATCTTTGCAGTCTGAGGCACTAATTATCGTCAAGTCTTCAATCCAATGAACACTATCTTCTTCTTTTGCCGTCTTAATAATATCGTAGTCCAAATAGTGACTCAACATGGCTTTTTGAATATAAGGAAGCGAAGTTTGGGATTCTTTCATTAAATCAACTATCGTTTTTATACCTTCATTGGCAAATTCCATCGCATATCGGAAATCTTTTCCCACGGTTGCCAATCTCTGTTCTTTCCCATCAATATTTTCAAATGCTGCAATATCATGCAAATAATTACAGTTAAATATTTTCGCCAACACTGCGTGCCCTTCGTCGGAACCTACATATGTAAAATAATATTGCTGGTCGACAATCGGGTAAGAACCGTTTTTTTTAATTTCGTTTCCGCTTATTGCTTCAATACTACCATCCATAAACATCTTATAAGCTTCGTTTATGTTGTTTGCGCAAAGCAAAGTTCCTCTTGTTGAATAATTACCACCTTCCGACGATATGAATTGTACGTCGTATTCGGCCATATCTATAAATTGACTATCATTCAATAAATTATTCGTATCTTTTGTTTGATTGTTTTGGAGCGATGGGGTAATTTGTGTTTTTTGCATCCTGTCGCTATCGCTTAAAATTTGATTACTACCGAATAGATAGCCGACAATTAATCCGCACAGCAAAACAAAAGAAAATGCAAAAAATTTTATTAAAATTAAAAAAACCCTATTGCGCTGAATATTAGAAAAAAGCGATTGAATATTCGACTTAAGTAGCATATCTATATATTAGTATATATTTGGATTTTATGTGCATCAATTCCAAATTTATTTTTTTGTTTATATAAACTACCTACGACCTCACGGTCGGGGTATTCTCAGACTTCGTCTTCGACGAGTTTGAAACAGTTCAATTCTGCTCTCCGGGAGTGTATGAGTTAAAAATATATTTCAGGGATATTCTTTTGAAAATTATTAAATATAATCACCAATATGGGTTTGTCGCATGAATATTATTCGGAATTAGCAAACGATGCCAGAAAAGAACTATCCATAAAAAGGGGCTATGAAATATACCCCGATACACCAGTATGCGGGTTGATATGTACAGGTGTGAAAGGAAAGTTAGAAGACAATGAAATTGAAGTTGTAAAAATAGATCTGCCGGATACCGATCATTATGTTTTAATTCATAAGACAGATGCAGAAGTTTTTGATCCTCAATTTAAACAGTTCATACCCCAAGAGTTACGGGGCTCGCTTCCCAACATATTAATATTCAAATTGACTGAAAACTCCGAATCCGAAATGGTCGAGATAGGTTTTCCGGAAAATATTATACGAGAATATCTAAATGCCCTCAGGAATATTCTGAATAAAAAATAGATATTTTTTAAATCACGTATGTTTGAGAGAATATATATCGGATATGTAAACGTACCCACTAGACGGCGGGCAGGCCTAGATCGGGATTTTCAAAATTCTTTGTGGCTAATTTTCCCGCGATATTTCAATCCTCAATCCTAATTTGCTATCCAACACGACATCTCATGACCTTTAAACCATAAAAAAACTTCCTTTTTACGGAGGTAAATATTTATTGGGGTACATTATTTATAACGACCGATCCCGTCTGAGGTCAAGTTATACTTAACGTTCGCAGTCGCCCACATCCATATAAAGAGAGTTATTTGGTCTTCTTTCTCTTTTTAGAAGTTTTATTAAAAAACGCAAAGTATACAAGAACCATTACTACAGGTATCAAAACACTCGTTATAAAAGGACTTGTAACAACATCGATAAAAGTAATCTTTTCAGTCATTTGTTGGCATTTTTGCGAAAATAATAAATAAATACTATTAAAAATAAAATTAAAAACAAAGCAAATAAATTTTGCGCACCTGTAATAACTCTTGCAATATCAAACATACTTGGTCTCCTTTAAATAATAAGAAATTGCAAAACATACAACTCCGTAAAAGACATTCGTGAATGTTAGGATTAAATTTGTTTTAAGATCATAATTTGACCAAATTCCAGGCAAAATCAAAACCGCCCCAAACCATCCGGCCGACAGGTTTATAAAAAGATCCGATAAAGTATAGGAAAAATTGGGTTTTCGAAACATCTGCATTTAAGAGTATAACATAACATTTTGGAAGACGGTGCATTCGAATGTCTTACATATCGGATATGTTTTAGTTTTACATATCGGAAATTTTAAAAAATTCTTTATGGCTGATTTGCATGGCTCTGGGGAAACGTATTTCCATACTTACACTTCGGATATGAAAACATAGCTGCACATCGGGATATTGTTACAATAGGGAGGCAATTTAAATATGATTCAGGTATCTGGTATTTGGGGAGAAAGGCGAAAATTAGTACGTATTTTCAAGTAGTTTACTTAGCAGAAACGTTAGACCGAAACTGATTCGAACCGATGTGGGCGTATCTTAGTTTCAAATCTAAGATACATAGACGAATATCTACGGCAGAACAAACGGAGGTGGACCGTACTTTCCTTGTTTGAAATTTGTCAGAAGCGTTTGAGCTGTTATTATTACATTTATTTTTTGAGGCAAATCGCTTTCAGTTAGTGCCAATGCACCCATCTTTTTAACATCCTGTTCAATTCGCTCCCGCTCTCCATAGTAGCCTCCACTCGGGCCTTTAGATAAATTTTCTCCTGTTCTCATACTGTAAAACATGTTAGTTGAAGGTGTTGTATCACCCCAGTCTCCCGCTATTACACTTAGTGATACACCCAGATTAAGTAGTTTCTTTGTTTCGGAATCTTTAATAAGGAATAGTTCCATTAGCTCATGCCATGTCCCTCCTGACGTCTGTCCCGATAATTCTAAGACCGCGATATCTCTGCCGTCGTTGTGAACATTTCGCGAGACACGCCACCGCCTATCTTTCTCATCGTTCTGAATGTAGCGGTATCCAAGTTTGTTTGGACCAAATTCCCTAAAAAGCATTAGATCGACATCTCTCGTTAATGCTTCTAATTCGGTCTTGTCGACAGATTTTTCCCATTCGCTTCCTTTATTGTGTTCTGTACCCATCTTTAAATTTAACTGCAATATATCACCAAATTTTCTCACTGTCTACAACATTCTCCCTACCTTATAAAGTAGAACTATCTTAATACAACCCAGACACTCCAGGAGTGTCTTAGTCATTCGGTCTGAACTCATGATTGACGACTTGACACTCTGGGACTTAGCTTCGGATTCTTGGGGTTACGTATTTTCAAGACAATCGTGTCGCAGTTGCTTTACAGACTTCATAACCATTAAAAAACCCACCATTTCGGTGGGTTAAAGAAAACCTAATTTAAAAACATAGTCCTAGAGACTTTGCCCTTCCGTAGCTTCAGCGTAGGGGGGTGACGTATTTTCAAGACGTTTACGTCGCAGAGACGTTTGACGTTTCGCATACTGTTGCCCGCACACTACTTTGAGCTTTGCGAGAAGCAAGAGGAGTGCAGGTGTAGCCGAGAACTCTACTTTGCGAAGAGCAAGGTTCTTGAGCGAAGCGAAAGGTTCTTATCGTCCGCGATCCCGCAAGTGGGATTAAATATTTTGCTTTCAGAACATTGTCCTGGCGATGACGTATTTTCGCATACAGTTGCCCGCATACTATCGTCCGCGCTGCCCCGTTTCACTTCCCTGTTCGGAATGGGAAAGGGTGGTTCCAAGGCGCACTAACCACCAGGACAATACTCTGAAAACAGAGTGGAAGAGCGAGAGAGCGGGAGAGTATAAGAAATAATTGTTTAACTTACACTCTTCTACTCTTCCACTCTTCTACTCTGTATTACACTTCAATAAATTTAGGGAGAAAGGACTCATGCGATGCATGAGTACGCTGACTAACGCCGATAACAACGCTGATATAACGCCGAAAATTACGCTTCTACTTACTTAAAAGTAAAAGCATATTTTTTTATTTCGGCGAAATTTCTGCGTATTGTTCTGCGTCTTTCCGCGCGCTCGTGCGAAGCACGAGTATATGTCTTTAATCGACTTATTCGTAAAGGTTAGCTTAACGCCTTACGGCGCTTCCACATCCTTACTACTTACCCGGTATTCTGCCGGGAGTCTATATGCCCGCAGGACGAGAATGACAAATTTCAAATAAATACAAATGCCACCAATGAGCACCAATTTCCAATAACTACTTTTGAAGTTTTAATTTGTATTTATTGGTACTTATTTGTACTTATTGGTATTTATTTTTATCATTCTTGTCCTACGGACAAACGAATCCTAATCTTAGAGTTGGCTTCCCACTTAGATGCTTTCAGCGGTTATCCATTAGAAACATAGCTACCCGGCGGTGCCGCTGACGCGACAACCGGCACACCAGAGGTTTCTCCATCAAGGTCCTCTCGTACTGTTAACAGCTCTCTTCAAGATTCTGCGATTCCACCGGATAGAGTCCGAACTGTCTCACGCATGTTAATCAATCATTACTGATTGCATGGACTATATCTTCATCCCATTCGATTCACACGAACGGGAGCTGACGTTTGTACATTCAAAGGAATGTACTCATCTTACGCCCGATTTAATCGGGCCTAGGAATCAGTCTCTACGGGATTCAGAAGGTTGTGTGACTTGAAAAACTCTTCAACTTTGTTGGAAGTATTAGTTCTTCTTTTTGAATAATTCAAAAACAAAAACTTATCAACCTCTTTTGATAAAGTCAAAAGTAACTTAGATGTCATCTTATGTCCTATTCCGGGCATTTTCTTTAAAACACCTAAGGCAATTTTTGCAGCTTCTTTCTTTAGTCGTAAATATGGAAAAAGAAGTTTCAAAACTCTGGTTACAGGAGAAACACCGACAATAGTATATTCACTCATACCATCGTTTCTGTTTCTAATGTATCCAGCTTTAAGCTTTTTCTTTAACCAATATAAAAAACCAGAATTAATTTGTTTCTGATAAAAGACGATACTTGCTCTAATTTGATATCCAAGCACATAATCGTGCCTGTAAACCAACTGAAGCATTATACATCCGTCTCCGTCCAGAAACCCTGCAATATATGCTAATTCTTTTTCAGTCATCCACCTTCCGACTTACCCTCGGTATTACCCTTCTTGGCAGTTCGAAAAACCAAGTTAGGGTTTCACCGATTTTAGTCAGTTTAATATTACATCATTACTGATGAAGAACGCAATGTTGTTTACGTTCTGAACCCAGCTCACGTACCACTTTAACGGGCGAACAGACCGACCCTTGGCACCTTCTCCAGCGCCAGGATGTGATGAGCCGACATCGAGGTAGCGAACCGCACCGTCGCTATGAACGCTCGGGTGCGACTACTCTGTTATCCCCGGGGTAGCTTTTATCCATTAAGCTCCGTCCCTCCCATGAAGGATCGGAGGATCACTAAAACCTACTTTCGTACCTGCTCGAGCTATCACTCTCGCAGTCAAGCTGGCTTATGCTTTTATACATTGAGGTACGATGTCCATCCGTACTAAGCCAACCTTTGTATCCTTGCGTTACCTTTTGGCAAGGTACCGCCCCAGTAAAACTGCCCACCTAGCACTTTCCCTTCCGCCGTATCCAGGCGGAATAGGTTAGCCTCACATTTTCCGAAGGGTGGTATTACACTGGTGTCCCGACACAAGGTCGGGACTCCCACCTATTCTGCACAATCAAAAAATATGAAGGCAATACCAAGCTACAGTAAAGCTCCACGGGGTCTTTTTGTCCTGGTGGAATAAGGCCGCGTCTTCACAGCCACCGCAATTTCGCCGAGTAGAGGCTCGAGACAGTTGTTAACTCGTTACACCATTCATGCAGGTCGGAACTTACCCGACAAGGGGCTTCGCTACCGTAGAACAGTTATAGTTACTGCTGCCGTTTACCGGAGCTTAA
>CAZAUT010000022.1:0-2983 GCA_964488535.1 uncultured Gammaproteobacteria bacterium
CCTTTCAGGCTCCATATTTTACCTGAAAGTGTTGCACTTCGTTTTAGAACCTAAGTGTCAATATATTTAGGGATTTGAGAATTATTGGTATTTTTACCTTTTGTTGATTTATTAAAAGTCGAAGCGCGCAGATGTTTGAAAGACAGCCTGTCAATTTTAAGAGTGAGGTTCATACAAAATATGTCATAATTATCAAATGCCTGACAATGAAAAAGAAAAATTGTCTGATCGTTATTTCTTCAAAAAAAAGAAAGCAGTATCCGATCTTTTGAAGCTGAAACGCTTTGGGGATGTTTCTTTGAAAAACAAGTATATAACTCATTTTGTCAGAAGGCGAAGAAAGAAAAATAAACTTGATTTACTGTCGTTTGACCGGGTATTGGACGTTAATTGCAAAAAAGGATATGTTGAAGCAGAAGGCCTCACCTCCTTTTTGGATATACTGAACAGGACTTTAGAACAGGGTTATATGCCGGCGGTCGTTCCCGATTACCGCAATATTACTATCGGAGGGGCAATTTCCGGACTAGGTGTTGAAGCAACAAGTTTCAGATACGGAATGGTTCACGAAAATTTATTACAAGCCGATGTGTTGACAGGGTCCGGAAAGGTGATTGAAGTATCGGAAAAAAAGAATGCCGGCCTGTTCGCGGGTTTAATTAATTCTTTAGGGACACTTGGTTATATAACCCGATGCAAAATTAAAATTATTCCCGTCAAAAAATATGTCTATGTGAAGTTTAATTATTTTAATGACGTCGGAGAATTTTTCAAATTTATTAACAAAAGAAACGGCAACGTTAATTTTTTAGACGGAATCATATTCGGAAGACATAAACAAGTTGTAATATCGGGCTATTTTTCGGATAAGAAAAAAGGAAAGCTATTTAATATTTATGAAACATCGTGGTTTGATTTTTTACACAATTCAAAGGTTAACGAAACGTATGTTATGTTGAAGGATTATATTTGGAGATGGGATGCGGATGTTTTTTGGGGGACAAGAGAGTTGGGCAGACTGGAGAAAATTTTCAAAATTCCCATCTTCCGTAAAACCATATTAAGGCCGGTATTGCGTTCAGACAGACTTCTTAAGCTGCATCATTTTCTGGCATATAATTTCGGCCTGCCGAATTTTTTCACCACGTTTTTTGGAAGAAAGGAACAGCTGATACAGGACGTGGGAGTATACCCCGAAAAGAGTGTAGAGTTTATGAAATGGTTTGATAGGGAAATTGCTTTTTATCCTCTATGGATATGTCCTGTAAAAAGGATACATCCTAAAAAATATTTCCCTCTTTTTATCTGGAAGGGTGATTTTATAAATGATTTCGGCTTTTATGGATACAAAAAATTAAAAGACGGAACGCCCGCTGGATACTATAACAAAAAACTTGAGAAAAAATTGAGAAAAATACAAGGAGTTAAGGGACTATACTCGACTTCTTTTTATTCTAAAGACGATTTTTGGAAAGTATATGACCACAAAAGATATCAAAAAATTAAAAGAAAATACGATCCTGATGGAATTTTCCCAGATCTGTATGAAAAAGCGGTGGGGACAACAACAAAATAGATACTTTTAAGCGTAGAATATAACTATGAAATTAATCGCCGGTCTTGGTCCCATATATCTTGCCTTGAAGCTTTTCAATTCTATTCGAATACGCTTGAAGGAGCGGTTTAAGAGGAATTGCATATTATTTTTATGAAACTAATTGTAGGATTGGGCAATCTCGGGAAGCGGTATGAAAACACAAGACATAATGTCGGTTTTTTAGTTTTGGAGGAGCTAAAAAACAAAATTCAAATATCAAATATCCCCGAAGGGGAACGAGTTCCCTACGGGGCGGGCAAATATCAAAATGACAATTTTAAATTTAAAAATGAAAAAAGGTTTAAAGCGGAGGTGTTGAAAATGGGGGATGTGATACTTGCCAAACCGCAGACTTTTATGAACAATTCGGGTGTTGCCGTTTCCCTGCTTTATACGTTATACAAAATACATAATACTGACCTATTTATAATTCATGACGACCTTGATATCAAGCTGGGGGAGTATAAGATCCAGTTTGGAAAGGGGCCGAAAATACACAATGGACTTCTTTCGATATACGAGAAGTTGGGAACAAGGGACTTCTGGCATGTAAGGGTGGGGATTGAGAATAGAAATTTAATAAATACCAATGAACACCAATTACCAATAAGTAAGCTTAAGACATCCGTCAAAAATACAAAATTCCAATTGAAAAAAAGAATACCCGGTGAAGAATACGTACTGCAGAAATATACGGAGGAAGAAAAATCTGTATTGGGAAAAACCATAAACGAAGTGGTTGCCGAAATCATCAATTTAGTCAATAATTAACCGATGGCAGAAATCATCGATAACCATTACTCACGGCACCGAACAGAACTTGCAAACGAAAGGACATTTTTGGCGTATATCAGAACCGCGCTTACAATGTTTGTTGCGGGAGTATCTTTCCTGGAATTTTTTGAAAGCAAAATCCTGGAGATTGTCGGGTTTATATTTATTTTCGGTTCAGGAGCCCTCTCGGTTGCCGGAATTCTTCGTCTGCGCTTCTTTGCTCTTCATATTAAAAAAGTATCGGAGGGTAATTAATAGTATTACTTCAAGCTGGTATAATGGTTTTGCCATATGGCAAAACAACAAAGCTTCATACAAATATCGGATGTTTTGAGGACGCTCAAATCCGACGAGGATAAGAATAGCTTGTCTTCGGAATTCTCCAAAGATAAATATATCTCTCAGGAGTTTCAGAAGTATGCTTATGAATTGGCAAAAGAACTTGGTGATCTGAAAAATAAATCGCTTTACATGAGGCTTGCGAAAAATACACCGAGAGCACTTCTGGAAAACGCAAGGAACTTTGTCAAGGACGCTTATGAAGTAAAAAGCAAAGCAAAGCTGTTTATGTGGAGGCTTTCGCAATTGAAAAAGGTGAAAGTCGACAGACAA
>CAZAUT010000022.1:3083-23409 GCA_964488535.1 uncultured Gammaproteobacteria bacterium
GAGGAGCGCAAGCCTTAGCTGAGAACTCTTATGTGGAGGCTTTCGCAATTGAAAAAGGTGAAAGTCGACAGACAAGAGGAGCGCAAGCCTTAGCTGAGAACTCTTATGTGGAGGCTTTCGCAATTGAAAAGAGCGAAAGTCGACATTTAATATGAAAAATAAAAATACAGTAAAAGAAGTATATAAGATTATTAAAAAGATTCCCTTCGGCAAAGTTGTTACTTATGCGCAAATATCGAAAGCAGTACAAATAACTATGGGTGGTAACAATCTGCCTGAGGGGAAATATCCGATTAACCCAAGACATGTCGGATATCTTCTTCATAACAATCCGGATCCAAAGACAATTCCCTGCCACCGTGTTGTTGACAGAAACGGAAATCCCGCACGAAATTATAAATTCGGCGGAATTAAGGGGCAAAAAGAAAAATTAATTTCGGAAGGAGTTAAACTGCATAAAGGAAGAGTTGTCAAAGAGTATTTTGCCAAAGGAGGATTTTTTGCTCAACAACAGGAAGAGTCTTAACGCCAATATTGTTAATGAAAACTTTCCGGTAACTGAGGCTCGGAATATTTTCAACCGTGAATATATGTCTGGACTCTTTTGTTTAAATGGATTAATCTTAATCGATGATACAAAAAGACGGATTTAATAGATTTATCGGTGTTGTCGTACTTCTTGTAATTCTTACACTTGCCAAAAGCTGGTTCAATTATTCCTTCGCCTTTGTCTGGCTTGGTGTTCTAACAGGTTATTATTTTCCCTTTCTTGACTATGTTTTTTATGCTTATATAATCCGGCCGGATGCGGAGGTTTCAAGGAATATAAGAAGTAAAATATCCGCAGGAAATCTGGTTTCTCTTCGGAAGAATAAGGAGCTTATTTCTTTTATCGAAGCACAAGCTTCAAAATTTGAAAAATTTACCATACATACAGCTTATTTTCAGGTGGTTTTCGTTATTGTGACTTTCTTCATACTTTCTTCAAGCACAAGTTTTTTTGGCAGGGGAATGGTATACGGGATTTTTCTCGCACTTTTTGCTGAACAGACGTTAGCCTTTTTGAGGACGAAGAATATCAACAGGTGGTTTGCCGATACTCCGTTTTTATTGGATTATCATCAAACGAAGGTATATCTGTATGCGAATGCTTTTGTACTTCTTATTTTTACGATTATGCTTTAACCTTCCGGCAAAAAAACTTCTTTAGCAATCTTTTGAAGGGTGGTGTAAGAAAGATCACATAATAATTATTCCCCAGGTTACATAATGAGGTTTGTACCAGTTATCAATTGTGTATGATCGCATACAAACAAGCGGAGGAAAAAGAAAAATCCTCTAAAACTAAGATCGTTTTTGTCGGGACATATCCCCCGACACAGGAGGGTATTTCAACATTTAACTATGATTTAATATCATCGATTGATGTTCTGGCGAGGGATCGGCTGCAATTGTCTGTTTGTGCGGTCGATTTGAAAAACACAAGTCCATATTATTTCGACAGAAGAGTCGAATGGGAGATAGACCAGACTTCTTTGGCAACATACATTCAGGCTGCAAAGATGATTAATAATGATCCCAGCGTGGAATGTGTGATTATTCAGCATGAATATGGGATATACGGCGGGATGTGGGGGAAATACCTGACAATTTTTATGGAAATACTGAAAGCACCGGTAATTACAATACTCCATACCGTTTTGGAATCCCATCCGATTAAGTCACAGATATTTGAAGCGGTAACAAGAGAAATTCTGGAAAACTCCAATGCGGTTGTTGTCTTAAGCAAAAAGTCTTTAGAGCTTATACAGGAGAAATATAAAAATTTACTGGTGTTTGGAGGTGTTGGAAAAAAACTGCTTCGGTTTATTGAACACGGAATTCATCCAGTTGAATTCATTTTGCCTTTACAGACAAAATCCGAGCTGAGACTTGAAGGAAAAACGGTACTTACTACATTCGGTCTTCTTTCACCGAATAAAGGAATAGAATACCTGATAAATGCACTGCCGTTGGTGGTCAGAAACAACCCCCGGGTGATTTACCAGCTTTTGGGTCAGACACACCCTGTTGTGCGAAAGAGAGAGGGTGAGCGTTATAGAATGCGACTTCTTGATCTTGTCAAAAAACTCAAAATTAAAAACCATGTTTTTTTTCGGGACGAGTTTTTACACAAGGATGAATTAATAAAATCGCTTTTGGCGACAGACCTTTATATAGCTACTTCATTAAACGAGAATCAGTCGGTAAGCGGAACTTTATCGTTTGCACTGGGGGCCGGCAGGGCCGTTATTTCGACTGAATTTATACAGTCGAAAGAAATTGTGGGAAAAAATACAGGCGTATTGGTACCGATAAAAGATTCGGATGCGTTTGCCGGGGCGATAAATAAAGTTTTAAAAGATCCGCAAAAACTTTACAAAATGCATCGAAACGCGTACATCCAAACAAGATCAATGCTCTGGACGAATATCGCTTACAAATATCTTGAATTGGTCGAAAATCTTATACAAAAAAATATAATTTTGCCCGAAATTGACCTAAGGTATTTCAGAAAAATGACAAACAAAGCAATGCTGCAGTTTGCAGTGTATGATATTCCCGATAAAAATTCCGGATATACGCTGGACGATAATGCGCGTGCCCTTATTGTTACTTCATGGATTATCGAATCCTATTATAAGAACACTACCGTTCACAGAATGCTTTTGAAACACCTTAACTTTATTGAAATATCCCTGTCAGGCAATAGCGGACATGTAAATTATTTCGATCATAATTTTTCACCAACTTCACAAAATCAAAATGAAGATATTGAGGAATCGCTTGGCCGTGCAGTCTGGGCATTGAGCGAAGTGTTTTTGAATAAAAAACTGTCTGCCGTTGTAAAAAACATGGCCAAAAGGCTTCTAAAAAAAATATTAACCGAAGCTTTTATGGTTACAAACATCCGATCAAAAGCCTTTGTCATTAAAGCATATTCAAAATTATGGCCGGCAGGAATTGACGGGGGGTATGATGTTAATTATGAAAAATTTGCCAACGATCTTTTGGAAGCTTTACGTTCTCATAAAAAGAGAAATTGGAACTGGTTTGAAGATAAATTAACTTATAATAATGGAATTTTACCCGAAGCGTTGTTTCATGCTTATAAAACTACCGGAAAAAAAGATTTTCTGAAAGCAGCCAGAATTTCTTTGGCGTTTCTTGTGCGAAAAACATTTATGGGCGGTGTTTATGTCCCTATTGGACAAAAGGGATGGTTGGTCAGGGGAAGGAAAAGAAATTTCTACGATCAGCAGCCGGAAGACGTTGGCTCAATGGTTTTGGCGTTGTTGACAGCTTATGAAGTAACCGGTCAGGAAAAGTACAGATTGTTTGCCAAACAGGCATTTTCATTCTTTTTGGGAAATAACCTGAAAGGCATACCTTTGTACAACTATAAAACAGGAGGGGTTCACGATGCACTTACTCCATTAGGTGTAAATAAAAACCAGGGAGCTGAGGCACTTGTCAGCTACCTTTTGGCGAGAATAAAAATAGAAAGGTACTGGTGATGTATGGACCTAAAACTTGAAATAAACAGGGTTTTTCCTTCAGACAGCCCGCCACGATTTAACGTCGCAGCCTGGGAGAAGGCCGAACGCGATCATGTTATTTTGGTTGGGCGTGAAGTCAATGAACCCGGAAGTCCGGGGCTTCCGGATAAAGGGAAACTGGTGCTTTTCGAAATTGACAGAAAAAACCGGATCACGCACGAAAGGGTTTTGTGGGAGCCGATCGGTAATAATCTATACCTTGAGGACCCGAGGGCCTTGGTGAACAGAAATGGCAGCGTTACTGTCGGGATGACTGCAGTAATAAAAACCGAGGATGGCTTCAGTCCCTATCCGGCTTATGTTAATATCCGATCGGGTTCGACATGGAGTGGAATGCTGCCCCCACTTTGTTTTATACATGCTTTCGGACCGGGAAAGAATCTCACCCCGGTTAAAAAGAATAAGTTTCTTGTAAGACCCGAAAGAGAGGATTACAATCACAGACTTCTTTTTTTCGATATAACCGACGACGACCCGCGGTCTTCATACGACATAAACTTTCCGGAAAATCTCGAATGGGGATTGTGGCGCATTGGAACGGCCATGCCTCCGTTATGGGTGGGGAAGACCTCGGCTCTTTTTATTATTCATGGGATAACAATCCAGGATGGAAAGTACATATATACGATCGGACGGGCAAAACTATTTAAGAAGAAGGGAAAATACCAGGCGGAGGTATTTCCAAAACCGTTTATTTCACCCGATACGTTCAGATCGGCGGACGGATTTCCGGAACGGGAGCTTCACCCTGAACTCAGGAAAGTTGTTTATGCCTGCGGAGGAGTTATCAGAAAAAAGGAACCTGAATACCTTTACCTTTATGTTAACGTCGGGGATACGGCTACATATGAAGTTAAAATACTTCTTTCCGATCTGCAGAAGGGATTATTTTGATAATTCTCGGCGGGTTTGTTATACACATGAGCAAAACACTTCCTTTTGAGATAGGGATTTCCCAACCTGTCTGCCGGGCTCAAAAAACCTAGTTGAAATCGAGTGTTTTAACGGATCTGTTTTCGATTATAAGAAGCTGTCCGCATTTGGGGAATTTTCCCAGGTCTGATTTGGTCGTCGATCCTTTTGTCAAAAGAGCTGTGAGGGTAGCAATCGGCCAGCCGTGAGAGCAAACGGCGCAATTTTCAATATTCTTGTTTTCGACTTCGGATATAAAGTTTTTTAACCTTTTTTCAAGCGCTTCGAGAGTTTCTTCTGCCCGGCTTAATCCTTCTTCTCTTATTCTTTCGTCGCGCGTGAAATTTTTACCGGTAATTTTGGAAATTATCGCGACGGTTTGGAGCGCGCGTTTGAAAGGTGATGTGTAGTTGTTATCCGAAAGTTTTCCATTGAGATAGTTGCCGATCTTTTCAGTTACAGGTACGGCTTCTGGGAGAATTTCGGCATCGGCGAAATGCTCTCCATAGTGGAGATTATTCTTTGTGTAATAGGTTTCTCCGTGTCGGAAGATGTAGAACAACATAATTCAATAAATACCAATGAACACCAATATATACCAATAAATACCAATTTCCAATTGGAATTTGTTTTTTGGGGAGGTACGAGAAGTCAGTATATCGTATATAGTATATGGCATATAGGGGATATTAAATTTAAAAACCAAAAAGCAGATTATTTAATCTTTTATTCTTAATTCTCCATTAACAATTTCTATATCGGCGATTTTTGGCAACGGTCTGATTTCACTATTAGCGTCCAGAAGTCTGTAACCAAACCAATTATTAATAAAAATAAGTACGGTATATCCTCTGTCTTTGAACCATTGCTCTTGGTCGACGATTGCTTTATCGCAGTACGGTTCCTCATGAATAAAGTTGCCATGACATGCGCGATGTCCAAAAGGACATGTTTCATAACAGGGTAATTTAGGGGGAAAAGATACTTCTTTCATAATCCGGGAATAAAGTGAGCGGTGAGGGTGGGTCTACTTCGTCAAAACTTCGGAGAAATTAGCAAGTTTTTCTCACATTAAATGTTTTTTTAGAAATGCCCTTCCTGAACCCGATTTTAGATATTTCTCAAAATTATAGGCAGTATATTTGTTTTGAAAAGCAAAATAGCAGACCAGTCTAAGGGGTAGACGTTTTTTAGTGGCAGAAACTTGTCCTTTATCATGACGAATCTTTCTATCTTTCAAGTTATTCGTACAACCAATATATGTTTTTCCATCAACGCATAAAAGTATGTATACGTAATACATAATTATTGATATGGCGGTTTTTAACTCGCCGTAGCGTCGAGAAGTTAACGAAGCTCGTCTTCGTTGAAACTTCGACGAAGCGAAGGCGGTGAAGGTGGGATTCCCTTCCACTTCGCTCAGGGTAAACTTCTCATCCTGTCTTGCGGTGAGGGTGGGATTCGAACCCACGGTAGCCTTAAAAAGACTACGACGGTTTTCAAGACCGCTGCACTAGTCCACTATGCGACCTCACCTTTCAGAAAACGTCAGCTTTTTGCCCCGAAAAGGCCAAATCCTCATCTTGGGTTATAGCTTTGAGTATTGCTATTATACCAAATAAACCAAGTAAAATTTTTTGTAATCCGGATTACGGAACAACCTTTTGATATAGTATAATCTGCCTGCACCCGGCCGGGTTAAATCGATATATGAATAAGGAGAATTATGGCGGACTGGCGGAAAAAAAGACGCCCCTGTGGAGGGAGGCTATGGACATACCGGAATATCTGACTGTGGGTGTGGGTCTTGTAGCCTTGGGAGCGGGAATTTTGACGAACCATCCTGCTTATGTTTGGGCGGGCGCGGTGGCAATGACTTTGGGATTTACGAGTCTGATGATAAGTGAAAGCATATTTCCCAAGAAGAAAAACTCTTCCTCTCAAACGCAATAGTTTTTATATTCAAGAGATAAAAAGGATTGTAAGGTGACGTTCTGTATTTTACTTTAGGTATGCGGGGTATTGACTTAAGGAAAGTGCGGGAATACAATCCGTCCAATACTGTAAAAAACACTCATGGCTGATATTGAAAGACAGTGGTATCGTACAGGTTACACAGAAATCTCGAGTCAAGATATTTTTTCCCGGCAACAAATATTGAAGGACAGGGGTTTTGATTACAATCGAAGCGATAATTACGGTTCAGCCGTATTGTTGGAAAGGGTGCTTGCGTGGGACCGCCAAAATGCAGCCGATATCATGGGTGTTCATAGACTTCCGGAAGACATAGGTTTTCTTTGGAACTTTGCTGCTAAAACAAATTCTGCTTTGGAATACCTAGAATGGTATCAAAAAGCTTTGAGAACAAATCCTTTTTTGAAAGGTTCTGGACAAGAATACTCTGTTGGAAATAACAATAATTTGTTAAGAAACATCGGGTGGGGTTTTTTTGTGTTGGATTTTGCACGCCGTGAGGCTTTGGCGAGAGTGATTAAAGACCATCCCAATCAAATTACATTTTGTCAATATCATGGTGATATTAGTATGGCATATTGGTATGAAAGTACAGACTGGTCTACGTGGACCTGGGGTGAATATCGCGACAAAAATTTTACGAGAGAAAATGTTTTGAGAAAGTGGCTAATGAACGAAAATAGGTATCAAAGAGGCCATTTGAGAAACATATCCGGAGAGTCATTTAATTTTGCGTATGGGGTATTTTACAGGAAAAGTTAATTTACATTTTTGAAAATTTTTCAGAAATAAATTGCGTTTGTTATTTAATCTTCGAAGAATATTTTGGAATCAACCTTTATCCGGGAAAATAGTCTGGAGTGTTAAAGCGAAATCCAGGTTTTGGTATTATAATTTTAGTAATGAAAAAGGTTGCACTCATTCTTCACGGCTGGCCGCAAACGGAAATGAACCAACATTTTTTGGTGAAGTTCATGAAGAGCAGGGGTTATCTAGTAAATGTACCCAATCTGTATGAAATTGAAAAAAGTTGGGACATAAATCAAGTAACTGATTTTATAATTGCAAAATTAAAAGGAGCAACTCCTGATTTGATTGTCGGTATTTCGTTGGGGGGCCTTATTCTTCCTCATATTGCCGTCAGATACCCCAATTCCAAACTGGTTTTTATTGCATCGGGAGTAAAATTTAATCCCAAATTTATACTGACAAAATTCGGGATCACGCTGTTGAAGATTCAATTAGTACGAAAAATGTTTGTTAAAATTGGAAACAAAATCCCTACGGCTATTTTAGAATTTATTTACAGAGCTTTCAATCCTTTTAAGGGAAAATTGGAGGACAAAAAACTGTACGGTGACGATTTGCGATGCAATATAAATGCGATAAAGGATCATTCTTTTGAAAAACACTTAATTTTATTGGATTTAATTACGAGATTAGATAACAAATCGGTACTGTCCAATCTGCGAAACAAAGCTCTCATTTTTACCGGAGAGAATGATATTTTAATGCCAAAAAGTTGCGGGGAAGAAATACAAAAATATCTTTCAAACTGCGAGTTGGTTATTAAAAACGGCTCGCACTTTAACATTTTTGGTGAAGAGGATTTGCAAAAACTAAACGAGTTTCTTCATATGTGAATCCCCTCCGGGTCAGAGACCCTCTGGGTCGGCGACCGATATGCACGCCACGTTTGACGCGGTAGGCACGTTTCCATATCCGATATGCAAATATATAGATTCTGGACAAGCCAGAGTGACAAGAGGATAATTTGTTTTGATGAAAAAGGTTGCACTCATTCTTCACGGCTGGCCGAGAAAAGATATAAAAGAACGCTTCTTGCTAAATTTTCTGCAAAAGAATGACTATGAAGTTTTTACCCCGAACCTCTATGTCGTTGACAAAGGAATGAAGGTTGAAGGTCTTGTCAGGTATATTACATCACAGCTTAAAGGAAAAAAACCGGACCTGATAGTCGGAATATCGATGGGAGGTCTGATACTTCCTCATATTGCAGAAAGATATCCCAGTGCAAAATTAATTTTTATTGCGACGAGTGCGTTTTTGAAGCCCCAGTCAAGACTTATGAAAATCGGATTCCGTTTACTGAGATATAAGTTTTTTCGAAAAATTGTGGTGAATTTCGGAAATCTTGCATCGATCCGTCTTTTAATGTTTCTGCATAAAGTATTAAGCCCGTCCGCAAGAGGACGGGGAAGGGATACAAGTATTAAAGATCTTCGGAACAACCTTAAAGAAATTAAATGCCGTTCTTTCACAAAACATCTAGCGCTTTATGATCTGATCTGCCGTATTGACAATACGGATATTTTGAAAAAACTTAAAAACACTTCACTTATTTTTAACGGCAGCGACGACAGGATAATGCCCCTTTTTGGGGGAGAGTATATCAGCAATCTTCTTCATAACTGCACCTATATAGTGAATAAAGCCAAACATTTTAATGTATTTAAAAAACAGGATTTGGATGAAGTGGGAAGTTTTCTGAAAAAGGAATATTAATGTTATAGTTGATACAGGCGATAAGTAATAAGTAGTAAGCAGAATGTAGGGATAGGAAAAGTGTATAACGTATTATGTATAACGTATTATGGGGCGGGAAGGGAAGATACAGAGATACCAGGATATTACGATATTAAGATACTGTGACACTGCGATACTAAGAAAAAAGTATATTGTATGTTGTATATGGTATATAGGGAGGAAGGGGGAATTTTTCAAATAATTTAACAATTTACTAAAATGAAACATAACAAATGGGTGGTTTTTTACACACTGGCGGTTTCGTCGTTATTTATTTTTGCCCTGTTTATTTTGAAGGACTCATATTTGGAAAATTTTCCGACAATAGGGTATTTTTCATCACCCGAAGCACTCGATCTAAAAATAAGTATATTATGTAAGCTGGAAAAATACGAATCTATTGCATTGTCTTCAGCGAGACTTTATAGGGATGAATATGTGGTAATTGATGGCAGTGAACTTGATGAGGGAGCCGGGGGTTATATCGAGGCAGCAGGGCAGTTATGTAAATCCATAGATTATGCAAGAAAAATTGAAAAAACAAAGACGGACGGGGATTTATGGGTTTATGATTTCCGTTTCGGACTGTTTCACGATTCGGGCAGGGAGTATAAGGTAGTTTTGCTGGACAGGCAGTGGAGGTATGTTTTAGTGGTTGACGAAAATTGACAGGGTGGGTATATTTTAACTCGTATTAATATGACCATACAGGTAACAGATTCGGATTTTCAAGAGAAGGTTCTTTCCTCGGATCTTCCTGTGCTTGTTGATTTTTACGCCGATTGGTGCGGACCTTGCAAAATGGCTGCACCGATTTTAGAGGAATTGTCGGACGATTACAAAGACAGGCTGGTTATTGCCAAGATTAATGTCGACCAGAATCCGGCGAGTGCGCAAAAGTATGATGTGATGAGTATACCCACGGTGATTTTGATAAAAGACGGTAATGAAGTGGGGAGACAAATCGGTTTTGCAGGAAAAAATGGATATGAGGAACTGATTAAGAAAGCATTTTAGAGTGTAAGAGTAGAAGAGCAGGAGAGCGTGAGTTAGAAGGTGGTTGGAAAAATATTTGTTTTACTTATACTCTTCCACTCTTTACTCTCCCGCTCTGATTGAGGAGGTGATTTATCTTGGATCCTAATAATACAACAACAAATCCTTTGGGAAGTTCCGTGCCTTCAGGCACGACACTACCGGTTGACGACCCAGTTAGTTCTGTTGGGGCAGTACAAGCGCCGGTTGAACCTGTTGCCGGTACACCCGTAGGAGGGCCCACCGTCAGCGAACCGACACAGACTGATAACCCCTTTGTTTCGGGAGAGTCTCCGACTCTGGAAGTACCCGACTCGGGAGAGCCGACTGCTCCCGAACCGACTGTTACAACTGAATTGCCGGCAGTTGAAGAAACGGTTGAGGCAGGCATTGCCGACCCAACAGTTGAGACGGCCGATACAACAGGACTTGGAGGAGTAGCAAAACCAACAGTGTAAATTGGCGTTTTTTTTGCCGTAATACATTTATTTTTGTGTGTTTGGTGTGTGTTGTGTATAAACGAAAATAGTTTATAGAAATCGGAAAATTGTAGTAGAGATTAGATATTGGAAAGTAGTGTTTACGAATTTCAATTTTCGATTATCTATTACCGATTTCTGTTTTCCTTCAACGAATTTCTGTTTTTGTTTGCTGCTTATTGTTTTCTTTTTGTGGTATATTTGACTTACATGTCCGACAAAATTAACGATACAACCATAATCGGAAGTGGCCCATCGGCTTTGACGGCTGCGATTTATACAACCCGAGGGAATGCTTTCACGTTAATAATCGGCGGGGAGAATTGGGGAGGGCAACTGATGTTGACTACCTTAGTTGAAAATTTTCCCGGTTTTCCCCAAGGAATTCAGGGGCCGGAGTTAATGACGAATATGCGTCGTCAGGCGGAAAAATTCGGCGCGGAATTTGTAGAGAAGAATGCGGTAAAGTTAGAACTTACAAAGTCACCTTTTGAAATAACCGACAGCGCGGGAGTTATTCATAAAACCAAAACAATAATAATTGCTACAGGCGCCTTGACTCAATGGCTTGGCGTACCAGGCGAGAAAGAATTGATCGGACGCGGTGTTGCAACCTGTGCGCCGTGTGACGCGCCTTTTTATAAAGACAAGATTGTTGCCGTTGTCGGAGGGGGAGATTCCGCCATGGAGGAAGCGAATGTACTGACGAAATATGCGAGTAAAGTTTATCTCTTACACAGAAGGGATGAATTTAAAGCCTCGAAAGTGATGCAGGACAAGGTATTTGCAAACAATAAGATAGAAATTATGTGGAATACGGAAGTCAGGAGGATAGAAGGAAAGGAAAAAGTGAAAAGTGTAATTATTTTTAATAATAAAGAAAACAAAGAATCGGAGCTGACCGTTGATGGAATATTTGTAGCAATTGGACACAAACCGGATAGCGATATTTTCAAAGGAATTATTGGGATGGACGAAAAGGGGTACATTCTGAAAAATCAAAAATCAAAAATCAAAAATCAAAAAGATTTACCGACGATGACGAACGTTCCCGGGGTATTCGTATCCGGAGATGTTGCCGATAAGCGCTACAAACAGGCGGTCACCGCAGCAGGAATGGGGTGCATGGCCGGATTAGACGTATTGGGGTATTTGGAGGGAGTATAACAATTATAACCATTATAACCGTTATATTGTGCATAAAAAACCCTTCTTGACAAGAAAGGTATATTAAAAGAGAATAGAAAACATGGTCAAAGAGGATATATCGAGAAAGGAAGAAAAAGGCCTCTTTGAGAGGCTTGGTCCTTCGTTTGTTATTATTTCGGTGATTTTGGCTTTTGCTGTTGGTGTTTTGTGGGAGAAGGTTGGGAATCTTGAGGGTAATGGGACTGAAACAACTTCAAAAGCAACACCGACAACGGCAAAGACACAACAGGATGCCCCCACAGTTTCTTTAAACCAGGTAAAAGGACTGTTCGATAAGGATATTGTTAAGTTTGGTAACAGTGAAAGGAAAGTATTGTTTGTCGAGATTTCCGATCCCAGTTGTCCGTATTGCCAGATAGCAGGCGGAAAAAATCCGGAGTTATCGGGACAAAATGAACGTTTTAAGTATGTTTCGTCAGGAGGTACTTACGTTCCTCCCGTGCCGGAAATGAAAAAACTTATTGATCAGGGGAAAGCATCGTTCGCATATATCTATACAAACGGACACGGGGCAGGGGAAATGGGAGCAAAAGCAATGTACTGTGCATTTGAGAAAGGCAAGTATTGGGAAGTTCACGACCTTCTTTATACCAACAAAGGCTACGAGCTGATGAACAACACGGTAAAAAACGACAAGTCAAAAGCCGGCGATTTGGCTGCATTTCTTAAATCTGCTGTTTCCGAATCGGAGATGAAGGCCTGTCTTGAAAGCGGAAAATATGATTCAAGACTGGCTTCGGATTCCTCGTTGGCTAAGAGCTTGGGTGTAACGGGAACTCCCGGATTTCTTGTTAATTCCACTGTTTTTAGAGGAGCGTATAGTTACAAAGATATGGAAAGTGCAGTAACGACGGCGCTGAAGTAGCTTCAGTTATTTTCTATTTTTCAATTTTCTATTTTCCATTAATATTTCTATATTAGAATTTTCTTTTCGGCGGTTAATATTGAAGAAGTAAATATTTTCATAAATTCTATTGCTTCCGATTGGATTGTTGTCATGTATTCAATTTATCAATTGCTGAATTGAAAATGATATATTCGAATATAAATGGACGATTAAAAATAATTAAATAGAAATTTGTGGAGAAACAGGAATGTTAAATGGAAAATTATTGTAGTGTTTCGAGAATTTTTGTAAATTACCACTGCTGCCGATCCCCAGACGTTGAAAGATTTGTTGATGCTCCAAGATGCATCAGAACAAATATCAAATCGTTATTTTTTTAAAAATTCGGATACGATTTTACCGGCATATTCCGCTTCCGGTAGTCCTGCTTCCATTGCCCTGGTGCGTAAAACTGCCAGAGCTTTCTCGTTTAAATCAAGAAAATTTCTTCTTTGTGTGTTGTAAAGCTTACCGCCAATCCATTCAAAATTTCCCGCCGATATATTAGCACGGATAAATTCGCTTAAACTTCCGTGTCCGATAGGACAATTTCCGAATTCTTCAATTTCGACAGATGAAACTCCGCAGGTTCTGGCTTTTCCGAAAAAAGATGTAAAAAGAACAGTTTTGGTGGGTTCGTGTTCACTCATTTGTTATCACCTCCTTTCGCATATCAATATATAATAATTATTTATATTATTGGAAGTTAACACGGCTAATGATAGGGCAGGTAGCGGACAGTAATTAGGGGAATATGGAAATAATTAAGCATGATAAATGTAATCAAAACTTGATTATATACAGATAATATGACAATATGTATACATGAATTGTCCTTTTTGCGGTAGTTCGCAGGTAATGGTTTCAAATTCAAGATCCAATGTACTTAAGAATAAAATCTGGAGAAGGAGACACTGCTTGAGTTGCAATAATGTTTTCACAACTTACGAGAAGATTCATTTATCCCATTTGACTGTTATTAAAAAGTCGGGAAAAAGGGAGCGTTTTAACAGGGCAAAGCTATTTGCCAGTATTTATCATTCTTGCCTTGATAAAAAGGGTGTTGATAGAGGCGACGCAAGTCAATTCACCGAAAATATTATAAACAGAGTGGAGAATGTCATACTGAAAAAGAAAAGAAAAGTGATCACTACCACCGAGATTAAAGAATATGTACTAAAGATTTTAAGAAAAAGATCTCCCGATACACTTCTTCGTTATTTGGCATATAGGGAAGGAAATGACAGAAGAAAACTGGTCGGCTCGATAAAAAAATATTTCTAAATATTTTCAAGAATTTTGTAAATTACCACTGCTGCCGACCCCCAGACGTTGAAAGATTTGTTGATGCCGTACATCGGAAGCTCGACAATAACGTCCGACTCCCTTAATACTTCTTCGGATACACCATTGGTTTCGTGGCCAATGACGATGGCGCAGGGAATTTCAAGTTGATCAGATATCAGTGAATAGTTAATTGAGTTAGGGTGCTGTTCAACAGAAATTATCTGAACCCCCTCTTTTTTAAGTTCCTTTACTGCATCAGATGCAGAATTGTACCTGACCCAAGGAACCCAATTTTCCGTCCCCACCGCTGCTTTGTGAATTCTGGAAGACGGTGGATAATCCGCGTTACCGCAGATGTACATTTTGGCAACTCCGGTTGCATCTGCAAGGCGGAAGAGAGACCCGATGTTATATGTGTCAAGGACGTTATCCAACACCAAATATATCGGATTTCGTTTGATGTTTTTTGTCTCTTCCTCGCTTGGATCTGATACACGAAGTTGTTTTGAGTTTAGTTTCATTGATGTATTTTAGCAGGAAGATATGAAGATATTAAGATACCAGGATATAAAGATACCATGAGAGTGAAATTATTGACCGATTTCCGAAATGTCAATTTACCTGTCGGTAGGGAGGGAAAAGACGGTCCTCTCTGGGGCGGAGACCGGAATGTCCAGGAATTTTGTAAACCCCGATATTTTTGTTTGATGTGTGGTATAATAATTTATATTCGAGTTTTTTAAGCTTGAATGAAACTTGTTTTTCTTGAAGGTTGATATCTGGACTTCAAATCAAAGTCATTTATTCACTGGCAGAAGCAGGTTGAAAATTGGGATAGTTTAACAGGCGTTTCATTTAAGAGACCCTGTTGGATAGTGCTTTGCACATCCAGCAAGGTCCCGTGAGATAGCTTGAAAAGCTTATCTCACTGGGAGGGGGTGAGTATAAATGACTAAAAGATTATTTGTAGGTGGTCTTCCTTACAGTGTTACATCGCAACAGCTGAACGACATGTTCGCTCCGTTTGGGACGGTAACATCTGCCAATGTTATTACCGATAAATTTACCGGTAACAGCAAAGGCTTTGGTTTCGTTGAATTTGATGACGATAAAGCAGCCGATGAGGCAATCAAGAAATTAAACGAAAGCGAAGTCGGAGGAAGAAAGATAACCGTAAACGAAGCCCGTCCAATGGAAGAAAGGGGTCCTAGAAGTTTTGGAGGTGGAGACAGAAGAGGCGGATTTGACAACAGAAGAGGCGGAGACAGAGGAGACAGAAGAGGTGGATTTAGAGGCGCAGGTAGTAGGTAAGTGACGGGTGACAAGTAACAAGTTATAAAGATATTTTTAACTTGTTACCACTGACTTGTTACTTTTAACTATGGCTAATAATTGTCAGAGTGTGTGTATAAGATGCGGGAAACAGAGGGTTTATGTTGATTCAACAAAAGAACTCGTTAATTCGACGTGGGTATATACGACCACCGCGGTTTGTCCCGACCCAGAGTGCCAAAAACTTGTCAGCGCCATGCTCGACAAAGAACAATCGGTGAGGGATAAGGTGAACGAAGATCATGCAAGAGATAAGATCTTGAGGGATAAGAGGATGAAAAGAAGACACAGGAGAAAGGCACTAGTAACTAGGAACTAGAGGGGAAGTATGTTGTATGGTATATGGCGAAAAAAGAAAGCATGTAGTATGTGGAATGCAGGAAGAAAGAAAGTGTATAACGTATTATGTATAAAGTATTAAGTATTATGGGAGAAGGAAAGATACAGAAATACTCCGATACCGGATATTGCGATGTTAGGATACTACGATACTTCGATATTGGGAGAAATTAGGAATTTGATTCAGATGACACTTTTGTTGAAAATCCGACGATTGCTTCAAGGGGTTTTGAACATAAATCTGATAACAGATATGAAGTAAGGCGGACATGGCCTTCAAGCAGTTTCAATTTTGTATACTTTTTTCCGGTATTAATTATTATTATTTTCGGAAATTCACCTCCGTTGTCAATATATTTTGCAAGTTCCCAAAATTGTTGATTGCTTTCGTTAAATAGCATAACACCTTTTTTAACACTTTCCGCGCCGTCTTTGGCCAATCTTGTGCCTCCCGAGAGTTCAACCCAATAGTCGTAATTTATATACTTGACTCTATTAAGATCTCTTTTTGACAAAAGCATTATTTTCCAGGAAACTTTTGTTGGGAAATCATGGAAAAGAGAATTGTTTTGTTTGTACCCACGAAGTTTTCCGAGTATTTTAATACGAAGGGAGTTTTCTTTTTTATCCTTCAAATCGGGATTATTGGTTATATCGAGGTTAATATGTAAGACCTTTGAAATATTAGATACTTCCTTCTTCCATCTTTTTGAATTAAATTCCGCCTTCAAAAATTCGGAAACCATTTCATTTTCGGATGAATTACGTACAAATTTCATGAGTTTGATTATATATGATAATTTGTAGTTTTGTGATTTTACGGCTTTTTTGCCCGGAGTATACAGTCAGGTGTGCACACCTATAGTTCTTGACTTCTCTCTCTTTCTTATGTAAGCTTGGCTTTATTGAAATATGACAAAGGCGGAAGACAGTCGGGAATTAGATGGGAACAACCAAGACCATCAAAATTTATTGGCTACGCTTGCCGATTGCCATATTCTACTTGGCGATTATGAGACGGCAACCCGGTATTATAGTCAAATTCGGGGAAGGGAAGTGAGTTCTTATGAACTGCATCTGGAAAGACAGTTGTGGCAATCCGAATTGACAGAAACAAAAAGACGTTGGATGGAAAGAGAACTTGATAGAGTCAGAAGCGGCATAAGACCATTGAAACCGCATGAAGAAATTATGGCATTAAACAAAATTGCCAATGAAGCGCGGGCGAAAGGGAAAATATCTTTGGCAGAAGGTTTTTACAACGAAGAATTAAGCAATGTTTCTCCATAATATTTAATTTTGCGATTGGTTATAGCATTCATTGAAAATTTAGCCATATATTTTCCATGTGGAGCTACAATTTCATACATGGTATGGGATTATAAAGGATTTTAAAGGAGTTTGTTTCAGCTTATTCTTAAACTGTTACGCAATACCTCATCCATCGTTGTTAATCCCGCTTCGGCTTTGAGTAAGCCGTCTTTCAGAAGCGTGTCATAGCCCTCACGTATCAAAGTGTCACGCAGTTGTGTTTCGTTCACCTTATTTCTGATAAGTTCCCTGATCTTCGGGTCAATAACCAATACTTCATATATTCCCATTCTTCCCTTAAACCCTAAACTTGCGCAAAATTCACACCCGCGCGAGGTAAAAAGCTGTCTTGGGGAACGGCCGACGGCTTTTGTAAAAATATCCGTTTGGTCTTTTGTGACAGTTACCGCCTCTTTGCATGACGGACAGATTTTTCTGATTAACCGTTGCGCGACAATTCCCATTAACGAAGAGTTCAAAAGGTATGTTTCGATCCCCAGATCAAGAAGCCGGAAGAGCGCGCCGACGGAATCCTCGGCATGAAGGGTTGATAACACAAGTTGTCCAGTAAGACCTGATTCTACCGCAATATCGGCAGTTTCTTTGTCTCGTATTTCACCGACCAAGACGACATCCGGACTTAAGCGCAGTAAGGTCTTAAGGCCTTGTGCGAAAGTAAAACCGGTGTCTTTACTAACCTGCATTTGGTTAACTCCGTCCAGGGAAAACTCAACAGGGTCCTCAATTGTCATGATATTAAAGACCGCCCCCTCGTTTATTTTGGAGATGGTTGAATAAAGAGTTGTTGTTTTTCCGCACCCTGTCGGGCCAACTACCAAAATCAGACCGCTTCGCTGGGTGAGCATCTGAGTATAGTTTTTGTAAGGAACAGGTGAAAAACCAAGTTCTTCCAAAGGCATGACGATTGTTTTTTTCTCATGGATTCTAATAACTACCAGTTCACCGTTAATTGTGTTGGCAACCTCAACCCTGAAATTGACTATTGAACCCTCGTGGTCAATGTTAATTTTCCCTTCCTGAACTTTTCTTTTTTCGGATGGGTCCAGTTCTGCCATAACTTTGATGCGCGAAGCAACCTGCTGATATGACTCAAGCGTCAAAGAGCCAAGCTCGTATAAAACTCCGTCGACTTTAGCCCGAAGCAGAAGATTTGTTTTGGTTGGTTCAAAAAAGATATCGGACGCCCTCATTTTGACGGATTCGCCGAAAAGGGTATTAATAAATTTTATCGGGTCAATGACTCCGGCAGAAAAGAAGGGTGTTAATTCAGGCAGATTGAGATTTTGTATGCGGGTAGGAGTGTTGGGCATACTCCATTGTAGCATGTAGAAAGTAGTATGTAGTATGGGGGGAAAGATATAAAGTGATTAAGTGATTAAGTGATTAAGGGGGGGAATGTATCTGGTAGCGGGTAGAATGTAGTATGTAGAATGTAGCAGGTAGAATGGGGTATGGGGAAGAGAAAATATGTATAAAGTATTATGTATTAAGTATTATGGGGGGAAGGGAAGGGGGAAAAGATATTTAGATATAAAGATATAGAGATATTACGATATTACGATAATGGAACATTAAGAAGAAAACATTAAACATTAAACTTCCTAATGGTCAGAATAGAGAGAAGGGTGACGAGGGCGGAAAGGGTTGCACCCCAGACAATGTCGATGATTGTGACCATTAAAGGCCAGTTTTTGAGAGTTGCAAGGTTGGTCAGATCATATGTTGCGTAAGTAACTGCCCCAAACAGCCCTGCCAGTAAAATTGATTTTACGAGAGGGTAATTTTGGGAAATGGAAGGAAGGATAACAAAAACCAAGAGTCCAACGATAAAAATTAAGTAAAAGATAAATGCAGGCAGAAGTTGCGGCTTTTCCGCCATCAAATGCCCGATTTGGGGTGCATAGACCTTTTTGGACATGACTGAAAGCCAGGTAAAATCAATGGCGAGAAAATAGAGAAGAGTAATGATATAGGAAACAATAATGTTTTTCATACGACTTTCAGTATATCAGAAAATGTTGGTAGGAGGGGAAGAGGGGTGGGAGGAAGGGTAAAAAAAGTAGAATAAGTAGAATTGGTAGAAAAGGTAGAAAAAGGCAGAAATTTGATTAAGTTAATTAAGTAATAAAGCGATTAAGCTATTAAGTGATTAAGGAATTGGGAGGGGAAAAAGATATAAAAGTACTTCATAAATAAATTACAAATCACAAATTACAAATTACAGGCAAATCACAATACACAATTAACAAATGAGTCCAGTTGTTTATTGTAATTTGGAGCTTGTTTGGAACTTGTTGATTGGAAATTGCCTGCCTGCCGGCGAGGCGGGGAAATTGATTATGGGTGATTTACATTGAGGGATTGAGGATCGGATCGGAGGAAAATTCTTCAGGAATTATTGTAGGAATGGGAGTATCGGTAGGAATAAGGGTAACTGTTGGTGAAGGAATAGATGTTGGAAGGCGCTGTGGCTTGGTACTTAATAGTTCAACATCCTCGGGGTTTGTGATTTTTAGAGTTCTTGTGCTTTCGTTATAGCTTCCTTTGGCAAGAATGCGTTTGCCGATGTATTTGGACAAGTCCAGACTTGATGGAAGTGAGAGAGTTACGGCCTCCGACTCGGACGTTATCAGATAAAAGTCTCCGTTTGTTGAATATAGCGTTCCTGAAAAAGCAGTCAACTTCCAGGGATTTGCCGTCGGAAGAGGTGCAAGCTGGGGAATGTATTTGACGATGGGACTGTCGATAGGAACCGAAACTCTTCCTACACCGAAACCGAAAAGCCCCAATGCCATTGCGATGGAGATTGCAGTCAGAGGCTTGATTCTTAATCGGAACTCAACACCTTCGTTTCCCATGAGTCGTTTCCACCATCTTTTGATATAAGTTATTGGATTTGAAACTTTCAAAAAAAGAAGGGGAGGGTCGGTGCGGTTTTTGGTTATGCTATAGGAATCGGTTTGGGACTTCACTTCCTCTTTGGAAAGCGGGGTTGTGGAGTAAGACACTCCGGCTGAAGATTTGATAAATCGTCCATTTTCGTCACGGGGTTGGACAGTTTCGGGCATACCTTAATAGTATCAGGTATCAAGTATCTTGTATCAAGTAGCAGGTGACAAGTGGCAGGTACCAAGTATCAGGTATCAGGTAACAGGTGACAATTGGCAGGTGGGGGGAGAGATATTAAGCAATTACGTGATTGAGGAAGAGAATAAAGATATAAAGATATTAAGATGATAGGATACTGGGATACTGGGATACTAAGATACGAGGATGCTAAGAGGAAAAGTATGTTGTATATGGTATATGGGGAGAAAAAGCGCGTAGTATGTAGGATGGAGTATGGGGAAGAGAAAATATGTATAAAGTATTATGTATTAAGTATTATGGGGGGA
>CAZAUT010000023.1:0-18941 GCA_964488535.1 uncultured Gammaproteobacteria bacterium
GCGCGCGGCATTTATCCGGAGCAACCCCGCATCCCGGTCGAGGACTGGCCGTTGATCGAGGCGTATTACCTGGGCCATGCGCCGGAGAAGCCGCTGCCCCAAAGCCCCCGGGCGGAGATCGGCATCGGGCTTAAGGGGTTCAGGGTTGGGAGAGCAAAAGATGGGCGCGCGCGCGGACCTCAAGTACACATGTATGCCATTCATGGTTTTGGTTCATCATACTTAAGAAGATTAAGAGGGAACGGAGATGAGTCAACAAAACCCATATATGCACAAGACGTTGATGTGGACGATGTTCCTCGCGGAAGTTGGTTGAAATACGGAACAACAGACATTTCAAGAATGCACGAACTGAGAAAATTGCTTCTTGATAGACAACCTTCGCCTTCAAGGCAAGGGGGGGGTTTTTCTTTTGATATCTCATTTTTGCAAAACGCGGTAGTGTATTTTAATACTGCAGATAAACCAGCAGAAGGTAAAAAAATCGGACAAAAAGGACTGAGAATATATTGGGTTATGGGGGTTTTAGACATGGCGTTGGCAGATCCCAGTTTGGGTTGGGGGCAAGATGCTTTTTATAATTTTTATAAATCTCTTGTTACAGAGGAACTTTCTCCCGAAAAAGGGTCTTTTATTACCAAAGAGCAGTTTTGGAAAATTAGTGAATGGATTGGTTTTGAGCAAAAAATGAAGGACTTGGGACATTGGAGGTATTTTATATCAAAAGTGAAGGACTTGGACAAACCCAAGTAAAGCAAAGACCTATTCTTTTAAAGGGGAATGCATCAGTACCACCCATCAGGAAATTTGTTTGGAAGCGGTATGTTGTTTGGGAACGTTTCTTCAACCGAACTCGGTTGTTGAAAGATATTATCCCTCGGTGTATTTATGCTTCTTTTTGAGAAATGTAAAAGAGACCCTTTTCTATTTGAGATTGTTTTTTGATAATTAGCAATAATAGCATCGAGCAGTCTTCGTTTAGGAGTATGTTTTTGGTGCATTTAACTAAATAATAATAACACCAGCAAACAATATTATTTCCAATCGTCTGGAAAATTGCTCGGCGGTGGCGGCGTGCCTGGAGGGCTTTCTTGCTGCGACGTTGTTCTCGGCGCAAGACCCCTTCTTCCATAAGCACCCTTGGGTCTAATCTGTGTATCTTTTAGAACTTCGGGTCGTGCATCGTAAGGCTGCAACCAGCCACGTCTTGCCCAAACCCCAGAAATCCATCTATCGAAACCTGAGGACGGTTCGCCTTTGGCAACCCTTTCGGCTCTTTTAACAACAACCCTTTCAGTGAATCCTCTTCCTGCCCAGCCTCCAACACCTTTTGCAGCCAAAGCGCCAAGGGCAGCGCTTGTCCCTACACCCCACGACAGCGGTCCGCCTTTTCCAAGAAGATCACTTCCTTCAATACCTTTTCCAGCCATGAGTGATTTTAGCATATTTGCCACGTTTGGTACCATGGCCACAATACCAAGGCTTGCGAAAGTCCAAAGAATCGGCAAAGGATCCCAGCCCTTTTCCTGATTTTGCTCACCCAAAGTCATCGGTGGATACCAGAATTGAGTATTTTCATCGGGACTGAAAATATCGACCATAGATCCTTCGGGAACATCAAGCCAGTTTTCAACACTTGTTTTGACCTGGGGAAACGTTGCCGTCAAAAACATAACAGATAAAAGCATCAACGCTCCGATTAATGGATAGACCATCAGATTTGAGACAAGTCCCTTAACCCACGACATAAAACCTCCGGTCGGCAGTATTGCCCCGAATCCGATGATAAAAGGCGAAAATATAATTGAGACCAGAATCATAAGATATGTTTTAATTACCAATATAAAAAGCTTGAGCGTTGCAACGATCAGCCAAAGGATTACACCGATGGCAATAAGAACACCAATTACCATCCCGAGAATTCCCAAAGCCACACCTCCTGCGCCGAGACCAAAAAGAGAAGCACAGGATCCAAAAAAGGCTACCACGAACGGCCACCAGTAACCGACCATCCAGCCAACTATCCCTCCGACGGAATACTCGCTTCCGGGACCGACCGTCAGGAGTGAAAATATTTTTGACCAGCCTACGGTTCCAAAAAGACCAAAAGTTGTAAATATTAAAGCAACAAGACCGATTACAACATACATAAGGTCGATCAGAAGACCGGCTATTGCGTACGAAAAGGTAACTAAAATTAACGAGATAATAATTTTTGGTATCGAAGATTGTACCGAGACGACGGTTTGCGGATTAAGTTTAACGCGGAACATGATCATAAAAGCAAATACGATTATGATAATTACAAAAAAACCATACATAATATCCCGGCAGACACGCCAGATTTTTTGTATTGGGTTAAGGGCAGAAAACCCAAATCCCGTTTGAGCTTCTGCTTGTGGGATTACGCCAAGGTTTTCGACTTTGGATCGAATATAGTTTACCCCCGACGGCGAACGCCGTGCATCAAAAAGAATTGCAAGGAAGCCTTTCTCTTCAAACGGTTTTGTTTCGCTGCCGTACGCCTCGAAAGGGTTCTCGTAAATACAGTTATCAACCCCTCCGCCCTTGAATATACAGGATATTGTTTCTCCCGCAATGCTTGGCACGAGAGACATCAGGCTGTATATTACCCACTGAACCTGGGCCGCCGTGTATCTTTCACCAAAAATCTCCTGAGGAGGAGACGTGTTCTGGTCATAGACCTTGGTAAACCATTGAGAATACGTTTGTACATACCAGGGGTTGGTGTCTTGTGCCTGCACAACGGAAGGAAGATAAGAGGCGGAAGATGCGAAAATAACCATGAAGGAAAGAAACGAGAGCACAAATTTTTTCAGCCGGTTCATATACAGATTAATGATAACATATTTCAGGCAACAGGTAGCAAGTAGAATGTAGCATGTAGAATGTAGAATGTAGAATGAGAAGAAGGAGTGTTTAATTAAGTTCATTAAGTTCACTAAGTTAATTAAGAGATTGAGTGATTATTGAAAAAAGTAAAATTGGTAGAATTCTTCGATTACGCTCAGGATGGTTAAGTAGAACAGAAAATTAGTAACACCGGAATTGGTTAAACCAGTCGATGCCTCTTAGGACATAATCCTCGATGCAAATTCCTCCATACGACACAAAGCTGTGTGCAGCCGTTTGTTCGTCCCAGTTGCACGAAGTAGGCCGTGAAGTGTTGCTGACGTCGAAAACACAATAACAAGAGGGTTCAAGATTTACAGGACAATACGATGCGCCAATGTTTAATTGTTTTGCGGTTGCAAAAGCTGCGTCGAGAAAATTACAGCGGTTGACTTCAGGCTTGGTATCCTTGTTGGGGATTAACGCCTCGACCGCATTCCAGGCGGAATATTCGCCTTCGCCGAGATAGAACCACGTTCTTATCCAACCGAAAGGTGGCTGTGTTGCAATAACGGTATTGTCGCATGAAGGCATAACGCCCGGTTCTTCCCAGCCAATCGGTGCGCTCCAGTTGCACACGTTATCGTCGGTATACTGTCCAACGTATTCATCCCACCCGCCACCCTCATTGAGCATTGTGGCAAAAATTGCAGCTGCAGGTACATTATATGCCTTTCCCGCAGCCGTAAGAATGCTTTGTGCCAGAGGTCCCAGGTACGAATCGGCGTTACAGATACCGCACGGACTGCTTGTGTCGACATTCGAAAGTTCATCTTGAAGCCAATCGCAGTCAAAAGGTTCGGATGGGGTTTCTGTTGAAAAGGCGATATCTTTACCGAACCCCTTCGGCCTTAAAAGAGTTTGAATTCCGGACAGAAAATACTCTTTGATACCGCCGAGGTGGGGGAAGTATATCTGTGCCCCTGTACCCGACGTTCTCGAGGAAGGATCACCCGAATACACGCTCCCATTCTGCGAACTGTAATTGGCATTTGTCGAAGCAGGCATGTCAATTATGTCGGGAAAACCGTTTTCTACCGTTTCGGGACGCGGAAACATTTTTCTGACAACACCCGATGTTCCCGCAACAAGTCTTGCCCAGACTTTTTTAAGAAGTGGCGTGTCGGTATCGATTTCCAGCCCCGCCATAACCGGCTGCGAACAGTATTGTGCAGGCTCTTCTTCATTGTATCGGACACACTCTTCAAGCGAGCAAGCAAAATTGTCTCCGCACACATTTGGAACCACTCCAACATCTGTTTCGGAACAGGGAAGGTCGTTGAAAATAAAGTTTTCAGGAAAGCAGTCGGCAAGAACATTTCCCGCAGAAGCTCGACAGGCGATGTCTTTATCTTGAGCACCGTCCAGCTCGTCGGGTCCCTGGACGCACAAATATCCATCATCGCAGTCGTATTGTCCGAAACTTCTTTCGGCATATAGATATCTGTCGGGATCAGTTGCCGGATAGCAGATACCATGAGCAACCTGGAGACACAGAGTGCCGTTACCCCAGTTAAAAAAGTCACACGTAATTTCTGCAATAAAGTTGACTGTTGCCAGTGCATCTCCGGAAAAAAGATCGTCTCCGGGATTTGTGCGGGTATAAAAATAATCGCAATATGAAGCATTTTCCTGATAACCGTTGCTGATTATTTCCGTGAGGTCGGCGTCTTTGTACGAATATGTTTTTTGCAAAAGACTTCCCAGTTCGTTGCTTTCTTCCATATGGGGAACAAATGTATAAGCGGGTGTACTGCTGGTTATCTCCGAATAAAGTATTTTGACGTCAGGAGACGATGAATACGCAGAAAGATAGTCATCCGATATGGAAATTGTTCCCAGACGGTCCTCCGTGGAAGAAAACGGAATATACGAGAACATGTTTCCGAAAATGTTTGTTCGAAAAGGGTTGTCCACACAAAGATAAAACACGAAATCAAACTCCTTTCCAAAAAGAGAAAAATGGATCGGAAAAGAAGCACAAACGTTCCCGCGCCATGTCTTGTAATCGACTAGCCAAAAATTGAAGTTTTCTCCGAGATATTCATCGGTATCCTCTATGGGAGGTGCATGTTCATTATAGTCGGCCAGCCTTTTTTGTCTTACCAGCCAGGATGTGGGAATTCCAAAAAATTCGTTTCCGTAACATTTAGCAGGCAACCCTCCGATTGTAATATCTCCAAGAACCGGAAGAGTTAAAGACACAAGTTCATAGTCGCAACTTACAACCTGGTCATGTCTTGTGCCGGCGTCGTTTGTATTTGACTCATGTCCGCTTTCGGCCTCCTGTGTTCTTTCAATATTCTGGATGGAAAAAGGCAGAAGTTTTTTTAGAGGTCCGGAATAGTTAACGACATTTCCCGGACCGGGTGTATTTTCGCTATACGAGGGAATATATTTGTTTACACAACAATATCGGGTATCTCCCGTACAGACGCTTTTTCCGTCCGCAATGAGAGTTGGCTGCGCGAATGGTTCAATAAAGGGAATTCCCCAGGTACCAAGACACGTCAAACTGCCGTCGTCTTCAACGCGTGTTTGTCTGCAGGTGCCGACCTTGTGGGTGGATTCTCCGACACAGTTTAACTCGGGGTTAAGGTACGGATATTCTGCCCGGCCAATAACCCCGTTTAAGTACCAGCTGACGTATTCATTCATTTTTGTCCCATGGTCCATGTTTTCACTATCGGTATTTTCGCTGT
Source organism: uncultured Gammaproteobacteria bacterium (assembly GCA_964488535.1). Lineage (GTDB taxonomy): Bacteria > Patescibacteriota > Microgenomatia > UBA8517 > UBA8517 > GWB1-38-13. Next base: position 5,616 of record CAZAUT010000023.1, read on the forward strand.
TGATGACTTTATACTCCTCGGTATCATTACCCGCGGAAGGTTCGGTGTAACCCATAATCGGAAATTCTGAATTGACAAAAGACGCGGTTACGTTTTTTGTTCTGGAAACATTGAAAGCACACTCCTCGGCAATGCCGTCATCGACACATTCCCCGCAGCCAAGATCCGAACAGGGTATGTCCGGTATACAAGGATCGGGTCTTGTATAACATTGGTCGGGATCCTCGCTGCTGCAAAAGTAACAAAGCAGGGGTGACAGGTTGTCTGTGGGCGGGTTTGGGTAGACCCTTTCGTCTCCAAGTTTGTAAACCTCATCCCCGCCGGAATAGGTTTTAGAAATCGTTAAAATGTCACCGACGAAAAGATTGTTTCCGCAAAAAGCAGCCAAACCTTCAAGATAGGGGTTACAGGGGCTTGCCTGATAGGGGCGGAGAGAATGAAATTCGCTGTCGCGGGTTTCGTTGCACGGAACATAAGGTGCCGGTTTTGCATCACCCGGTACTACAGGAGGTGGAACCGTCGGGGTGGGGGTGATTTGAGCGTTTGCGTTCGAAGACACGAGAAAAAGAAATAAAAATATTACGACAATATGTCTGCAGACGAACAGATGTTTTTTCCACATACGGCAGGATTAATTTTAGCACATTTACTGGTTTACACTGAAGGTGGTGACATTTGCGCCGGTGAAAGTTTGGATAAATACAAGAATCAAAAGAGAAAGTGCAATAAGAGCAATACCGGCGATAGCATAAGTGATGGTTTTGTGTGCAGCAGCGGCGTTTTCGGGGTTACCGGCTGAGGTCATAAGTTTTATTCCTCCGACAATGAGCATGATAAAAAGGACGATTCCCGCAAAAGAAAGTATTGAAGCCACCGTGTTTTGAAAAATCCACTCGAACCCTTTTATCGTTGCGACTCCGTTAACGGTATGAACATTTTCAGTTGGGTTGATTAAAGCTAATAACATAATTTAGAGTTATTTGGTTAGTTACTTTGTTACTTCGAAAATACAATGCCAATCAACGAATTGGAACTAATTCAACCAATACCAGCCAATAGAAAATTCCAATTCCTAATTTCTAAATTCTAAACAAATCACAATTTCTTAAAAAGCAATGATTTAAATATGTTTGAAAAATTATTATTTAATTTAGTATTTGAAATATTTTTAGGATTTAGTATTTCGGATTTAGAATTTGAATTCGTAGATATTTCTTGCATTTGTACCTATTAGCAAATTATATATTATCAATATTACCATAAAAAAAGCAGCCCTTCACGGACTGCTTTTTTATGAGCAATTTTCCAATTTACCCTGCGAATTATACAGAGAAATTGAACGATCTCAAATTGACACCAAAGAAACTCTCGACAAGTGTCAGGATTGCCCAAGCTGCAAAAACGATGACCAAACCGACCAAACCGGCCGTGATCTGATTTCTTGCTGCTTCCGTCTTTCCTTTGTCTCCGCCGGAGGTTATCCATTTGATACCTCCAAGCACTAACATAAAGAAGAAGGCAATGGACGCAACTATCAAGATGAATGAGATCGCGATGCCAACCAATTGTCCGAAATCAATATTTTCAAGATTCGAAAACTGATCGGGTGCATCCAAGTTAACATTAAGTTCAGTAGCTAATTTCATTATTTTCCACCCCCTTTCGTTTTAACTTTAAAATCCGGATCCTAAATAAGATCCAGGTTAAAACTTCTTAGGTTCACATCGAAGAAGTTTTCGATAATATCGAGGATTGCCCAAGCTGCAAATACAATTACAAGGCCGATAAATCCGGCCGTTATCTGACTTCTTGCACTTTCCACCTTACCCTTGTCGCCCCCGGAAGTAATCCATTTAATTCCGCCGATGACAAAAATAAAGAAAAAGGCCAAGGCAGCGACAATAAGAACAAAAGAAACCATTATTGTCACCAAGCCCCCAAAATCGATATTTTCAAGATTCTGAAACTGTTCGGGCGCACTAATATCAAACACCTGTGCAAGTACTTTTTTCATACTACATGTATATTATCCCGCACACTTGAAGTTATTGTCAAGCGTCGGGTTTATGGAGAGATATTCAGTATCATCCCTGCGGGGTCAAGGATGCTGTCAAGTCCGATCATGCCACCGAATATTTCCGTCAGGAAAAGAGCAATAACAACAATTGTTAAACCTATCGCGCCGGACACCATACTTGATCTGGCTGCAGCAAGCTTTCCTTTATCCCCTCCGGAAGACATCCATGCAATACCCCCCGATATTAAAAGAAAGATGAACCAGATCCCTGCAACCAAAGTCATTATTCCTATGACCACGGTCAGAATTCTGGTAAAGTTTGACGGAGACGATGCCCCGCCCGTTCCATAAGTACCAATTCCCTGAAGCGGGGGCCCGATGGTTTCGGAAGCCTGAGATAAAATTCTATTCATAATTTATGGTGTAAAAATTCTTAATTGCAGCAGGGCATTATAGTCACCGAATATAAGTTTTCCGAAAATTCCCGCTAAAACAAAAGAGGCTGCAGCTATTAAAAGCCCGAGCATTGTTTGCCATATTTTTGCCCACGCATGGGCAATTTTTTCGGCATTACCGCCCGCGGAGAGAAAGGAATAGCCGGCAATAATAATATTGAAAAAAGCGTAAACTCCGGCAAAAACGATTGCCGTTTTGGTAATAACACTCACAAAAAGCTGCAGGCCCGAAATGTCCCCTCCGTTATAAGCCGATACACCGGGGGGAGGATTGATACCGCCCCAGACGGCCAATTTGTTTATCATAGTTATATCTTACACCAAATCCTAATTTGATTTAAGGATTAAGAATGGAAAAACCGAAAATTTTTTCTACAACCACAATAACCCAATAAGAGACAAAGATGATTATAAAACCGAAAAGCGCCGAAGTAACAGCCTTTTTGCCCTTTCCGATACTTTCTTTATCTCCGCTCCCGGCTCCTGCGATCATCATAATTCCGCCGATAATTATAAGCAAGAACAGGATTACTCCCGCAAAAGCAACCGCATTGGACAGTATTACCGAGACAAAATCGGCAAAACCTTTACCCCTCCCGAAGGGAGAAGTGAATATCTGTTTAATATTGACGTAAGCGACAGGATTGTTCATAGACAAGATTAAAATATAGTTGAAAAACCCAGTCCGAAAACGGACCCCAGGATTTGGACGAGCCAGTATGCAACAAAAATTATAACAAAACCAAAAAGCGCCGTTGTAATTATGGATTTAGCGGAAGCTGCTTTTTTGGGATCGCCTCCCGACAGCATTAAATTATAACCTCCGTAAATGAGGTAGAGAAGAAGCAGTAAGCCTGCAAAAGGAAAAAGATATGTCAAAAATGCATTTATGATCGACCCCAGAGGGTCTGTCATGTCAAACAAGGCTGTGTCATAATATTGAATATCGTCATACAGCTCCTCAAGTTGGAGTGCCGATGTGGGGGCTGCTTCGGGGAGGACACAGTTAAAACTGCCTGAGGTTTGGCAGGGATAGATATCCATTTGAGAGCATGTTTCATAATTCGGAACATAACCCGATTCGCAGTCAATTTCATCGACAATGCAGGAATCACTCCATCTGCAGGTGAAAGTTCCCTGCGCAGACGCGTTTTTGACAAAAAGAGAGGAAATCAAGAAAAAAGTGAATATTACGCTTTTGGTAAAGCCGTTTTGCTTCATGCTTAATTTTAACATAATTGGCGAGACGCGTGATACGAAATATATAAAACGAAAATGGTTGTAAAGAAATTGAAAAGTTGTTATGAAATTAGCAACATTAGAAAACCGTTAATAAATGTCTGAAAACAGTATCCGAAGCCCGAAATCAGACATCCGATTTCTGCTATCCAATACCGGTTTCTGTTTTCTGTTAACTGATGACTGTTTATTGTTTTTCATTCCTTCCTAATAACCTAGTATCGTAATATCTTAATATCTATTTTCCCTCCGCCCTCCTAGTGCCTAGTTGCTAGTCCCTAGTGCCCATTTATAGTCCCGGAATTCTTAATATTCTGATCCCTACAAAATCAAGCAAGAAGACCGAAAAGATGATAAGAAGTATTCCCGAAAGCGCAGCTGTCAGAATTTCTTTCCCGGCTTGGGTTTTTCTTTTGTCGCCCGCAGCAGTCATAATTATAAAGCCAGAGTAAACTATAAAAAGAAAAGAAACGCCGCCCGAAATTCCCAAAGCCCACCGGAGAATAAAGGACAGAAAAGCGTTTCTGTCACCCAACGGAATACAACCGACAGCGGTATTGATACCAGTATCCCCGCAAAGGGGATTCAGTGCCGGACGCGGAGTGATTGTTACCCCACCCACCCAGTCGGGATTTCCGTCACCGTCGCAATCGGCACACCCGTCGGTGTTGACACAATCCGAACTTAAAGTACACTGTGATTGAAAACAGGTACATCCGCTTGGACAGTTGTCCGGGAGACAGTAACCGTCTGTTTCCTGACAATTATATAAAGATCCCTCCGCGCAATCAAAACCTTCGTCGTTTGAAAAATAATCAACAATGCACTGGCATCCCGTAAATATATCACCATTTGAGTCATAACATCCCTCATCTTCGTACAAACACACTTCTTGATATCCGTCTCCACACTCGTTATCAATAAGACATTGGGAATAGTCAGAGGTGCAGGTGCATGAAGTATCGCTACTCAAACACAAATTAACATTTGTATTACAGGTCAATCCGCTCGAACAGTAGGTTGGACCGGGACAGCAAGGTTTTGCAAATTCACCACAGTCATATGTTGCGGGTGTAGGGGTTACACAAACACACCAACAGCTGTCGGGGGTGCCGTTGCAGCTGCCGACGTAGCCAGTGTTACATTCTCTATAAGCAGTCGAATAAACACATTCGTCACCGCTGGCTATACAATCACATCCGCCGGGTTGTGGAGTTGGTGTGGGGGTTGCAGGAATGCATGAACAATCATTTTCATTTCCGCATTGGCCGTCTGTTCCGCACGACTCCACATAACCCGATCCACAAGTATCTGTAATTGAACAGCCTAAGGAGTTTGGATCACAAGTGCACTGAGGAACACACAAGCAATCGCAAGGATCAAATTCACTTTCCGGATCAAAGCAATAAGCTGAATATCCTGCTTCGCAGTTGGGATCATCGGCTAAGTCGTATGAACACCAGCTATTACACTCACAAGTTCCTTGTGCGAGAGACTTTGTTGAGAAAAACACCGACAACAGCAAAAGAGAAAAAAAGAACAATAAACCGATTTTTATTTTAACCATCACCCAAATATTATCACATTATATTCCGGGAATGCGAAATATTCTGATTCCAATAAGATCAAGAAGATAAACAGAAAATATGATCATTAATAATCCTGCAATGGCTGCCCCCATCAAATCTTTCCCAGCCTTTGCCCTCTGAGGATTCCCTGCCGAGGTCATAACAAGAAAACCGGCAACAACGATTAAAATAAAAGCCGTTGCCCCTCCGACGCTTATTGCCCAGGGAAGAATAAATGTCAAAAAACCGGTACTGCTGGTAACAGATATACAACCGACTGCCGTTTTTATTCCCACCTCACCGCTTGGGGTGGTACAAACGGGATTGAGAATGTGTCTCTCTATCCACTCTGCACTGGGTTGGGTACAGCAGGCATAAAGAAGCGGACAGCCAATATCATCATATGGGGGGTTGAATCCCTCAAAATAAGTATTGGGCGGACATTTAAGAAAAGAACACTCGCCCGGATTGCCAAAAATTCCTGTACACGTGTCGGGTGCGGGGGCGCAGCAAATTTCACCCGTTATGCAATCTATTTGTCCGCGTTCCAAATCGTCGGGGCAATTATCGGCAGGCATGCAGGTGCCCGGTCCATCCTGAATACCCCCACAAGTTGAAGTGAGATAACAAATACCACCCGAACAATAAACGATTGGATTGTCAGGGTCGTCACCGCATTCGTATATACAACTGGCTGAATCGTTACATGGGACACCTGCTGCGCCCAAAGTGCAGTTTAGTACTCCCGGTCGGCAGATGGTGTTAATGTCGTTAGCGTCGCAGGTATACGGGAGGATAGATGTTTGGCAAGTATAACCATATGGACAATATGATTGACTTTCGCCACAAACGCAATTTGCAGGATAGCAGTAACCTTCATAACAGACGCCTCCGTGTGTTTCACAAGACCCGTCCCCGCAATTGTACTGATTGCACGGGTCGGTTCCGGGATAAACGGTACATACAGAATAAGTCGGCGTAGATGTGGGTGTAAACATTGGCGTAACCGTTGGTGTGGGTGTGGAATAAATCTGGCAATAACCGTTATAACAAATATAGCCATTTTCAGAATTGCAGCACCACATATCTGGGTCAGTTGAGTCACAAGAATAAAAGTTAGGAACGCAAGTGGGTGTTGGAAGTGTTTCTGTACAACAGTAACAGATTTTGGTCGGATCAGAAGAGCATGGCAGGTTTGTACTCGTGCAGTAAAAACCAGGGTCGTTGGTGTAGCAGCCACCGACAGGATAAGACGGAAAATTGCTGGCACAGTATAAAGGGCAATTCACAGTAACGGCTTGTGCTTTGATACTCCTGTCGGGAATTACCAGTATTCTCAATGGAAGCAATAAAAAAACGCTAAAAAACAAAAAATATTTTTTTACCATCTTATCTCTTTCAGTTTATCACGGCGCGGTTGGTTGTTAAACTCTTGAAGCAATAAAACAGGAGATTGGGTATAATGATTAAAACAATAAGCAGAAGAAAGTATGTTGTATATGATCTGTAGGAAAATAAATACAAATAAATACCAATGTGCACCAATAAATACCAATTCACAATCAATAAACAGAAAGCAATAAACAAAAAACAGGAAGCATGTAGCACGTAGAAGAAAGGTTGAAGAAAGAACGTATAACGTATAACGTATTTCGTATCCGTGTCGCGTATTTCGAACCAAGCAGCCATGTCAATTTTAAAAAAATTATTTGTATTTATAACCACCGCGTTTTTTTTCATTCTTGTCACTTGTCACCTGTCACTTGTCACTCTGCCTTCGGCAGAGCCTGACTGTAACAATCCCTCCCGGGGAGACATCGATTATTGTCTTGAAAAGATCCAGAAGGAAATTGACGCCTTGAAACCGGCACACGACTATAACAAAAAGGAACTTTCGGATCTTCGTTCTCAGATAAACAGCTTGACCTTAAAAATAAACGCATTGTCAAAAAAACTTAAAGAGACAGAATACGAGATAAAAGAAAGAGAAGAAGACTTGGCCTATGCACAGAGGATTTTTGAAGAAAAAACAAAACATCATTATAAATATATCCGTTTTTATGATTCTTTCCAGGCATTTCTTGCCTCGTCAACAGCGTCAAAAGCTTTTCAGGAGATTTCCATTCGGCAAAAAGTTGCCGGTGACGACATTAAAACGATGGAAAAGTATGCGGGAAACATATCTTCATTAAAAAACGATAAAGAAAATCTTGAAAAAAATCAAAAAAGTTTGGCTTCGGCAAAAGAAACTGTTTCAAAACGTGCCGAGTTTTTACAGGATGAAGTTGACAAAACGGAAAGCTACCTGACGACACTATCATCCAAACAGCAGGCGTTAATTGCCCAGAAAGAAGCGGGTTTCCAGACATCGGTTGGGGATACGCCGGCAACACTCGAACCCTGTTCGGGACCGCCCGGAAGTTCAAACTTTTGCGATCCGGGTTTTAGGCCTTCATTTGCTGCATTTTCTTTTGGTGCACCCCATAGGACCGGAATGAGTCAATATGGAGCTTATGGAAGAAGTAAGTCAGGACAATCGGCTGAACAGATACTATCCGATTATTTTCAGGGTGCTACATTAAATAAAAGTTATGCAGTAACCGATACGATAAGTGTTACAGGTTATGGCAGGATTTCATTTGAAGACAACTACCTTCTTGGGATATATGAAGTTCCGGAAAGCTGGGGTGACAACGGAGGATACGAAGCGCTGAAAGCTCAAGCTGTGGCGGCAAGAAGCTACGCTCTTTATTATACCAATAACGGTGCCGGGACGATTTGTACAACAGAGGCATGTCAGGTTTATAAACCTCAATTAAAAAGCGGAAAGTGGGCACAGGCGGTGCGGGACACCCGCGGTTGGGTGATGACAAAAGACGGGAAAGCAGCAGGAACATACTACGCTTCAACATCGGGTGGATATACGATTTCTCAGTGGGGATGGACGGGCATTAAAGATGCAAAAGACGGAAACTGGCCGAGCGGAGCTTATGAAAAAATTGCCGGATCACCCTGGTTTTATAAGGGTTGGTATAAATCAAGAAGCGGTGCAACTTGCGGAAAAAGTTCTCCCTGGCTGACGGGTGAACAGATGGCGGATATCTTAAATGGATGGAAGGTTGTTTATCAGGGGGTTGGAGATGTTTCGAGAGTTTCGCCTGTTGATATTTCCTGTTGGGGAGGGAACCCCTACTCAATTTCCGAGCTGCAATCGATAGGTGGTTTCACAAGCGTAGATTCCGTCTCTGTCATCTATTCGAACGGAGGATACACCCAGAGTGTGGTATTTGGGACAAATAAAGGCTCGGTCACTATAGACGGCGGGGAGTTGAAAAAAGCGTTCAATCTTCGCGCACCCGGGTATATCGGGATAAAGAGCAGTCTGTACAATGTGGAAAAGTTGTAGTTTACATAGGATATTAGGATACTACGATACTGGGATACTAGGAGGAGTACATGGTATATAGGAAAATAAATACAAATAAGCAAAGCTTAAGTTTTCAACAAAAATACCAATGTCCAATTGAAATTTGTTAACAATATAACCATTTATCAATATAACAATATCGTCGTCGGTGCTATAATCAAACCAAATCATCCAATTAACTTAGTCAACTTAATTAACCAAGTAACTAAGTAACCATTTACTATTAACTAATGTCGTATGCCTGATCTATTTGTCTCCGATAAAGAGAAAATTGAACCAACTCCTGCCGATCCGTCCAGTACGAACGGACACGAAGCCATTCCGACTACCGACAGAACGGAGGTATTAAAAAGAAGTGCCCTCAAATATCCCAAAGACGAGGATGAAAAAAAACACCTTTTGGGACACACCAGCAATCCGCTGGCTGCTTTCAATTACTTTCCTTCGCAAGTCGACTTTGTAAACAAGGACCCCGACGAAAAAGTGGTTCTTTTTTTAAGAAAACACCCCATTACCAACCTGAAATGGGTAGTCCCGTCGTTTTTTATGATCATTCTTCCTCCCTTTGTGTCGGCAATGTCAATTCTTGAATTTTTACCGGGCGACTATCTGTTTTTGGCGTATGTCTCCTGGTACATGATTACAGTTGCTTATATCTTTGAACATTTTTTGAATTGGTTTTTTTCTGTGAATATTGTGACGGACGAGCGACTTTTTGACGTCGATTTTTACCACCTTATCTATCGTAAAATTACCGATGCCAACATTGACCAGATACAGGATGTAACGGTCCAAATCGGCGGGGGATTTCGAACGATGTTTAATTTCGGCGATGTCATTATTCAAACAGCTGCAGAAATACCCGAAATAGAGTTCGAGGCAGTTCCTATGCCAGACAGGGTTGCTAAGATTTTAAGAGAGCTCCGTGTCGAAGAAGAAGTCGAAAAAATTGAAGGGAGGGTAAGGTGATGGAGACACTGAATTTTCTTGAGAGCTCGAGTCTTTTGCTGATTAAAATTGGTGCAATTGTCCTTCTTTCACTTTACTTTATTTACTCATTTATTATTGTCAAACAAGTCAATTTAATGACACAGACTCTTGACGTGGCTTTAAAAAAGCAGCTTAAATTTTTTGCTGTTTTTCATATGTTGTGGGCGGTTGTGTCCTTGCTGTATGCCATAATCATGTAAGAGTAAATGACCTTACGAATAAAAAGCGCGAAAATTTCCGGTTCTCCCTCGGAAAGGGGTTGGTCCCAATGTTACGAATGTACGCTTCAGAATGACGCCAAAGGAAAAGCTTTTCAGCAGTTATTTGTTGTTTTTACTACGATTAAAGAAAGCCACAGTGTTGAAGACGCCCGCCTTGGACGTGATTTTTTAATGAGACTTTGCGAACTCTATTCACAAAATACTAGCGAGGGAGCGATTGCCCTTAAAGATGCCGTAAACAAAGTGTTTGAAGAATATTTTGCGAAACTTGACGGACTTGAGATTGCAGCAGCTGTTTATTTACACAACGTGCTGTATACAGTTTGTATAAACGGAGGAAAAACAACTCTCTACCGAGACGGTTTCTTGGTTGGAATATTGGACAGTAATTCACCCAAGACCATTTCGGCATCGGGGTTTCCTAAAGAGGGCGATATTGTTATCCTGGCAACAGGAAAATTATTTGAATATATTACGCGTCCACAAATTAAAAATATCCTATCGAACGGAGTTGATAGAGCCGAAGATGAATTATCGGTAAAACTGCAGGCAATTTCTGCAGTTGGGGTTATACTGATGAATTTTTCCTCTCAAAACGCAAGTTGGGAAAAAGCAGATACTGAAGATCAAATCCCTCCAGACGGAAACACGGAGCTTCCTGATAAAAAACACACCGGCCCAACATTTGCGAATAATATGATTTCAAAAATAAGAACTGTAGTTTCAAGGAGAAGAATATATCTTCGGCGACAGATCACCGAAGCCCAACCGGAAAAAAGCAGAAAAACCCTATTTGCAGGAATTATCCTAACTGCGCTTTTGGCTATAAGCGTTTTGTTCGGAATATACAAAAACAGACAGGAGGAGTACGAAGACACATATTCCAGCAGGTTAAGTCAGGCGGAGACTGATATTAACGAGGCGCTAGGTCTTAAAGAAGTTGACGTTAAAAGATCGAGGGAGTTGTTTTTAAAAGGACGTGCGGTGTTGAACAATTTGAAAGACGAAGGAATTAAGGATGAAAAAATCGACAATCTTTTGAAAACTGTTCTTGATAACGAGGCTCAAATACTTGGTGAAAAAAGACCGGAAAGCGATTTATGGCTTGATCTTACCTTGATTACCGACAATTTTCAGTCTGAGGCATTATCCTTTAATGGCAACGAAATAGTTGTAATGGATACGGTAAAGAACATTTTGCTTATCATAAACACCGACAGTAAAAGATCGGAAACCGAAAAAATCCCCGGGGAGATTGCAAAACCACTAGCCGTTGTAAATGCAAACACGGGTATATATCTGTATGATGCCACAGGAGGAATATTTGATTTTTCGAAAGGCAGTTGGGTGACAAAAGACAATTATGGGTTAGGTGTCAGGATCTTTGTATACGCTTCAAATATTTATGTTCTCGATGAAGACCGTGGCCAGATTGTAAAATTTAATGCCTTGGACGATGGTTTTTCCGAAGGGAAAAAATGGACAACATCAGACTCGGAAGATTTCGCATTGAGCAGGTCTTTTGTTATTGACGGATGGGTGTGGGTACTTATGCCGAACGCTGGTCTTGCGAAGTACAGTTACGGAAATAAGATTTCGTTTGAATTAAAAGGATATCCTTATGAAATGCCCGACTATGACCGGTTATATACAAACGAAGAATCTGAAAATCTGTACTTGATGGACAGCGAAAGCGGGACAATTTCCGTTTTTGATAAAGATGGGGAATATAAAACTAACTTTATTGCGGATGTCATTAAAGAAGGGAAGGACTTTATTGTTTTGGAAAAGGAAGGGAGAATTCTTCTTTTGACAGGCGGGAAGGTGTATGAGGTTGGGATTGAATAAACAACACAAAAGGCACCAGATACTAGAAACTAGCCACTAGGGAGAAAATAGATATTACGATACCGGGATATCGGGAGGAACGGAAAACAATAAACACAAAACAGTAAACAATAAACAGAGAACTGAAATCAGTATTTGATAGCGGGCGTTCGAAATCAGTATCAGACAACAGTAATCCGATTTCCGATCTCGGATTTCAAATACTGTTTTCCGACATTCGTTCAACTGTTTTTCGAGTTTACAAAGTAACCGTCAACTATTAATCAACTTCATCCTTGTTGCACAAAAAACCCAGGTGTTTTCAACCCGGGTTTTTTGTGTAAGTGGACACAGTGAAAATAATTGGAACCAGATTGAAGAGTACATTTTCAAATGGTTTTCCGTGTTTAAATCTTCACCATTAGTCTTAAGTTTGGCCTCAAATGATAAAGGCGCTGCGGGATAACTAATCACATCATGTTATATGAACCATATATGACATGGGGTCTAGTGAGTCGACAAGTGACTGACGGAGATTATGAATGCTTTTCAAGCCAGCTATCTAATTCGGGGCCGAAAAGTTCCTTGGCTTTATCCATATCTGTAAATGCACTAAAAAAATCAACCGCCTCTTCGTTTTCCGTTGGGGTATATACTTTTCTACCGTCAACCTCCTCGACCTTAATTGTCACCAATGGAATTTGTTGTTTATCCTCATCCAATGCCACCAAGCTAAAACGTTCAGAGTCAAAGTCCCCAAACACTCCAATTTCGTACTTCCCTATATCTGGAACTACCACATCTGCCAATGGTTTAAAAGGCGGCCTCTCTTGTTGGTTAGCAGACGCACCACTTTCATCTGACCGTCCCGAAGGTATTACTATTCTTTCACTTTCACCAGGTTCCATTCTGAGTTAGTTTAGCAATTTTCAGATGAGAAGTCTATTTCATGTTTTGCTGCTAAGCGATTAGCACGAATTATAAGGTACATCTTCAACTTTACTTAACCTTACATTTTGACCCCCACCGTGCCTAAAGGGGTCAAGGAGAGAAGCGTTTTAGATTAAGTGTTTGTTTCGAAAGGCAAAACCGAGTCAAACTCGGCTCTGCCGGAGGGTTTTTTTTAGATATTTTTCAAAATTGGTTGTTAATTTTTAGTTTGTCAAGAAAGTGGACCAATTGTTTTTTTAGATATTTGTGCCCAGAGCCCCCTTTAAGGAACTTTTCTCTGCCTTTAGCGTCTTGCTTTTCAACATAAGCTTCATAATATATAAGTTGTAAGGGCATCCTGTTTTTAGTTGATTTTACTTTTCCGGTTAAGTGTTGAAAAACCCTTCTGTCGATGTCATTCGTGTAACCAATATATAAGCGGTTATCTTTTAGGGAATGTAAAACGTAAGTGAAATACATTATTAGTATTGTATATTTATGGAGAGTGGCTCGCAAATCCCGCAAAAATATTATTATGCGGGAGCGAGCCTTTTACCTCGCGAACACGAAAAATGCCGCACAAAGTGCGGCATCTCGTGTTTTTGCGAGGTGGAGATGGAGGGAATTGAACCCTCGTCCGAAAGGCATTATT
>CAZAUT010000024.1:0-14327 GCA_964488535.1 uncultured Gammaproteobacteria bacterium
ACGCCGACTGCTACCATTACGCCGGCAGTTGTCATAAAAGCGCACACATCCGCTGACGGATATTTGAACTGTCAGGCAGTATGTGAGTCTGTGGGTTATAACTGCGTGTCGGTCGGTCTTAATAACCCCGACATCAATAACGGGTGTTATAAAACAAAGTCGGGCATGGGAAATTTCTGCGAAGAAAAATGCGATGCAACCTGTCTTTATGATCTGCAATACAAGAGTATAAAATGCGACACACGGCAGGCGGAATGGACTTACTGCCGGTGTGAACCGGGTGCATCGGAGAGTTAATTTTGATAAACAATGTATAAGATATCGGGTTTTTCTTACATAGAGCTTTTGATCGTAGTTGCGATCATTGGTATGCTGGCCGGTTTTGGCATGATAACATATCCCGGTATCCAAAAATCTGCCCGCGATGCTCAAAGAGAGTCTGATTTAAAACAATACCAGACTGCACTTGAAGGATTTGCCAACCGGAACGGAGGATTTTACCCCGCTAGATCTGTCCAAACCGTGGCTTCGGACATCGGCCTTTCCGATACAGACCCCAATCTTTGTAATTATCTAGGTATGGACGACTGTCCTGCCGATCCAAAGTACGGCCAAAATGTATGCTTTGATGATTTGGAATGCAATTATTACTATACCAGCTATACGCTTGACAGTTCGTTTGATGCTGCACCGGATGCATCGCGTTATGTTTTGTATTCCCGTATGGAAAGAAGTACCGGTTTTTTTGTATACTGTAGCAACGGCTCGACTGGTATTGCCGGAGCAACATTTAATTTTGCCAACGGCGCATGTCCTTTTTAACAGCCTTATATGAAAAAATATTGTTATGATCATAATGCATTCTCGCTGATCGAACTTCTGGTTGTTCTGTCGATTATTGCCGTTCTTGTGGGTTTGAGCGCTTTCGGTCTGCAGGAAGCAAGGGAAAGTGCAAGAGATGCACAAAGAAAGGCGGAATTGGAAACAATCCGAACCGGCCTCTCGTTTTATAAAGCAGACTGTAACGCTTACCCTACCAGTACAGGTAGCAATTTTGGAAACATGTATCCCTCTTCGTTCGGAAGCAGCTGCGCAGGTACGAATACATATATAGAGGAAGTGCCTAACGACCCTATTGACGGCAATCTCTACTACTATACATCAACGGGTACTACCTACACCATCTGCGCGTCAATGGAAGCCGGTGGTCCGACGCCTGTTCAGTGTTCCACCGCCAATTGTGGGGATACGTGTACATACTATGTGACGAACCCCTAAATTATAATGAAATGCCTGCCGGAATATAATAATGAATACCTCAGTGGTAAAAAGATTTTAAAAGGGTATACAATCCTTGAAATTATTATTGCCGTTTTTATAATTGTAATCCTTTTTTCCGTAACTCAGGCCAGTTATCGGCAGTTTGTACTAAGAAAATCGGTTGAAAGCGTAAAAAAGAACATTATTTCAGACATTAAGCTGGCTCAGGTTTATGCCTCATCGGGAAAAAAATCCGCGACCTGTACAGGTTTGAACGGCTATCGTTTTATTTCTTATGCGGATATCAATAATCCGGACCTTAATTACTATAGAATTTATGCCGATTGCGTTACCGATGAACTGGTAAAAGAAGTGTATTTGTCAAAGATTGCAAAAAATGTTGTATTCTTGGTTAACACAAATGTACTTTTTAAAATACTTGGGCAGGGTACGAATATTCCCGTCGGTCAGACGAGGATATTTACAATTCGGCAATCGACGACAAATTATTCGGCTACGATAACCGTTTCGTCGGCGGGTGAAGTTAGATGAACAAAGGAAAAATTAATTTCTATATGAAAAAGGTCCCTTAGCCTTTCACTAAACGACGGATTTTAATTATTGGAAAAATACATTATGCATATCAAGAATATATATAAAAAATCGCATGGTATGTCAATTTTCGAAGTATTGATGGCTGTTTCAATTTCGGCTCTCGTCCTGACGGGAATCGTTTCTCTGACTTCGAAAACAGTTACCTCGTCTGCGTTTTCGAAAAACAAGGCTTTGGCAAATGGATACGTAAACCAGGCAATGGAGTTTGTCAGGAAGGAGAAGGAATTCAAGGGCTGGGAAGACTTTTATTCGGAGATAACGGCCCCGGATCCCGATGTCTGGTGTATGGTAGACCTTACTTTCTCTTCACCTACGATGCAGGGCATTTGTCCGGCAGACGGAACTGGTAATATTGCAGGAACGATATTTTCGAGAACGCTGACTTTGGGAAATGTTACGGATAGTTCGATGGATATTGTCATCCGGGTTTCCTGGGTTGATGAGAAAGGTGTCCATGAAACAAAAACTGTAAGCGTAATTGGTGATTGGTGACTATGAAGAAGGGATATTCAGTTATAGAAATTCTGGTTGTTGTCGGGATTTTTGCCGTTCTTGGAATACTTGTGACACAATCGGTGTCTTTGAGTCTTCGTTCTTCAAAAAAAAGCGACTCGTTAGTTTTTGTTAAACAGGAGGTTGACTATGCTGCCGATAATATTGCACGATTGCTTCAGATGGCAGCAAGTGTCTCCGGTTGCGCAGGTGACGGTGCCCAGGTTTCCGCTTTGGGATTTAGGGATATTGGGGGAAATCTCGGTGATTTTGCCTGTCTTGATACCCCCCCTTTCAGTATTGGAGGCACTGATCCTCGGATTGCATCCTCGTCGGGAAGTACTCCTAATTACCAAAGAATGACGTCAACAAACCTTAATATAACAAACTGTACTTTTTCGTGTTATTTAAGTAATTCACAGTTGTATGTTGAATTTGACGTATCGGCTAACGCCAAAAATACTGCTTCCGAGGAAAATTCGCAATATTCACTATCAAAAAAAATTCTTGTCAGAAGTTCGCAAAAAAAATGATACCGATTGACCGGAAGGATGAATAGTTGTTAAACTAGATGGATGCTCCACTTGCCCGGATATTACCACAAAAAAGAGAGCGGACAGGCTTTGCTGCTTATCCTTCTTTTAATGTCGCTTGTTCTGACTTTGATCCTTTCATCCGTTTCCCGGTCGGTGACAGATATTGATATATCCTCATATGAGGATAGTTCGATCCGTGCATTCGATGCGGCACAGGCGGGCATCGAGAAAACGATGATTGCCGGTTCGGACCAGTCCTCTTCGGATCTTGGTAACGATGCATCCTTTGTTTCAAGAATGACTGTAGTTTCAGAAGCATCAAATAATTATAAGTACCCTCTTGAACTTTTTTCCGGCGAAACGGCGACTATATTTTTTGTCGGTCACCAGAAAAATACCGACGGGGATTATGCAATGACATGCAGCACCGGAGAATGTATTATTCCGCCCTCTTTAACCGTCTGTTGGGGAGAAAGCGGTACTCTGGTTGATATTGATGCCCCCGCCATATATCTTGAATTTTTTTACGATCTTTCCAAAGCCTGGCAAACAGGAAATTTTTCGGGTGTCTCTGTAGCTACGTCGTCAGCCGATCCTTATTCCACGAGAAGACTGAGTAACGGTTTTTTTGCACCCACTGCGACAGGGGCATACCCATGCGGAAAGGTTGAAAATCAGTTTGCGTCAAGGTTTACCACAACAAACATAGACTACGATAACTTTACGGGTCCCGACGTACCGAATGAAGCAGGACAACTTCTGTTTGTCAGAATTACCATGCTTTATAACTCATCATCGCCCCATCCCATATGGGTTAATTCTACCAACAAACTTCCCGTCCAGGGTTCAGCCATAGAGTCGGTAGGAAGTTATAATGATGTATCAAGAAAACTGCTTCTGCATAGGGGTTTTCCGGAGTTCCCGGCTGAGTTTGCAAATTCCATCTATTCGGAAAGCGCAATTTCAAAATAATATGATAGGACTCGACATAGGATCAAAAACCATAAAAATTATCGAGCTGGAACGGATAAAAAGCAACTTCAAACTGAAAGCAAGCGGAATTATCGGTTATAAAAGTTCAACTCCGGAACATCTGTCTGACGACAGGGAAATTGCCGTATTGTCCGACGTGATTAGAAAACTTCACAAGGAAGCGAAGATTTCCGGAAAGGACGTCGTTGTTTCAGTGCCGGAAACTCAGGTGTATACCAGAATGGTGCGTTTCCCTATGCTTACCGATTCCGAGATAGCCTCGGCTGTCAAGTGGGAAGCGGAACAATACATTCCCTTTCCGATTGAAGAGGCTGTTATTGATTATCAGGTAATAGATAAAAGGGAAAACGAAACCCCCCCGCAGGTTTATGTACTCTTGATTGCAGCCCCTAAAATATTGGTAAACAGGTATGTAAAACTTATTGATATGAGTAAGCTTGATTTGGTTGCAATCGAAACCGAACTTATGGCCTTGTCAAGATCAATATGCCCCATTGACCAGACGGTTGTCGTTGCCGATTTCGGCGCCCGTTCGGCAAATATTGCCTTGGTTAAAAATTCAAATTTGATGATGTCGAGAAGCATTCCAACCGCCGGCGATGCATTAACGAGGGCTGTTGCACAAGGGCTGGGAATCGAAATATCGCAGGCCGAAGAATATAAAAAAACTTACGGTCTGTCGTCATCGCGTCTTGACGGAAAAATCAAATCGATACTTACACCGATTTTACGCATGGTATCCGACGAAATAAAAAAAGCAATGCACTATTACCAGTCGGAAAGCGGTGGCGACCAGCCAAAGTCTTTGATCTTGGCCGGTGGGACTGCAGGGATGCCTGAAGTATCGTCAATCATGACCGAGCTTTTAGGTATTGAAGTGTCGATCGGAAATCCCTTTACAAAAATTCATCTTGACCAGCAGACGTTAAATCAGCTTTCGGGATATGCGCCCTACTATGCAATATGTGTCGGGCTGGCCATGAGGGGTTAAGCGATATGAGACAAATAAATTTATTACCGCATGAATTAAAACCCGACAAGAAACTCGGTATTGCAGTTAAAAAAGTACAGAAATATTTAATTGCGGTAATAATAATGTATATTATTGCTATTTCCGGTTATTTTATTTCGCTTGAGTATTTAAAAGGCAACAAAGAGAAACGTGATACTCAGAAAACCATGCTTTCATCCCAGATAAAAAGTCTGACGGCTGTCGAAACTTCCGCAGTGGCAATACGCGACCGAGCACAGAAATATTCAAAACTTCAAAACAGAAATATCGAAAAAACCGGCCTTTTATATTTTGAAGATATATATAAATTTCTGCCGGCGTCGACTTTTGTTGACGGTGTCCGCATTGCCGAAAACGAACTCTCCTTTAATGCTTCCGTCAGTGACACGGTATCACTTTTATACATTTTTGATGCTTTTTCCGAATACAGTGAATTTAAAAAGATAACCATTTCAGAAATATCATATAACCCCGAAGGGGGTTATTCTTTTTTTGTTAGTGCAGTTTATTAAATATGGCATTAGATCTTAAAATTGACGGAAAAAGAATTGCAAAGAATAGGAATGTCGTTCTGTTTTACTTTCTGCTGGCTTCATTTTTTTCTCTTCTATTCATCTATTCAGGACAAAAAGCTTACGCCGAGATATCAAAAATTGTTAAAGAAACAAAAGATATGGAAAGCGATATACACACACTGGAGGGTAAAATCGATCTGCTGAAACGGGTTGACCAGGAAGGATACGGAGATATATCCGTTTTATCATTGGCTTTTCCGGAAGATAATCCAATCATATTTGCATATTCACAGATAAAAGAACTTTCATATCAGAATTCTGTTGTACTGTCCAAAGTGGAATTTAATTTATCCGGGACGGGTTTGGATACGATATCGAAAAGTGCATTAAATTTTGAGGTATACGGATTGAAGAGAGATGTTTTGAAATTTTTGTCCGATATTGAGACAATTGCTCCGGTACTTGGACTTGGTGAGATGTCATTTGCTCAATACACGGCTCCCGACGGGGAATTTACCCTCAAAACATCGGTTGATATCTATTATTCGCCATATCCGGATATTTTACCTTCGGTTGACAGTGCACTTGCTCCGCTTAATGACAGCGAAAAGAAAATATTTAAAACGCTTTCGGATCTGAGAATAATTGTTAACCAGGATATGAAAGCGGGATTGACAGAAACGTCAGTCGATCCTTTTGAAATAAAAGGAAGTTCATCAAACTCCGGCGAAAATGCTCAGGAAGAGTCACCTTAGAAGCTGTCAAAGCGGGGTTCTTACTTTTTGAGGGGTTTGTCTTTATTTTTCGGCTACATCAAGTGTAAAACCTATACGAAGTAGAGTTGCCTTTACTTTTAATATATTTCTGATTGCATTTATTGTTTTACCACTCTTACCGATAATCAAACCAATGTTTTCGGCTTTGGCCAGGACAGTTAAGGATGTAAAGCCGTTCTCTCCAGAAGTTTCGGTAATTTCAAAATCATCATGACCTAATATTCCGGAAACGATGTGTGCCAATAATTCTTTCATATTTTACTTTCACTTATGAGTTTTTTGATTCTAGCGGAAAGCTTTGCTCCTTTTGAAACCCATTTTTCTAAAAGGGCATTGTCGATCCTGAACTCTTTCTTTATAGGATTAAAATATCCAAGAATTTCCAAAAATTTACCCGAGACCTTTTTTTGTTTGTCCGTTGCCACAACGCGATAAAAGGGTTTGTTTTTTGATCCTTTTTTAGATAATCTGATTATGATCATAAGATAGTTATAAATACAAGTTTTTATAAATTGTTCCAAATAAACAATAAGCCCGATATCAATAACCGATAGCCGAGTATATCGGTTATTGGCATAAATTACAAGGATTTTTTTAATGCATCCGAGGCTGCGTTTTGTGCTGCCTCGTTTTTGCTTTTCCCTGTTCCCCAACCGAACATTTTGTTATTGACAAGGACGTTTACGGAAAAAGTTTTATTATGGTCGGGACCTTCTTCTTTTATGACTTTGTAAACAGGTGTAGGCATACCTTTTGACTGAACGATTTCCTGGAAAAGGCTTTTTGGATCTTTTAGTGGTTCTGCACTTATAGACTCTATGTCGGACAACACATATTCGTTTATAAATTCCCGGCAGCGCGATAGTCCTTTGTCAAGATAAACAGCACCGATTATTGCCTCGAATGTATCGGCAAGAAGAGACTGGTTGGTTCTTCCGCCGGTATCTTCCTCACCTTTACTCAGTTTCAGGTTGAAGCCGACATTCAGTTTTGAGGATACGCGTGCCAGATTTACTGTATTCACAATTTTTGAACGGAGTGCAGTTAAGTACCCTTCCTCTTTATCCGGAAACTTTCCATAAATTGCTTCCGACACGACAAATTCCAAAATGGCGTCACCTAAAAATTCGAGACGTTCGTTGGAACGCATCGTATCTTTATGTTCGTTAACCCACGATCTATGAGTCATTGCCATATCAAGAAGACTGACGTCGCTGAAAGTCTTTTTTAATAAACTGAAATTGTCCATGTCAGAATTCTTCACTATCGGTTGCTATCTCAATAAGATCGTTCAAGGTTTCAATATTTGCAAATTCGGCGGCATCAATCTGAACCCCGAACTTTTTCAGAAGTGCAATGAAATCCGAAATTTCGGAAGGACTCATATGAAGATCTTCTCTTAAAGAATCGTCGTGGGCGATATCCTCGATTGATACACCGAGATGTTCCGCAAGTCTTGATTTAATCAAGAAGCCAGTTTTTGACAATTTTGTATTATCGTTAGTCATCATTTTTGAGAATTATTGTACCCAAAACACCGTTTATGAATGAAGATGAATTTTCAGATCCGTATTCTTTGGCTATTTCAACCGCTTCGTCGATTACTACTTTCTTCGGAGCTTCATTTTTAAGCATTTCATAGATGGCGTAGCGCAATATAGCCAGATCAATTTTATTAATCTTCTCAACAGGCCACGTTGGCGCGGATGTCTTGATGATCTTATCAATCTTTTTTAATGATTTTTTAATAAGAGACATCTCGGGAATGGTTTTTGCCTGACGTGCAAAATCCTCGGCAAAAAGTTGCTTTACAATATTTTTTCTTTTTATATGACGCGGGTCTTTTGATGTCTTCATATAATAATACTAATCTACGGATGTATTCTAATTCAACTGAATGTTAAATGGATAATCATCTATAGGCACTTGCAGCGTTCGTTCTCATTAAATATTTCACATTATGCTCTGTAGTATCCGCAGTGGGGACAGGCTTTGTGAGACTCCTTCATTTTTTTACACGAAGAACATTTTGAAAGGGGTGGAAGCTTCGCCGAAAATGACGCACTTCTTCTTTTGTTGCTGCGTGACCTGGTATGTTTCTTTTTTGGAAGAGGAGTCATACTTGGTAATTCTACAATATTGAAATTATATCTTCAATCGGAACTTTGGTGATATATAGAACTTGAAATATCCATGTAATTAACCTAACTTGAGAATATTCTATATCTTAATTTTCTATTTACAACTTATTTTGATACAGAATAATTGATCAATTGAGAATTCAATAGAAAATTATAAATTGGCAAATAGACAATTGCGACCTTTGGATTTGTTTAGGATTTAGTAATTAGAAATTAGATATTTAATTCAGTCCCCCTCCCTCCCCTACCACACATTCGAGCAGATCTTTATATTTTGCACGATCGTCGATAATCTGGTCGGCATACTCGCGAGTGAGCTTGATAAGTTCGCTGTCTCCCCATGAGGCGTTTTTGAGTTCGAAAAAACCGTGCTGCGCGGTTCCGAAGATCTGCCCGGGGCCACGGATTTTTAAATCAATTTCTGCTAGTTCAAATCCGGAATGATGCGTCTTCATTGCCTGTAGCCGCTTGGATTCGAATCTCCCGCCGGATGTGGGAAAAAGTAGACAATAAGACTTCTTGCTTCCCCTTCCCACCCTGCCGCGAAGCTGATGCAGTTGAGCAAGGCCAAATCTTTCAGCCGCCTCAATCAGCATAATGGCGGCGTTTGGTACGTCAATTCCGACTTCCACAACGGGGGTTGAAACAAGAATATCAATTTTTCCGGTTTTAAAATCATTTATCGTTTTTTCTTTTTCGTCTGTTTTTAGTTTTCCATGCAATAAACCGATTTTATAGTTATTAAAGATCCTTTTAATTTCTGTGAATTCGTTCACTACGGCTTTAACGGATTTCATTGTTTCGTATTCTGACTCTTCAATTAGAGGGCAGATGAAAAATGCCTGGACGTGTTCGGCATCTATTTGTTTTTTTATCCAATCATATGCAGAAGCCCTTTTTTTTGCAGGTACAACCCAAGTGGTAACATCCAGTCGCCCTTTAGGCATTTCTTTTAAGATTGAAAGGTCAAGGTCGCCGTAAGTGGTTAGGGCGATTGTTCTTGGAATCGGCGTTGCTGTCATCGTTAAAACGTGAGGAATGCGCGTTCCTCTGCCGGATTTTTTTACTAAGTGAGTTCGCTGTTCAACTCCGAAGCGATGCTGTTCGTCTATAACAATAAAGGCAATCCTTTCGTTTTCAAGTACACGATGAATAAGAGCGTGTGTTCCGACGTAGACGTCGGCTTTACCGATATCTCCTTTTTTTGCGTTTGAAGTGATCAGTTTGACCCTTATTTTATATTTTTCAAATAGTTTATTGAGGGTCTCAAAATGTTGAGTTGCAAGAATTTGAGTCGGGGCCATAATGACCGATTGGTATCCGTCCAAAAAAGTGGCAAAAACAGCAACTGCCGCAACAACCGTTTTTCCGCTTCCGACATCTCCCTCCAATAGGCGGTTCATGGGAGTATTTTTTTCAATATCAGATAAGATTTCATCTACACTTTCTGTTTGTGAAGAAGTGAGGGTGAAAGGAAGATCGGAAATAAATTTGGCAATTTCTTTCTTTTGCAGTTTTATCTGGTATAACGCTTTGTTTTTCTTCCAGAGACTTTTTCTGTAAATACTTTGCAAGGTAAGGGATAAAAATTCATTGAATGCTAGTCGCCTTTTAGCTTTATGAAATTCTTCATCGTCTTTCGGATAGTGGAGGTTGTAAATTGCTTCCTTATATCCCAATAAATCGTATTTTGAAAGGTCGGACGGCGGGATATAGTCCTCAATTTCCGGTCGTCCGATTTTTAAGGCAAATGCAATCTTTGACCTCAACCACTTGGAGGAAACGCCATGCGTTTCGGGATAAACCGGTACCAATCGGCCGGTATGGATGAACGATTCGCCAAATTCGTATTCGGGTGAGATGAATGCCTTTTCTCTCCCAAAAAATTCGACACTGCCGGAAAAACACATCGTAACATCTCTTTTCATCGTCATTATAAGAAATGTTTGATTAAACCAGATGACCTTCATTTTTCCGCTGTCGTCTTCGATTTCCCCTATCTGCATGATCCTTCCCGACTTTGAATACTGGTTTTTCAAAAAATTTATTTTAGCAATCACAGTTGCCGTTTCCCCAACTCTCGCATGGGATATTTTTGTAATATTCCGGTAGTCAATGAAGCGGTGCGGAGGATGTGTCAGAAGATCTGCAATTTTTACAATTCCCAACTTCTCAAGACGTTTCAAATAAACAGGTCCAACTTTCGGAACGCGGGATATGGAGTCGGAGAGCTTCATGCTTATATAATAACATGGAGAAATTTATCAGGTATTATGTATCAAGTATCAGGTATCAAGAATAAGAGTTTCTTGCAGGCGTGTCTGTTTACGTTTACTGACACAACACGTCATCCTGAGTACTTCGATTTCACTTTGTACCGACTGCGCAAAGGATTTCATTTATGAGGGGATTCTTCTCCCTCGATAAACTCGGGGTCAGAATGACAAAATCATGTCAAGGATTCTGAGTAGTTACCTTGCAACTTGACACGTGACACTTTTACAAAATGTACATTAGCATTGGCAGAAATGTCGTCATAAGAAGAGCAATGGTGGCAATTAACACCATTAACTTGATAAACTTTTGTTGTTTTTTAGTTCTCAACATATCTAATGTTGCATTATACGTAATACTTAATACATTATACGAATGTTATTTTACTTCAATAAACACTCTCTCTCCCACCTTTATTTTGTCACCGCTTTTGAGAATATAGTCCTGATCTGATAGAACGCTATCGTTTAGGTCTACCGAACCTTGTTTAATATACCGTTTTGCGTCGGACATGCTTTTAAGATTTGTATAGGGCACAATCGCTTCTGTAATTTTTACTCCCTCGTTAACGGACAGCGAATAATCGGGCGCTTTTTCCTGAAATGTTTTTTCAAAATGTTCAAGGGCTTTTCGAGCATCATCATCTCCCCAAACAATTTTTACAACTTCGAAAGCCAAATTTTTCTTCTCCCCCATCGGGTCTATTTTAATTCTATCCTCAAGTCCCGATAGATCGACTTCGGTAAGAAGTTCAAAGCCAAGATGAATTGCGTCGTCGGGAAAAGACATTATCCCCCCGAAAAAATCAGATGGCGAAGAATCAAGAAACAACGCGTTCCCTGTGGTTTTACCGACTTTGTTTCCGTCTTTGTCAACAAGAAGTTTTGTTCCCAGAACGAACTTTTCCTTGCCTTTAAGTACCTTGACGAGCGTTCTGCCGGCCAACATATTAAATATCTGATCGCTTCCGCCAATCTCAAGATCAACATCCATCGCGACGGAGTCGTAACCCTGGGCTACGGGGTATAAAAATTCGTGCAGGTATATCGGCTCGTTTTTCTTCAGGCGGTTTTGGAACATGTCGCGTTCCATCATTTGTTGGACGGTAAAATTAGAGGTGATTTCAATCAGATCTTTAAACGAAATCTTATCGCTCCACTCGGAGTTGTACATAATTTCTGCTTTATTTTCCCCTTCAAAATCAAGCACGTTTTTAATCTGTTCTTTCCATTTGTCCGAATTTATTCGTACCTCCTCACGCGTTAATTGCTTTCTTACCGCCATTTTGTCCGTCGGGTCTCCGATCATTCCCGTAAAATCGCCTATCAGGAAAATGACCTTATGACCGAGTTTCTGAAACTGCCGTAGTTTCATTGCCCCCACAAGATTTCCAAGGTGAAGTGACGGCATTGAAGGGTCAAAACCCTGATACAGAGTAATTTTCCGATTCTCCATCAGTTTCTTCAACTCCTCGCGCGTCGGCAGTACCTCCGCCACCCCCCTTGTTAAAACGTCATCAATATTCATGTTCAAGTAATTTATATAATAATTATAATAATAATAACTTTTATAGCAAATTCAATTTATACACCCAGTGCATACCCATCGGGCTTCAAGCCAAGTTTGACTTGGTGAACAAGTCCTTCAGCATAGTTCAGGATCATGGACTTCACACCTTGTCATATTTGTAAGTTTTTTGTTCGAGTAATTTAATTGAAGTTTCTTACATTATTTAAACACCCTCATTCGGGAAAGCGAAGCGACTTTAGAATCAAAAGCGAACAAAAACAGATCCTGAAATCTCCAAAAGCAGACAGGCAAGCCGGAATGATGTCAAACACATAAATCCAATAGTGTAAAATTATTACATAATGATTGATATTAAAAGGATCAGAATATTTTCTATTCGCGACGATGAGGATGATCTGGTAAACTGTACAGACTCGCGCTATGCTTTGAGTATGTGGAAGGACAGTTTTCAAAAAAGAAGAGCAATCAGAAGAAGTGCAAAAAAATATTTAAGGAACAAAAATATTCCCAAGTTTGGCAATATTTTCTATAAATTACCGAAACTTGCGTTTTTTGGGGTTCTCATTCTTTTTATCGTTGGGATTGCAGTGCTTTCCTATGTCGCCTACGAACTACCCACTCCTGATAAAATCGTAAGACGTGATGGTTTTTCAACGAAAATAATGGATAGGAACGGTGAGGTTTTATACGATATTTACCGTGACGAGAAAAGAATACCGGTAAAAATGGAGGACGTTCCGCAATATTTAAAAGAAGCAACTGTTGCTATCGAAGATAAAAATTTTTACGAACATGAAGGTTTTGATATATTTGGAATTATTCGTGGATTTACGCGGGCATTTACCAGAGGAAGGGCACAGGGAGGTTCGACTTTAACTCAGCAGTTAGTGAAGAACGTACTTTTAAGCTCGGAAAGATCTATCATTAGGAAGGTAAAGGAGTTTGTACTGGCAGTCCAGATCGAGAGAAAGTATTCAAAAGACGAAATATTATTAATGTACCTAAACGAGGCCCCCTATGGTGGAACTTCTTGGGGTGTCCAGGCAGCAGCGGAAAGTTATTTCGACAAGAGTGTCTCTGACTTAACCCTGGTGGAATCGGCAATATTGGCGGGTTTGCCTCAAAGGCCATCCTATTATTCGCCGTACTCGTCGAATCCGAAAGCATATGTTTCGCGTACAACAGATGTTCTTCGCAGAATGAGGGAGGATGGAAAAATAACATCAGAACAGGAAGAAGAATCGGTCGAAATACTTGAGGAATTTGAATTTGCCGGTAAAGGCGGAAATTTTAAGGCACCGCATTTTGTTCAATATGTTAAGGATATTCTGGAGGAGAAATACGGTGAATCAATAATCGAACAGGGTGGTTATGAGGTTACGACTTCTCTTGATTGGAAATTACAGGAGGAAGCACAAAATATTGTCGCGCAAGAGATCGAAAAAGTTGAGAATCTTAACATTACAAACGGATCGGTGGTTGCAATGGATCCGCAAACGGGTGAAATATTGGCAATGGTTGGATCAAAAGATTATTCTGCCGAAGACTACGACGGACAGGTTAACGTTACACTTTCTCTAAGGCAGCCGGGTTCTGCAATAAAACCAATCACTTATGTCACGGCATTTAAAAAATATTACACCCCGTCAACAATGTTAATGGATGTCCCGACGGAATTTCCCGGAGGGGTGGGTCAGCCGGTGTATAAACCTGTCAACTATGACGGAAAATACCGCGGTCCAATCCAACTCAGATACGCTCTTGCAAACTCGATTAATATTCCGGCCGTTAAACTTTTAGCGATGGTTGGAATAAAAAATGTATTACAAACCGCTTATGATTTGGGAATCACGTCACTTGAACCAACGAACGAAACACTTTCGCGCGTAGGTCTTTCTCTGACCCTTGGGGGCGGTGAAGTACGATTATTGGAATTAACCGGGGCGTATTCGGCCTTTTTAAATGAAGGGTATAAAGTCAAGCCGTCGGCAATTTTGAAGATTGTGGACAGCAGCGGAAAGGTTTTGGAGGAATACAGGAATGAAAAAGACAAAAGAGTTTTAACCCAAGAAGAAGCATTTTTAATAGCCGACATTCTTTCCGACAACAAAGCACGCTCGATGGTGTTTGGAGAAAATTCTCTTCTGAATATTCCGGGGAGACAGGTTGCCGTAAAAACCGGA
>CAZAUT010000025.1:0-8163 GCA_964488535.1 uncultured Gammaproteobacteria bacterium
AGCGAGCCGCCTGGGGAGTACGAACGCAAGTTTAAAACTCAAAGGAATTGACGGGGACCCGCACAACCAGTGGAGCATGTGGTTCAATTCGAGACGAACCGAAGAACCTTACCTAGCCTTGACATACTACCGTTTTATTCTGATAGAAACATTGGAAGATCCTTCGTAAGTTGGATGGTAGTACAGGTGTTGCATGGCTGTCGTCAGCTCGTGCCGTGGGGTGTTCCCTTCAGTGGGGTAACGAGCGCAACCCCTGTCCTATGTTAAATATTCATAGGAGACTCTTTAAGTTTTGTCTTATTGGGAAGTGGGGACGACGTCAAGTCAGCATGGCCCTTATGGCTAGGGCGACACACATGCTACAATGGAGCCGACAAAGGGTTGCCAAGCGGTAACGCGGAGCTAATCCCAAAAACGGCTTCTCAGTGGGGATTGAGGGCTGAAACCCGCCCTCATGAACGCGGAATTGGTAGTAATCGCGGATCAGTAATGCCGCGGTGAATACGTTCTCGGGTCTTGTACACACCGCCCGTCAAGTTAGAGGAGTTGGGGGCACCCGAATCTCTGCCGTGCAGAGGCAAGGTGAAACCAGCAACTAGAATTAAGTCGTAAGAAAGTTGCGACCTTCGGCCGCGAGGCCGTTGGAAAATCTAACTGTATCGGTGAAAGCTAAAGTTTTTACTATGCTAATACCGAGGGAAGTCGTTCCGAACTTTCTTGCGGTTGTAGAAATACACCGGAAGAGGAATTGACCCCGTAGAGACTACACGTTAGCCCTCCGTAAGGAGAGGAAGATATAGTCCAGGCCACATCCAAAGATGTGGACAACCTAAACAAGGTATCCGTACTGGAAGGTGCGGATGGATCACCTCCTTTCTAAGGAGTGTGACTCCGATTTAATCGGAGGAAACACACTTGTCCGTAGGACAAGATTTTTCAAATTATTTTTCATTTAACATTTATCATTTCTTATCTTATTTTTTAATTTAAATATTTAATAAATTGATAAATAATCAAATAGAATGGTAGATGAAAAATCAGAAAATGGAAAATTTTTTTGGACAATCTCGCCCTGCGGGCGAGTGACACCCACCCTTTTAAGATCGCCCCAGGTACCGTTTGGTACCTGGCCAGGTGCAGAATTGTACCTGCGGTTTGGGGTTAACAAAACGGGATACGCAGTACGTTCATAAACTGAACGTACCTAAGTTTTCCGGCCAGATCTTGAGTACTATATAAAAGAGTGAAAGAGTGTAAGAGTAAATGAAACAACTATTATTACTTTTTTAATCTTGCTCTTTTACCTTAAACCTTGATTGAATTGAAAATATATCCCCTCCCCGACCTAAAGTCGAGGGGGGGATTTTTTGTGGGGAAAATATTGATTTCGTGCCTGTACGCCCCGGAACTTCTAGGTTCGATATTCTCTTTTTGAGATGAAGTGTTTCTTGTTTTTTGTAATATACCTTACAGCCTTTTGGTGATCAGTTTGTTATTCTCTTCTGTTGAGAAATGATAGCGCTAAGCCTCATGCATTACTGAGAATAATCTTTTTTGCATTTGACTCATGGAATGTTTGGTACACGAGCTTTTTTAAGGTTGTGAATGACGAAAAACATGCGCGCGGTACTCATAAAAGATATATGGCGGAAAGAGAATTTACATCCTCGATTTTTACGAGATTGCAATCATTGGCCAGGAAATTTCCCGACCCAAAAGATGAAACACTTTCTTCAAAGAGAACTGATTCTTTAGCGGTTCCAATACAAAATACATATGAACCCGCCGTTACTGGAATTGGATTAAACATTGACCAAGTTGATTCGTTACCGCTTGATGAAATAAACAAAAAAGTGGAATCAAAAATAAGCGAGAGAAAAGCGGTAAAAACCATATTTTCCGAACAGCTTATGTTTTCGCAATCCCCATGGCTTGAAACAGTCGATTTGATGAATGAAAAAGTTTACGGTAACCGTGAGCTTTTGGGAATAGAGGAGCCTCTTGATAAAAAAAAGAGACTTCAGAGAAAAAGAAGGGCGATTAAAGGAAATTATGCCCAGGGAGCGATTTTGGGATGGTATAAAGACATTGAAAAACAGGTAAGCCGTCTGGTTCAAGAAGGAAAAATTGAAGAGGATGAGAGGTTAAGGGTGGTTGCGGTTTTGGGGGATTATGCGAACGGGATTGTTAACTCAAAACTTAAAGACGTCACGAGGGAAAATCAAGTCATTAATTCCGGTGAAAACGGTCAAAGGTGGAAGGATGGAAATGCAAGAAATCTTTTCAGAAATATTTTGTCGTCCGATGAGAATTTCAAACCGGTCGGCAGAATAAGGAGTCCGGTCAGGGTATTTGTCGAAAATAATTACAAAAAGGCGTTGCAGGAAGATGATCTGACAGAGGATATTTCGGATGTTCAAAGTAATGTTGTGTATGACAGCAGTGCCACTAATTTGACGGGAAACGAAATTTTTACTGCCGGCAGAAAAATTCAAACAAAGAAAATATTAAACAGGCTTACCGGTATAATCAGACTTCCGTCCATAAAATCGGACGAATCAAGAAGGCAGTTTCTGAAAACTGCAGCAGCTTTTGGAGGGGCTGCATTCATGGCGCCAGTTATAAAGGCAGTTTCCAGCCCCGAAGTCAGAGCGGGTATCGGCGCTGCCGTCGCCCGGCCTGACGCATTAATTGACGGCGTAAAAAATGAAGCATCGATAGTGACAATGGTTGACGTTTGGAAAAAACATTTTAAAAAAAGAGAACATTTGTTACCGATAGAGGCATGGCTGCGGACAGTGAAAACCTCCGACGGGGGGAAGATAGAAGGAAACGGAGTGCATCTCAATATATTAGCCGATCACAGCTATGAACACGACAAAAAGCCCGGGGAAACGTTTGACGAATATTACACCCGCTTTGTCGACAACCTGAGTCGGTACTCGGAAATGGCAAATTTGGATTTTATAACGCTTGTAGCCAGTTTACAGATCAGTGCCGAGAATTTGGGTGGTTTTGCAGAACCAAAAAGAGAATCGAACATTGATGTCGCTGTTTCGAGAATTCAGGAAGTAGGTGTTACATCCGCACGTTCGCTGGGTATTGAGGAATATGCCGTTTCGACTATCGGACCCGGAGGTACGCTTGTAAAAGCGGGAGAACGCCTGGAAGAAATGGGAGTCAAAGTCCCGGAGAAGTTGCGCGACGTTCTGCCTGCGGGCGGGATAAGATTTTACGACCTTATAAGATTCAGAGAGCAGCCGACGGTGGGTTTGATGGATATGGAACCGGGAGAAAGAGCTGCTTCCTACGGATTATATGCGGATAATCCGTTGGGTGCTGTACTTAAAAATACCTATCCCGAAGTGGCAGCCCAATATGAGGAAGTTAATAAAAGAAGAGCGGGTGTAGATTCCCAAAAAGAGAAACTCCGCACTATTTCCGCAGAATATATTGAAAAATATCACGACAGTCTGGAAGGGTTTGCCAAAGCGGACAGGAAATCTTTGAAGGCAATTGGAATCTCTCCCGATATGAATGCATGGCAGGATCTTAACTATACCGACGTGTGGTATAAAGGTGCGGAACTGCCGACAAATCCGGAATTTACTTATAAAAGAACCGCGGAGTATATGAAGACCGAAGCAAAGAAAGACATCCAAACTTTTTTAAACCGTCTTATGTCGCAGCAAATAAGAAATCCCAAATTTCTGAAATTTCTCAGAAACAATGCCGAAAGAAACGGCAGGGAAGAAGAGATGAGACTCCTTCTGGAGATGGAAAAAGAAAGAAATGTTCTTGAAGAACAGTCGCAGAATTTAAGGATAAGTCATTTATCCGCTTTAGCTGCCGAAGGGCCGTACGAATACGACAGCCGTTTCCAGCAAATTAACGCGGTTTTGGTTACAAAAAGGCTATCGCAGATTGCCGGGGAATATAATCCTTCCGACAGAAATAGTCTCGGGTGGCATATATACAAAACTTCTGCCATAAGAGAAATCGCACCCATCCCCCTATTGGTGGATGACAAGGTATTTGCCAGAGATATTACCATCGATCCGCCTTATGCAGCGGAAGAAATGGTAAGATCGCTGGACACTTTTTCGCGAATGATATCGGATGCCGGGATGGTCCAAAAAGAACCCGATAAGGATATCAAAACAATGTATCAAACGCTGGAGAAGATGTTCTGGAGGGATGGCGGAGTATGGCCGGATGTTGCCCGGGACAAATGGGAAGAAATTTTACGGCATTTTAATACGAAAATGGCAAATCGTTTCTTTTATGATTTTATAGGTCTTCTCGATAACAAAAGCAAGATATCCGAACTTAACGGTATTATGATCGAAAGTAAACTTATTTCCGAGCCGGCACAGGAAGACCCTTATGAATTTTTTACACAATTGGTATATTTGATGCTTAACAGCTGGCACATGAGAAGAGATATTTCGCGGGAAGACTGGGATAAAGCGGAGGCATATGTCAGAAAGAGTATTATGCCTCTTGCAATTATGGATTTACGCTATGCATCGGGTCTCGTTAGCGGAAAGTGGAGTGTCGGCTCAGCCGATTATCCGCCGATCTTTCGCTCCCAGGCAGTGATGTATAACTTTCTTTCCGACAGCAATCCTTTAGACCCTCTTTCGTCTTCCTCAGGGGACGTAGTCGGACATCACTGAATTTAAACACTTCGCCTTTTTTTTGCAGACGGTAGGGTAATAAAAAGCACAAAATATATGGGTAAATATCATGTTCTGATATACAATAATATGACGATTGGAAGGGTTTATATATCATATTATTTATATCATATTCGGCGGTATAAATATCTTTTTATGTAATCTATCGACTGTAGATTGATCGATGAGAGCAAAAACTGTAAAATACAATTTGCCCATGGGTGTATGGCTTCCCATTGAAAGCTCGCTTCTCCCGAGGTTTACATCCTCGCGTCGAAGTGTCGCTTCAACGGGGCGAGGCAGTGGTAGAGCGCCTTATTGATGACAGAAATTTTTTATTTGGGCTGCTAGTTCATTGTCCGATCAAGTCGGCGGCATGCCCAAGAACACTTTCCTGATGGCCGAGTCAAACTCGGACATGTAATAATTTTGTACGTGGGGACCGATGGCTCAGTGGTAGAGCGCCTTCCTGATAAGAAGGAGGTCGATGGTTCGATCCCATCTCGGTCCACAAAAACCGACCGGTTTAAGAAATGGATCCGAAGCGGTAAACTATTAAATTTATGTCACCAGAATTTGAAAAAAGAAGTTCGGTTGTAGTAAGTTGGCATGGTTCAAAAGAAGTGTTAGCGATGGCTGTAAGAAGGGTATATGATCATTTGTCAGAAACGGGACATAGAGATTTGAGTGCCGATGTTGGGGGTTTTGTATATGATTTGGGTCATTCGGGAAGAGGAATGGAGAAATTCCCCAGTAAATTTCAGTTAACCGGTAACACCGGAACGGATACAATGGAAATACCTGTGCCAGATTTAATCCGTCAGATCATATCGGCGGTTTCAGAGACTTTCCCTACATCCGGCAAAGATGCAATTACGGAAAATTTAGGTCACTTGAAAAAAATGGCTGATTTATCCGAAGGATTAAAATTTCAATTACAGTTACAACCCCGCCAGGAAGGACAAAAAATCACTGCGGTAAAACTTCTTAAAAGCAAAGGAAAGTGACGGTCTTTTGAGAAAACGAACGTGACGAATAAAGATGAATAGGCAGATTTCCCGGAATGTCTAGGCAACCCCGGTATAAAAGGTCAGGGGAATTTAAGAGAAATACAGGAATTAAGGAAACGGGAAACGTTAAATTTTACTTCCGCATTCGGTTTGAGCATCCACTTCACTCGGCCATCGTTCACCCGTTTTTCTTTGCTCGCTAAAAATACACCCGCAATGACCGTGAGCAACCTTCCAATATTTCCGCTCCGATTGGGTGTTGGGGTTGATTATCGTAACACTTTGTGTCCGATTACTGTGGTACAAAACGCGTTTTACCATCCTTTCGGTTGCGGTTAATAGCAACATTTTGTCTGCCTCCGCGGGTGCGAAGCCGTCTTTGATTGTCCATGTGCGATTTTTTACTTTTCTGTCTTTTTGGAGATTGTTTGCCAAAAGTACTTCCAACTCATGCAATTTTTTCTCCCTTGCGACCATTCTGTCGGCCACGGAAAAAAATATATCCTGTTGATCGGTAGATGATCGCGAAAGATATTTGCCACAAACGGGAAAGTATTGCCATATTCGCTCGCTCATGCGGGCAGTATATCATAAAGAAACCTATAGTCAAAATATTTGTGTTTGACAGGGATGTAACTTGGGATTATATTACACCTATCAAATATGAACGAGATTATTCCAGATACTCCTTTTAAACGAAACCTTCGGGCTTGCCGAAGAATAGTTCCGATTCCGGGTGAAGGTATTGATTGTGAATGGGAGGATAGGATTGCTGCAGAAATGACATTTAGCAAATATTTGCATGGCTCAAAAAGTGCGGGTTATATTCTCTCAAGAAAAAATGCCTCTTTGCCACAAGGAACCGAGACGGTATTTGAGGCGGAACCGGGAGAGGACCTGACAGGATATTTAACACAAGAGCATCTTAATAACGCTAGGGTAATATTTGGAGAGGAGCTTGTTCCATTGCATGTGTGCACCAGAGAGATGGCGCAACAGGTTCGCGGGGCTTTGGGCTACAAGCCCGGAGGATGGAATGGGATTATCAGGGAAGGCAATGCAAGGGGAATGAAATTTTTGTGGGTGAGGACGGTTGATGTAAAAACAGCGAGAGAAACGATAGCTGGATCAACACGAGAAAGAGAATGAAGTAATAATGAAGTAATTTTGAATAATTACATTGAATATTTATCAAATAGGGCAAGAAAGTAGAGATATTTTTAGGTATGACTTCGTTAATTGAGAAAAGAAGATTTGTTTCGGCAAATTTCCCACATATTGATTTAAACGGATGTTATGCGTATTTTAACAGAACCGGGAAATTGTGGCCGTTGTGTGAAATGAAATCTTTAATGGGAGGATGTTGTAATGCAATTCCAATTATTTCCGACAGAACAAGTGAAGAATTGGGCAGATTTGAAAATCCGATACCTGTTTCATGGGAGTGGACGCCGAAAATAAAATCGTGCTTTGAATGCAAGTACCATAAGGAAAATTGCCACCAAAAACATGAGGTTTGTGGATGAGTTTTACAGGACATACAACTTTGCAAATCGGCTTCAGATTCTGGATGCGCTATCGCTTACCAGAATGACGGAGACAGTTTATATTGATTGCGAAAATCGCGACATTAAAGGAATTTATGGGAGTTTGTGGGGATTTGGTCCTTCGGCTTCTCCACGCGCCATTTGGTACATGGCTTCGCTCAGGATCTTCGGGGGATTGGGGATTTTAGGGGAATTGGAATGTTTAAGGAGGTTGGAAAAACTGCTGTTGACGGGGAGTTGACTGTTTGTATATAATACACCCTGCGCACTCCAATATACGGACGCGCTTTTTTGAGGAAAATTACCCTTTTGATGAATAGCCAAAACCTTTTTACTTAAAGTAATTGTTCTGCCTTTGTGCGGTTGAGAGGTGGAAGGGCTGTCTTCAGCGGAATTTACCTCAGGAACATTGAAAAATTTATTATTTAATATTTTGGATTGGGCCGTTAGCTCAGCTGGCTAGAGCGTTCGGTTTGCATCCGAAAGGTCGGGAGTTCGAATCTCCCACGGTCCACTTTTGCAGAGTGGAAGAGCGGGAGAGTGGAAGATTCAACAGGAAAATGGTTGGGGGAAAATGGAAAGTAGTAATTGAAAATGGATACTGGAAGATGGAAAAAACTAATTTCAATTTTCTATTATCTATAACTATTTTCTAATTTCTAACTACTAATTTCTGAACCTTTTGGTCCTTGTTGTCGGGTGATTGGTAGTGAGCGTAAGTCGAACTACGAATCACTTGTCAACAGAGACTAAATGATTAAAGGGAGGGAATTTGTGATGAAGTATGTTCCTGCTTTGCAGGAATGCACCTTTCCCGCTCAAACTCGTCGCTCCCGAGGGCTACGTCCTCGCGTCGCGATGTCGTTTATACGGGATACATCGCAAAGTCCGACTTTGCTCTTTAACAATTTAGGGAGAAAGGCCACT
>CAZAUT010000025.1:8173-11451 GCA_964488535.1 uncultured Gammaproteobacteria bacterium
GTACAGCACGAGCACTGTTAACTTTTGACAAATTAACAAATTAACTAAGAAAAAAGCAGGTTTTTATTATTATTTCTTTGAGTTAATTGTTAAATTGTTAATTTTGTTAATTGTTCTCATGCTGTGCATGAGTAATATGTCTTTATACTAACGCAGACAGTGAATGCCTAGGTTTTGCTTACCGATGAAGGACGCGCAAGGCTGCGATAATCGGCGGGAAGGAGCCACGATCCTGTGATCCGCCGGTGTCCGAATGAGGAAACTCGACCGAGTTTATACTCGGCCACGCCATAGCAAAAGTGTCTTGCATAGTGTGCATGAACTGGAATTGACAGAATAATTTCCAATAAATACCAATGAACACCAATAAATACCAATTGCCAATTGGGTATTTGTGAAGATTTGTATTTATTTGGAATTTGTCATTTCCACAGTTTGTGCCTGCTGTGCAGGACACATAACTGTGGTAGAGGGTACCGTCCGAACTGAAACATCTAAGTAGGGCGAGGAAAAGAAAACAATCCCGACCTAAAGTCGGGGAACATTTCGCAAGTAGCGGAGAGCGAAAACGAAAAAGCCTAAACCCCCACACCAATTAAGCACAAAATATTAACCGATTCAATTTAGTTTAAGTTTGTACTTTACTATTTAAATATAAGTTAATTTAAGTTATTCGCTTATAAATATTTTGGGAATCGGGTGCTTAATTGGTGAGGGGGGGTTGCAGGAGTCTAATATGGGATTCATTTATTATAGTAGAACGGTGTGGAATTGCCGGCCATAGGGAGTGAAAGCCTCGTATACGAAATGATAAATGACCCTAAGAATTTCCTAAGTACCACGGTACAAATATACCGTGGGAATCCGGGAGAACCATCTTCCAAGGCTAAATATAAGCAAAGACCGATAGTGAACTAGTACCGAGAGGGAAAGGCGAAAAGAAGGGTGGAACACCCAGTGAAATAGAACCTGAAACTGTTTGCGGACAAACCGGTAGAGCCCTGTCCTTTGGACAAGGAATGTCACAAATAATTACCAATAAGTACCAATAAATACCAATTTCCAATTGGGGATTGGTGGACATTTGTATTTATTTGAAATTTGGCATTTCTCGTCCAGGGGACGAGGTGATACCGTGCCTATTGAAGAATGAACCGGCGAGTTGTTGTGTGGTGCAGCCTAAGTCTTTTATGGACGGAGGCAAAGCGAAAGCGAGTACAAATAGTGCGGCTTGTGCGTAGCACAAGAGAGAAATAAGTTGACTGAGTTAATTGAGTCGACTAAGTAGAACAAAATTTTTACTTTTTATAAACTCAATTAACTTAATATCTTAATTAACTTGATCTCTCTCGTGCTGCGCGCGAGGAGTACCCCACATCAGACCCGAAACCAGGTGATCTAGCCATGAGCAGGGTGAGTTCCGACGAAGGTCGGAAGGAAGCCCGAACCCGTTGTCGTTGTAATGACTTGGGATGACTTGTGGATAGCGGTAATATGCCAAACGAACCTGGAGATAGCTGGTTCTCCCCGAAAGGTCTATAGGGACCGTGCTCCGTCAAGATATGGTGGGGGTAAAGATACTGGATGGAATAGCAAGCGCAAGCGAGTTATTCTAACCAAACTCATAATACCACCGTTATTTATCGGAGTAGACAGTCGCATCGGGCTAAGCTGATGCGGCGAGAGGGTAACAGCCCTGACTTTCAGCTAAGGCCTCTAAATCATAGTTAAGTTTCAAAGGAAGTTCATTTCCATAAACAGCCAGGAGGTTGGCTTAGAAGCAGCCATCCTTTAAAGATAGCGTAACAGCTCACTGGTCGATGGAAGTGGGCGCCGAAAATTTATCGAGGATTAAACTATGTGCCGAAGCTAGAGATCTTGTCCTTTGGACAAGCAAATTCTAAACACTAATTTCTAAACTCTAAACAATATCAAAATTCAAATGAATTAAATTCAAAACAAGCGTTTTTATTCGCTATTTGTGATTTAATAAATTGGAGTTTGTTTAGGATTTCGATTTAGAATTTTGGATTTGCTCGCCCAGAGGGCGAGGTGGTAGGGGAGCGTTCCAACTGCAGTGAAGTTCCCGCGTAAGCGAGGGGTGGAGCGGTTGGAAGTGAGAATGCCGGTATGAGTAGCGCACTACTCCGATGAGAATTCGGAGCACCGAATACCCAAGGTTTCCCCGCAGACGTTCGTCGTGCGGGGGTTAATCGGTTACTAACCTAAGTCCCGCTACCTAAGGTAGCGTAACAAAATCAAAAATCAAAGTTCAAAATGCAAAATGAAAATGTAAAATGCAAAGATTTTTATCTTTTTGGTATGTCATTTTGAAATTTGATATTTAATATTTGATTTTACGTACGTCGCTTTAGGCGGCGGGAGTAAGGGATGTACAACAGGTTAAAATTCCTGTATTTGTTTTGAATCGACCACTCGTCCGTAGGACGAGCAAATAGATTTACGCGGATAAGAAGCGGATTTACACAGATTGAATCAGTGAGAATCCGTTTTGGAATCAGTGAGAATCAATGTGCTCGACCTGCGGTCGAGAGCTGGGGATTGACCGGGTGAGATGATTGGAGCCCCTTCGTGAAGTGGGGTGCAAGCATTTAGACAGTGTTGATTGGAAAATCCGTCAATGCGTTTAATCGAGATGTTATGCAAAGCCTAAAGCAATTTGGGCAATTCCATTCCATTTTGTCTGCAAGAAAAGATTCGCAGCGAGATTCAGATCAAGCCGTACCGTAAACCAACACAGGTGGGTTGGTCGAGAAGACTAAGGTGAGCGAGAGAAAGAGGCTTAAGGAACTCGGCAAAAAAACTGGACGTAACATTTGGAGATGTCCTGCCTTGTGCGGAGCACGAAGTTTATGAAGTTAAATAAGTGATTGAGTGATTGAGTTAAAAAAACTTAGTTGCTTGGTCGCTTAATCGCTTTGTAACTTTCGTGCTCTGCGCGAGGCTGCAACAAACGATTGCTAACCGACTGTTTATCAAAAACACAAGTCCGTGCAAAGCAGCAATGCCATGTATACGGGCTGACACCTGCCCAGTGCCGGTAAGTTAAGAGGATTCGTCCTTTGGACAGGGAAATTCAAAATTCAAATCCACAAAATTCAATTCAATAACGAAACTCAAAATATAAAACATTTGTTATTTGAGTTTGACTTGTGTATTTGATATTTGTCATTTGAATTTTTCCGCCCAGAGGGCGATGAATTTAAGCTCCGGTAAACGGCAGCAGTAACTATAACTGTTCTACGGTAGCGAAGCCC
>CAZAUT010000026.1:0-10047 GCA_964488535.1 uncultured Gammaproteobacteria bacterium
TTTTTATGTCGACGCTATGAACCTCGGAAGATAGAAGATGTCGTTTTATTATTGTAATTCTTCCTTCTTCAATGTTAAGGACATCCGGAAAAAAATCAAAAGGAAACGCATGTGAGCGGATAGTCATCAATATTCTGTTGGATTTTTTCACCAAATTTGCGATAGCCCGATTATTCAACCTTTTTTGTTTGTCTACCGCCATTGTCTCTTTTTCAACCTCTCTATCCTGAAAAGAAAGACGATCTTCTCTTTTCTCAAGCAAATCGTCGACTTCGTGCTGCGTATACAGCTTTTCCGGTCTGATCCTGGAGCTTCCACTTTGGTCTTTCATTTTTGTAATCATAATTGTATTTTTTTCTAATTTAACAAAGGGGTCTTTGGTTTTTAGTTAAAGAGCTTTTATCCGGAAATCGCATTCAATTCGGGCCGGGGAAGAGGGATTGTAATTTAGGGATCGGGAGAAATTCTTATAACACTCTTTTTAATTATTGTTTCTTTGGGAAGGTAGCAAATTAAAGCTTTTTCAACAAGTGCGGTTAAACTGAAATCTTCCAGAACCGCTTGAGCTTTAGCTTGCTTCAAAATTGAAGGATTAACGAAAAGCGTCACTCTTTGTTTATTTTTTGTGCCAGCTTGCGTCAAGTTGCCATTGTTAGTTGTCATAATACACATACTACAATATATTGTAGTACTTGTCAATTAGCAATTCACTCCCGATCTGTTGAGAGCACATGTTTGAGTGTTTTATTAGATCCATTGAAGGTGATGAGTCGGGGACCGTACAATTGCAGAGGAGTTAGGACTTGGTTCAACTTAGTTTATCCTGAGCGTAGTCAAGAGACTCAGTGTAAACTTCTCATTCTGTCTCCCGCACTCGCATTGCTCGTGCTAAAAAATCATGGCTTGAACACATTCAGGTCTATAGCTGCGTTTTTTAAGAGTATCATGGTTGTGGCTAATGTTTTTGCAAAACATATTTTTGAAATTATATAAATTTATAAACGAAAAAAGTAAAACTGCCGGCTTTTCTTTTTCTGGAATATCTTCTTACTAATTTAAGCCCAACATTTTTAGCCTGATCTTCTGGAAAGTTTGGATCCAGATCCCCAAAATTTGCCCAACCAAAATATACACTACCTCCTGGTTTTATATGATACCGTAGCTGTCTGAAAAACTTCTTCTTCATGCTGTTTTCAGCATCCCAAAACATCATTTCCATTACATCTGCAGGTTTATAGGGGCTATATGGAGGATTGCATACCACAACATCGAATTTTCCTTTGACATTGTCGAAAACATCACTTAATATAAAATCCACATTTTCAACTCCGAGTCTCTTTTTGTTCAAGTTTGCATTTTCAACTGCAGCCGGATTTATATCCACACCCAACCCTCTCTTTGCTCTCATACCAACCAAAAGACTCACGGCACCCGAACCACATCCTATTTCGACAAAAGTTTGGTCTGAATTTATTTCAACAACATCAGACATAAGCCTTGTATCGGTGCTTGTATCGTAAACGTTTTTTAGGGCAACGAACTTCTTACCACTGATTGTTATTGTTCTTTTGGAAGTTGAACGTCTTTCGATAAATTTTTCTCTTTGACCGGGCTTGCCTGATTTTGTTTTTATCATTATTCTAATAATGGTCTTCCTGTGGGACTTAGATTTCCTTCGATTTATCTTAATGTAAACTTCTCATTCTGTCTAACGATAATTTAAAAGATATAATTTAACATCTGTCTGCGTCACAATTCTGTTCTGCAAAGCAAGGTGCAGAATTGTACCTTGCTGGGAGGCCAGGATTTGGTTCGGTTTCACTCACCATAAACTTCTCATCCTATCCAATACTAATTTGACAGGTATAATTCTATACCTGTCTGCGTCACAATTCTGTTCTGCAAAGCAAGGTGCAGAATTGTACCTTGCTGGGAGGCCAGGATTCGAACCTGAGTAAACAGATCCAAAGTCTGTTGTCCTACCGTTAGACGACCTCCCAATGTTTGTTTATCTTGTAAATTTTACCAATCCATCAACTTCAGGTTTCCGCTTGCGCGGAATGTTGTCCTACCGTGTCGTCACTATCGCTCCTCTTATCTTCGATACAGACGACCTCCCAATGTTTGTTTATCTTGTAAATTTTACCAATCCATCAACTTCAGGTTTCCGCTTGCGCGGAATGTTGTCCTACCGTGTCGTCACTATCGCTCCTCTTATCTTCGATACAGACGACCTCGCAATATCAAAAAAGTTATTAGTGATTAGAGATTAGTGATTAGAGAAGAAAAACTGAAGCAACTAATTACTAATAACCAATTACTAATCACCATTTTCGGTGAGTCCGGGAGGGATCGAACCTCCAACCGCTTCCTTAAAAGGGAATTGCTCTACCATTGAGCTACGGACCCAAACGATAGTGAGGGTTCGTGCATCAATGGCCAAGCTTCGTTGCTTGCAATGTGATTCGATAAAATCGAATCAGCTTACCATTGAGCTACGGACCCGAACGATGCATATTATACCTCAAAATCTTTTTGTGGTAAAATACTGTTTTGTAGAGAGTTGATGGTTATATGGTTATTCGGATATTAATATAGATTCCCGCATACGCGAGAATGACAGGGTCTTTACATGTAACCAAGTAACTAACTAATAAGGTAACTCAATACTATTTACGGCGGCACATACATGTCAGCCAAGTTTGACTTGGCGCTATCGTCTAGCGGTTAGGACGACACCCTTTCAAGGTGTAAATCTGGGTTCGATTCCCAGTAGCGTCACCAAGCTGAGCTTGGTGAACAGTCAGCCGAGCTGACTCACTCATCTATCGTCTATAACCTTGAGGTGTGCTATACAAATACACACTTGGAGTGGGTGAATAGTTATGCAAATTAGGACTTGCATTCCTAATTTGCATATTGAAGTATTTGGAAGCGTAAAATTCGTTGTATTTTCCGTTTCCATTTGAAGTATTATGCAACGGTTAGGATAAATATTTAAAATAAGTGTTTTTTACAAAAACCTCGTAAAACTCCAGAGAAGAAAGACGGATAAAACCGCATAAAGAATCGGGTCCTGTGTGCGAAGGGTTACCTCATATGCGTTTTTCCGTTTGCTTGTAATTAACGAATAAACGGTAATTGTTGTGCACGACAGCAGCAACAGAAGAAGTACCCAAAGAGGAATGGTGCCAATGGCAACGGAAATTATAAAGGCAAGAAGGGAAACGGAAAGAAAGATACTCATCAGGGTTTTTGCCTTTCTGATTCCTATGACCGAGACGACATTGTTTATTTTGGCACGTCTGTCGCATTCATAATCCCTCACCTGGTTAACCAATTGTCCCCTCAGACTGACTGCCGTAATGAATAAAAAAGGCAAAGCCCACGAAAGCGAAAAGCCTTTAAAAGAGTACACGGTAAAATATGCAATCAGAGTCTGAAGACCGCCGAGCATAAGCCCGTGGGAAACAAGATCAATAAAAAGAATACTTTTTAGACGAACCGGTCTGTATGAATACAGAAATCCAATCGCGATTGCAAAGATACCTAACAAAAAAGGGACGATTCCGAGCAGACTGTACAGGTATAGTGCTGCCAAGGCGGTTAAAAAAGAGAAGATGTATGCAGTCTTTAGTGATATCGCCCCCGTTGATACCGGATTTCTGACGGCTTTCAGTTTGTCTTTTTTGTCATCGAGATAATCTTCCGCATCGTTGATCATAAACGTAAAGGCAAAACTCAGGAAATTAGCCAATAGGACAGTGAGTATGCGGAATGAGTCTGCAGAAGAGAGGTGTACTCCGGCAGTCAAAAATCCAAGAAGAGTGGTGACAGTAACGGAAACAAGATATTCTTTATAGCGGGTGAGGCTGATTACGCCGGCAGCTATTTTCTCCATGGTTGATTGTAGCAGGAAATGAAGTGCAAAAAACAATATCTTCACTCTGTGGGAACAGGAAAAAACTGCAAGTGTGCAATAAATCCCGATGTGTGAACATGTATCATTTCGGGAGTGTGAAATTGACGGTTTTATACTTAATATCTTCTTCGATTATGTCTTCGATGACAGGGCGAGTGCCCTTTTTTTACATGACCTTCAACTCCATTACTGCAATGAGTTGACGCTTTAGTACCGGAAGTAAGTATCCGAAATAATTCGGGGGGGGAGCACTGTTCTTGGCATGCGGAAATAAAAGCTTGGATATGGAGAATATCAAGTCCTTTTAAGCGTTTATTTACCTTATCAAACATTGTTTGCTGTTCGGGTGTTAGTGCCATTATTTTAGACTGTAATTCTTTTGGAACTCCCTTGCACAGGTTTTCTTTATTCATTGATGAGGTATTGTAATACATGTTTTTGTGATTTAGGTATAGCCAAATTGAAGATTTTAGGAAATAAAACAGTAAACAGTAAACAGATAATCCCATAGTGGAAACAACATCTTGAAAAATGGGGTGGTATTTATTCCACCAGTCTGTACACTTTAGTAATGCCAATAATTGTTGATGAGGAACCTTGTTCCAATGCGGATGGTGAAGATGTTGTTTTTTGCACGTATGGATTGGGATGTCTTTGTCCGGTTGAAACGATCGATATGTGCGACGGTGCAAGATGTCTACTGACGGGGAAATTATTATTAATGAACCCGCAAGGTGCGGGAAAAAAGCAGAATTTCACCCTTCGTTTTGTCTTAAAAGAAAAGCATCGTTGAACTTCAAGTAAAGAGAATAGTACTATTTTTGGTGGTATTATATTAGTTAGGCGGGTAGGAAATTGTAGTATGTAGTATGCGAATGTAGTATGCAGCAGGTAGCTGGCAGTATGCAGAATATATGATGAATAAAAATAAACGATTATTGTTTATATTTGCTTCATTTTTCTTTTTGTTTTTGTTCTCCGGGACATTGGTTTTTGCTAAAGATTATTCGATAACGAATGCGGATTTTGTAGTGCAGATTAATTCCGACGGATCGGCGGATGTGACGGAAACCCGTACTTACGACTTTGACGGGAGTTTTTCGTGGGCGGATGAGTGGATCCCGCTTACAGCGGGAATAAATACCAATAAATACCAATTTCCAATAAATACAAATGACCAATTAAAAAACAGGAATCAATTGAGAAGTTACAGAATTGTAGATTTCAGTATTTCGGAGGGTGG
Source organism: uncultured Gammaproteobacteria bacterium (assembly GCA_964488535.1). Taxonomy (GTDB): domain Bacteria; phylum Patescibacteriota; class Microgenomatia; order UBA8517; family UBA8517; genus GWB1-38-13. The sequence goes on from CAZAUT010000026.1 coordinate 5,166, forward strand.
GACCCCGCTTCGTCCCGCAGAGCGGGACTACGAGGGGCAAAGTGGGACGTATACGACGAATGTTACGGATGACAAGTTTTATGTGAAGTGGTATTACCAAGCCCTTAACGAAAGCAAAACTTTTACACTCAAATACAAAATCCAAAATGCTGTTACAAACCACTCTGATATTTCCGAATTTTACTGGCAGTTGATCGGGGATGAGTGGACTAAAGGGACGGGTAATGTAAAGGCAACGGTTTACCTGCCTAACAAGCTTACCTCTCCGAGCCAGACCTCCGGTGCAGAAGCACCTCTGGTGCGGAGCAGGCTCTCCGAGCCGGAGGCGAGCGATGTGCTGTGGGGATATGGACACGGTCCGCTAAACGGAAAAGTAAGCATTCCGAATAATATTCAGGTTGATTTTTCCGCTATAAATCTTCCCCCTAAGAAATTTTTTGAAGTCAGGGTTTTGTTTAGGAAATTGGAGGGGGCAGCATTTGCTCAAACAGGGAATTCGAGTTTGAAAGAGATTTTAGCGGAAGAGAAAGCCTTTGGAGACAAAACCAGAGCTTCCGGAATTCTTAAACTTGCACTTGTACTTGGACTAATTGCCATACCCATATGGCGATTAATATACTGGTTCTTTGTATGGAAAAAAGTAGGAGACGACAGACCAATTCCGCAGGTAAATTTGGCGGGAATATTACATGAACCACCTTCAGATTTGGAGCCGGCTTTGGTTGAGGCTTTATCCTCGTGGAATATGATACTAACCACAAAAAGTATTATAGGGACGGTCTTGAATTTGGTGAGGAAAAAAGTATTGGAAATCAAGTCTGAGAAAGGAAAGTCGCTATTCGGAACTTCGAAGTATTCCTATTCGCTAAAAATAAAAAATATGAAATACATTGTTGATAAGAAATTATCAGATAGAGAGAAGGAACTGGTAAACTTTCTTTTTATAAGCAAGGGGAAAGATGAGATGAAATTTTCCGAGATCAAGAACATAGGAATAACCGACAGAACATCGGCTTATAACTTTTGGAAAAAATGGCGGGAAAAAGCAGTTGATGAACTGGCGGATTTAGGCTTTCTTGATCCGAAAAGTAAGAAAGCGAAAGATAAGTTTGTTACGGAGATAGGGATAATTTTGTTTGTACTTTTCTTTTTAACGGTACTCGGGAGTGGTGCGATTACGGTAAGCGATGTGGGGATACTTCTTTGGTTGTCTCTATTTGGATTGGTCTTTGTCTTTGTTGTGGCATTAATATTTTCTCCCTTTATGTACAAAAAAACCGACAAGGGGTTGCAGGAATATGCCAACTGGAAAGCATTTAAAAGTTACATAAAAGATTACTCAGTGACGAAGAATTATCCCATCGACTCGGTAATACTTTGGGAGAAGTATTTGGTCTATGGAGCGACGTTGGGGATCTCTTTGAAGGCGCTTTCTGAAATGCCGATTAATTTTCCGGCGAGTGAGTTTAATCGTTCGGGACTCTACGTTACGGGTATGTCCTCCGGCTCTTCGAGCCTCCGGATTGGAGAGGGTGTAGGGAGTATAGGGGAATCGTTTGCAGGATTGACATCTGCATTTACTTCGCTTGGCAGCAGTTTTCAGTCATTTGGCGCGCATGGCACAGGCAGTTCCGGTGGATTTTCCGGTGGCGGTGGAGGAGGCAGAGGTGGTGGAGGTGGAGGTGGAGGAGGAGCGGGATAGCGCGTAAGCTGTATGATGTATGACGTATTATGTATTAGGTATTATGGGAGAAGGAAAGACATTATGATACAAAGATATTAGGATACTGGGATATAGGGAGAAGAAGAAAGTAAAAAGCAGAATAGGTAGAATGCAGAAAGAGAGAAAATGTATTATGTATGAAGTATTTAGTATCCCGTATATCATGTCACGTTTCTCGTATTGCGGGAAAAAGATATTGGGGTATTGAATCGGTAAGAATGAAAGTTTTAAGAAGACGTTACTGTTAAGTTTATTCCGATCCGGGCACCTTTGTACTTGCTTCACAAAATTTCGTTTCTCTCACCCAAATTGGCAAGATTAACGCGATCTCTTCTGGGTACTCCGGAAGTATCGCGTTGGACGTAATTCCGCGGACATTTGCAACGTAACAATCCAGTATCTCCTAATTTTTTAAATTGGGAATTAGCCATAATATCGCGGATCGATATCAACAACTCCGCGCCCGTTGTATTAAGCCTTCTTTGTATATTGATTTCTTTTGAGACAAGACAATCAGTACCAGAGCGGGCACCACATAGAGAACATGTCCTACCGGTTGCAGCTTCACTCCTTATTGCCTCAATAGTTCTAGACATATTACTATAGGTAATTATAATATACCAAAATTTGCAGATGTCAATACTTGTTCGGGTAACGTTAATATACTTCTCTAAGAGGATTGGGTATAAATAAGGTCTTTTTGACGAAAGAGGATATTTAACTGTTTATGTGTATATACTATTAATGTAGTAGGAAAGATGAGCCATGAACAAAAAGGTAGGAGTGGATTTTTCCGGACTTGATATAAAAAAAATAAGAGAAAAGCTGAAAAGTATCGGGATGGTAAGATATACGGCGTATGAAAAGGGATTTCATGAATTATAATTTAGAGGTTAGAAGACAGTGATATTGTGTGGAATATGAGGGTATTGACAAGGTGAAGGTAAAGAAATATATTTGCGGTAATGGGAAAAGAGAGTTCTTCGGGAATGGTGGGAAAAAAAATAAGAGGATTGGTTTTAAGTGATGTTGTACCTTTACCTGCACTGTTTTCACAACCGGAAAATGTTAGGCAATTAATTGCAAGAGGAAGGACTCCAGTTAATGTTGGAGCATTTAGTTCCTTACCGAGAGTTTCCACTGGTGGTACTGCTCATTGGGACAAAAGATTTGTATATACTATTCCGCCTGCAGGACTGACTGATAGCGACATTCAAGGCGTTGATGTTGATTGTGGAGGTTCTCCTCAAATTACCGATAGAAATGGAAAAAATTTTCGGTCACCGCAATATCTTGTTACTGAAGCCCAATCAAAAGTTATTGAGGGAATAATTGCAGAGTCACAAAGAAATATGGGTGAAAATATAACAAAATAGGATGCCAATGCATATTGTAATGAAGTTAACTACAGAGATGAAACTAAACGTGCGGATTGATGATTTTCTCCAATTGTAAATTCTACAACTTCCAAATGATGAAAAGATAGAGTTGACTTTGGGGTAAGTTTGGGTAACAATTGCGGTACTTTTTTAAACCCGCCTTCGTCCAACTACGGGATTACGGCGAGGCAAGCCCGCCTTCGTCACATTCGGTTTACATGAACGTGATTACAGCGAGGTAAAGGAGGTGAGAGGATATGGCAGGAGGACTATTAGGATGTGAAACGTATACGAATGCTGTAAGTTTGGCTCAAGAAAGAGGTTTGTCAACACTGACATTACAAGAATTTAAAAGGTTATATTGTAGTAAATGCAGACCCTTGTCCGGCAATTGCCCAAACGAGGACAAAGCAAGAGGATCTTTTCAAAGGATTGTGCAATTTAACGATAGACTTCCACAGGCTGCAGAAATAATGAGTGCGGGCAGATGAATCAGTGATTTACTTAAAGGAGTTTAGAGGAATTTGGGGGAGTTAGTTATTGTTTTTGCTTACTGCTTATTGTTTACTGTTTTCTGATGTAAAACAGGGTATTGTGCAGTAAACATAGTGTGATATAATTCACTCTGCGGTTAAGACTGTGAAGTTTTGCCGTAATATTTAAAATGGTGACATAGACGACTAAGCATTGGGTCTTTTTGTAAAGACCTACTTTTTTCAAAGCCCGCTTAGTCGGGCTTTTTTAATTGCTCTTTATTAGAAATATAATTGTGCAATTACCCGCCAATAATTTTGGCATGAGGCGTATATGAATAATATTGAAAAGCCGAGTGCGAAAATATGGAGGTTATACATCATTTACACTCGCACCTTAACAATTCAATCAAGGTAATTTAAATATCATCTTCTTTAAAAAGATTTTCTTTTTAGTGCGGGAAGAGTGATATAAAAAACTATAGTTATAATTTAATATGATATTTGATCCCACCAATCTTTCTTTTCGAACCCGTTTTACGGGTCTTAAAGGGCGATTTGGAGGGATTTCATACCATTTAAATATAAATATGGTATTCAAGATCTGGCCGGGATAAATCGATCACCGATATTGAATTTTATTCAATGTAACAAGTGATCACTTTTTTGAGGGTTTGATCCTGGCCCAGGATGAACGCTAGCGGTGTGCTTTAAGCATGCAAGTGGGACGGTCCGTAGGACCGACTCGCGGAATGGCGCGGAACAATACGCGGAAATGACGCAGAATTTTGAAATATGCTTTTCTTACAAATTAAGTGGAAGAGTATTTCTGCGTTAAATCAGCGTTAATATCGGCGTTTTTCAGCGGGTCTGTCCTGCGGACAGTCGCGAACGGCTGAGTAACACGTAAGTACTTACCCCTTGGCGGGGAATACCTCCGCGAAAGCGGAGCTAATACCGCATGACCTCGTCTTTTGGACAAGGAATGTCACAATAAGTACCAATTTCAAATAAGTACCAATTACCAATTAAAAAACCAAATCATTTAAGTTAAAATTGGAAATTTGTATTTATTGGTATTTATTGGATTATTTGGCATTTCTCGTCCAGAGGGCGAGTAAAGGATTTAACTATCCACCGAGGGAGAGGCTTGCGCCCCATCAGCTAGTTGGTAGGGTAACGGCCTACCAAGGCTACGACGGGTAGGGGATGTGAGAGCATGTTCCCCCAGAATAGGACTGAGACACGGCCTATACACCTACGGGTGGCAGCAACTGGGAATCGTACGCAATGGACGAAAGTCTGAC
>CAZAUT010000027.1:0-9657 GCA_964488535.1 uncultured Gammaproteobacteria bacterium
ACCCTTCAGAAAAATCTCTTAGATCTTCAGAACCTGCAGATGTTGAATCGATCAATCGCCGTGGATATTATAACAACGAAACAAGAGAAGAGGTTGTTTCTCATTATAAAAATATTTTTGACAGGTTCATTTTAGATAATTATGAGATCTTCATACCGTCCATTCGTTTGAACTATCCTCCGGAAGAAGCTCAGACTATCATCAGAGATCAAACAAGGAGCACTTATCTTGAGGAAATAGTTCATCCTTTCAGACAATCAATTTTTGTCAGCGGTTTTGAACCGAGGAATGATAATGAGATTATCGTTGTGGATGGTAAGAAATATAAGCAAAAAATTATAATTAAGATGATTGAGTCGGATATCAGGATACGGGTGATTGTAGCGGTACTATCCTTATATTTGTTTTACATTTTGCTTTCCCAATACATGCGCCTATTAAATAAATAATTCATCGAATGAATAATAATATTGAGTTGTCGGTAATAATTGTAAATTTTAATACCAAGGATATACTTGCAGATTGTATACAGTCGATCTTTAAAAATCTAAGAGGAATAACCTGGGAACTTATTATTGTGGACAACGCTTCGACCGACGGGAGTACCGGATATATCAAAAGTCTGAAATTTAAGAAGAAAAATTTAAAAGCCTATCTATTAAAGCACAATATCGGTTTTGGTGGTGCAAATAATTATGCAATTAAAAAAAGTTCGGGAGAATTTGTACTTCTTCTCAATTCCGACACAATAATCGAAAACGATGTTATACAGAAAGTTTATAAATGGTTGAAAACCAACAAGCGGTATGGTGTTGCCAGCGCGAATTTATTTAACAGGGACAAAAGCGTTCAGGGAACGGGTGGGTTTTTCCCCGACTTGGTGAGGGTATTTTCATGGATGATAATACAGGACATTCCTTTTGTAGACTTACTGATAAAACCTTTTCACCCCATAAAACCCCGTTTTTTCAATGTGGGTGTAGCATTCTACAAAGTAGATAAAGATTTGGATTGGGTGACAGGGGCTTTTATGATGATCAGGAAAGAAGTGTTTAAAAAAGCCGGATATTTTGATCCGGATTTTTTTATGTACACTGAAGAGGTCGAACTTTGTATGAGAATAAAAAAAGCCGGTTGGGGGATTAGATACCTTTCGTACCCCGGAGTTGTTCATCTAATGGGTGCCAGTTCCAACAAGGAACAAATTGTTCTGAGGGAGTTTGAGGGGTTAAAAAAGTTATACAAAAAACATTACCCCAAATGGCAGTACCCGATTTTAAGGTGTTTGTTGAAATTCGGCTCATTGTGGAGGATGGCCGTTTTCGGAATTATAAACGGAAGGAAGGAGGGTGCAATATATGCTGAAGCATATAAGAATATCTGAAATATATAAACATTTGATCACGGCAGTAATTTTGATGATACCTCTGTATCCGAAATTTCCCTTATTCAGGGTGCCGGGAACTTACGTTTCGGTGCGTTTGGAAGACTTTTTAATTCTTCTTTCAGTCATAGTTATCGGGATTATGTTGCGAAAGGAGGTTAAGAAGTTATTAAAAAATTATGTTTTTTATGCCATTATGCTGTTTTTTCTGGCAGGATCGGTGTCCTATATTTCTTCGGTTTTTGTGACACAGACTGTAGACTGGAAAATAGGTCTTTTCCATTTGTTAAGACGTTTTGAATACATTTCGATGTTTGTGGCGGGTTATCTTGCGGTGAAAAATAATCCAAACGAATCACCTTATTTTCTCCGGTTATTTACAATAATTCTACCATTGCTTTTTATTTACGGATTTGGACAGAGATATTTTAATTGGCCGATAATTATCACTCAAAATGAAGAATATGCGAAAGGAGTAGCTCTTCGTTATGTTGAAGGAAGCCATATAAATTCCACTTTCGCAGGTCACTATGATTTGGCAACATATCTGGTGTTTATATTACCTTTAGTTCTGTCTTTGGTTATAACTTCAGCTAGGACACTAGTGTTTGTATTGCCTTCATATATCGGAGGGTTGTGGTTGTTGGTGAATACTGCTTCGCGGATATCACTGGTATCGTTTATCATTGCTGCAACAACTGCATTGCTTTTACAAAAAAAATTAAGAAAAGGTTTTTTATTGATATTTTTAAGTATTTTGTTTATCGGATTTTCATCAAATCTTATATCTCGTTACCGGCGGGTGGTAGATATTTTTTACAACACGGTGAAAAAACATACTTATGTGATGTCTTCGCTTGAGGTAAAGGCACAGACTCCGCTGGTTTCGAGAAGAGAAACACAAGTACCGACTCCTACACCTCTGCCGGTTTTTGAAGACCGTTCAACTTCTATCCGTCTTAATGTCGAATGGCCGAGAGCAATAAGAGCATTTTTGAAGAACCCCATTTTGGGAACAGGGTATTCATCGATTACCCTGGCAACCGATAACGACTATCTTCGTCTGTTGGGAGAGACGGGTATATTGGGAACACTTTCATTTGTTTTGATTTTTTTATCATTGGGTAAATCCTGCAAAGAATACCTTAAGAATAAAATAAAAAAAGACAGTTTTGATTTTATCTTTATTACGTCCCTAATTGGAGGTTTTACGGGTGTGTTAATTAACGCGATATTCATCGACGTTTTTGAAGCATCAAAGTTTGCAATTACTTTTTGGCTGCTTGCGGGAATGGGATACAGGAAAGTTAGTATGTAGTATATTGAATATTGTATATTGACGGTAAATAGAAGCGACGCTTGAGGATTAACAGTTCAAAACTCATAGCGCAAAGTTCAAAGTTAAAGTATATATCTAAAAACTTTAAGTTTTAAGCTAGTTATATGATCAAAAAAATATATAAGTTTCTAACCAATCCGAAGGTTATTTATTTGGGAATAATTATTGTTGGTATTGCTTTGCGTCTTTATAAGATCAATAGTCCCTTACTTGATTGGCATTCTTTTAGACAGGCAGATACAGCGTCCGTATCGAGGTATTTTACCGACAATGGTATAAACCTATTTGATCCGCGTTACCACGATATATCAAGAGTTCAAAGCGGAATATTTAATCCAAATGGATATCGTCTTGTAGAATTTCCATTGTACAATGCTCTGCATGCGTTTTTCTTTAACTTATTTGAATTTATTCCCTTTGAAGTTAGCGGAAGACTGCTTTCAATAATATTCACAATTATAACAGCGATTTTTATTGAAAAAATTTCATCGCATTATTTCGGAAAAGCAACTGGAATAATATCAATGTCGATGTATTTATTTTTGCCCTTTAATATTTATTATACACGGGTAATACTTCCGGAACCTTTATCGGTAATGTTGGGAGTAATAGGGCTTTGGTATTTTGTTAAATATGGACTATCGGAAAAACGGAAATATCTTTACATGTACAGTGTGTTTATGGCACTCGCTATACTCGTAAAACCATACCTGGCGTTTTTCAATTTATTCCCTTTCTACTTTTTTTATAGGAAATACGGTATAAGAAAGTTTCTTCTTAAAAAAGATGTATTAATAACAGGCCTAATTATTTTGGGACCTTTTTTCCTGTGGCGTTTATGGATATCCGCTCATCCTGAAGGTATCCCGTTTTGGAAATGGACGTTTAACGGAGACGGCGTCCGTTTTAAACCAGCATTTTGGTATTGGATATTTGGCGAGAGAATCGGAAAGTTAATATTGGGTGTATGGGGCATTTATCCCTTCGTGGTTGGCCTTCTACACGGGAGAAAGAATGCTTTTTTAACTTCGACTCTAATCGGAGGATTTTTGTATGTATCAATAATCGCTACGGCAAACGTAAGACATGATTACTACCAGACTCTTATTTTACCGGCGGTATCAATCGTCCTCGGGATTGGTTTTTGGAAGTTACTTAAGGATGTAAATAAAGTTAAATACGCATTTGCCTGGCCGTTTTTGCTTTTTATTATTATGACGACAATATCTTTGTTTCAGGTAAAGGAATTCTACAAAATCAACCACCCTGAATTAATCGAAGCAGGATCTGCAATAGACAGGTTAACCCCGAAAAGTGCGACTGTGATAGCTTCGTATAACGGTGATACGGCTTTTTTATATCAGACTAAACGAAAGGGGTGGCCTGTCGTCGAGCTTCCGATTGACGAATTAATTAAAGAGGGGGCCGAATACTTTGTTTCAGTAAATTTAAACGATGCTCAAACAAATGAATTTATGAAGAGATTTCCGATATTGGAGAAAACGGACAGTTATGTGGTGCTGAAACTCGAGTAAATAATACTAATCAACGAATTGGAACTAACGGGGTGAATTGTGTTTTTACGGAAATTTGTTGAAAGAAAATCGAAATTAGTAATAGAAAATTGAAATTAGAAAATTGTTTGATCCATTTTCAAATATCTATTATTGATAACCATTTTCTGGTTTCTACTAACCAAGATCTTTGTATTGTTGAGTATGTGCAGTAATTAGTAGTATTGGTTTTTTGTAGTTTAGTATTATTAATTTTTCGTATTATGAAGATTTTAATGCTTGTTCCATACCTTCCTACTATTACCATGAGCGGCGGGCAGACGCGTTGGTATAACATTATAAAATACTTGGCGCACGACAACGAAATAACGCTTTTTTCTCTTATTAAGGACGAGTCGGAAAGAAAATTCATTCCCGAGCTTTTAAAGTACTGTAAAAAGGTCGAGGTTTTTAAAAGGCCTCAAAAACCATGGACTTTAAGAAATGTTTTTCTGTCTGTTTTTGGACCGTTTCCTTTGCTTGTGGTCAGAAATTGGTCGCTTGAGGAAAGAAAAGCATTAAAGAAAGAACTGGAATCGCAAAAGTACGACTTAATTCACACGGAAACATTTTACGTCATGCCTCACTTGGGAAGAACCAATATTCCAATAATCCAGGTTGAACAAACCATCTGGCATGAGGTTTACAGGCATCATGTGATGAGCGAGATTCCGTTAATTCTTCGCCCCTTGTTTTTGTTGGATGTTGCCAAAATCATATTTTGGGAAAAGCACTATTGGAGAAAAGCAAGGGGGCTTTACGCTGTTTCCGAGGAAGATAGAAAAATAATGCAAAAACTTCTTCCAAAAAATAAGATCGGCATTATTCCAAACGGAGTTGATTGTGATTACTATCAAGAAAATGAAAGCGCAAAACATACCCCACCGAGAATTCTTTACGGGGTCTCTAATTTTGAGTGGCTTCAGAATCAGGAAGCGGTTAAGATCCTTTTGGACAAGGTCTTGCCAAAACTTAAAAATATCTACCCGAAAAAATTCAAATTTTGGATTGTCGGAAGAAAAATACCCGATTGGATTATAAAAAAAAGTTTGGATGACGAAGATGTGATCGTAACCGAAAACATTGACGATGCCCGAAAAGCGTATTCTTCCTCAAGTGCTATGATTACGCCGATAAAAGGAGGCGGAGGGACAAGAATTAAAATACTTGAAGCAATGGCGGCGGGACTTCCCGTTATTTCAACAAGTACGGGGATTGCGGGACTGAATGTAACCGATGGGGCAAACGCCTTCGTTGCGGATGATCCGGATGTCATGGCACAAAAAGCCAAAGTTCTGTTGGAAGATAAACATTTGGCGAAAAATATGGGGGAAAATGCAAGAAAACATGTTAGAAAATATTTTGATTGGAAACAAATTGTTGCAATGCACGAGCCGATATATAAAGATTTGACAAAATAATGTTTTTTGATCGTCATTCTGTACGTAGTGAAGAATCTGGGCGAACAGAGATTCTTCGTCTTTTCAATCCTCAGAATGACAATATTATCCATATACTAGAGAGAATATGGTAAAAATACCTGATTTATCGATAATAATTCTTAACTACAACACTCGGGGACTTTTGGACGATTGTCTAAGGTCGCTTGCGAAGGTAAAAAATGAGGTGGACTTTGAAGTTATTGTTATTGACAACGGCTCGTCTGATGATTCGGTTGAATTTATAAGAAAGAATCATAAATGGGTAAAATTATTTGAAACAGGAGCGAATTTGGGCTTTGCAAAGGGAAATAATTATGCCAAAAGTATAGTTAGTTCCGAATTTGTGCTTTTTTTAAATTCCGATACAGTGGTCGGGAAAGGAGTTTTAAGAGGATGTCTGACATATTTCAAGGAAAATAGAATTGGTGCGTTGACATGTAAATTACTCTTAAAAAACGGACTACCCGATAAAGACGCGCGAAGAGCATTTATTACCCCATGGATTGGCTTTTCCCATCTTTTTTTACGGTTGGACAATATATTTCCTCATTCAAGAGTATTTGCAAAATACTGGTATGGGTATATTGACGAAAACACGATACATGAGGTAGATGCGATACAGGGTGCATTTTTTCTAACCTCTAAACAAATTTTAGATGAAGTTGAATGGTTTGATGAAGATTACTTTTTGGATGGTGAGGATATTGACCTTTGCTGGAGAATTAAAGAGGCGGGTTATAAGATAATTTATTATCCCAAGGTGTCAATATTGCACCTAAAAGGTGCTACGAAAGGAAAAAACAAAAAGCAGAAAAAGTATATTTCATTTTCTGACAAACTAAAATACCGTTTGTCGGGTGTTAATTCTATGGAAATCTTTTATAGAAAACGGCTTTGGAACAAGTATCCGGTTATTCTTAACTACTTCGTCTTAGCAGGAATACAAATGTTAAAATTAATAAGGATAACAAAGTTGGTCATGTTTGCATAAGTTTTAGTATTTAACCCTATTGTTATCCGATGTCATCCTGAGTGAAACCTAGTATGACTTGGTGAAACCAAGGATCTCATTTGTAGGGAGATTCTTCCCGAGTCAGACTAGGTCAGAATGACATCGAACGCGAAAATACTAATCTAAATGAAAACATTAATTGATGCGCGGATGTACGGTCTTGAGAATTCGGGTATCGGAAGATATCTAGCATCGCTCATTTCCGAGCTAATTCGTATTACAAGTGAAGAAAATTTTATAATTTTATTACGGAAGAAATATTACGATACATTGAAATTTCCCGACAATTGGACAAAGGTATTGGTTGATATTCCGCACTATACCCTTCGGGAACAAATATTCTTGCCTGCAATTATAAAAAAATATGCTCCGGACATTGTCCATTTTCCACACGTCAACGTTCCGGTCTTTTATAAAGGCAATTATGTTTTGACGGTTCATGATCTTACAATGCAGAAACAAGGCATTAACGCTACAAAACTTCCTTTGCCGATATATTATATAAAAAGAATACCGTTTTTACTCATTGCAAAATATGCAGTGAAACATGCTGTGAAAATAATAGTTCCAAGTAAAACTACCGCTACAGACCTGTCAAATTACTATAATGTTTCCATTCAGAAAATATCGGTGATATACGAAGGTTGTGGATTTGTGGGAATGAATCAAGGTATATTGTCGGGGGAAATGTCGGTTCTTTCAAAATACGGTTTGGCAAACATGGATTATTTCTTTTATGTGGGTAAAGCGTATCCGCACAAAAATCTCAAGAAAGCGATAGAGGCGATAAAAAATGTTAATGAAAAAAGAAATATTAATATTCGTTTTGTCGTTTCGGGATTAAACGATTTCTTTTATAAAAAATTGGAAGAATACGCAAACGACATCGGGGCGTCTGAATATTTGAAGTTGACGGGATACGTGAAGGATGAAGAACTGTCAATTCTATACAAAAATTCGCTTGGATTTCTTTATCCTTCTTTGGCGGAAGGGTTTGGACTTCAGGGATTGGAGGCGATTTCGATGGGAACGACGCTTGCATGTTCGAATATTCCGATATTTAAAGAGATCTATGAATTCCATGCTTTTTATTTTGATCCGAAAGACGTGGAGTCGATCTCGGGAACTCTTTATTCAATAATATCAATGAAGAGGGAAGACAAACACAAGTACGTCAGAAACGCGCAGGAATTTATTAAAAAATATTCTTGGAAAAAAATGGCGGAAGAGACACTCGAAGAGTATAAGAAGGCGATGGGAAAGTAGAATAAGTAGAATAGGTAGAACCCAATTAAAAGCTTTCCGCTTCTAACGGGGCAGACAGGTGGCAAGTTTAGGAAGGGATTAAGTATTTCGTATTAAGTATTATGCAGAATGCGTAATGTAGAAGGTAGAACGCAGAATGCGTGAGCAACAGGTGATTGGTGATCAGGTAAAATTGCAAAATATTATGTCAAAAATAATGAAAAAGTGGGAACTTTTAGAGGAAGTGGATATTTCTCCAAGTCCTTGGTTCCCTCTTTTTAAACACAAAGTCAAACTTCCTAATGGAAGAGTCATCGATGATTACTATCTTTCCAAGATGGGAGATGTAGTTATGGTTTTACCAGTAACGAAAAAAAGGGAAATAGTATTTGTCAGACAATATAAGCACGGTGCCAATGATGTTATTGTCGAGCTTCCGGCAGGCAGAGTGAAAAAAGAATACGATTTGGAAAAGAATGCAATATTGGAGCTTGAAGAAGAAACGGGGTATGTCGCACAGAGATTAAAACCGTTGGGGACGCTTTACGGGGAACCCTCGAAAGATAACTATAAGGTTTTCGGCTATTTGGCATTGGACTTGGAAGAAAACAAGGGTCAGAAGTTTGACGAGAATGAAGATATTGAGGTGCTTCATATTCGAATTGAAGATGTGGAAGATATGGTCAAAAACGGAAAAATTTGTGCCCCCGACACTATCGCTTTTATTAAACTTGCTCAGCTGAAATTTCCATCAATATTTAAATGAAAACGGCTATTGTTTATGACCGGGTGAATAAGTTTGGGGGAGCGGAGAGGGTGCTTCTGGCTCTTCATGAACTTTTTCCCGATGCTCCGCTTTATACATCTCTTTACTTTCCAGAAAAAGCCGGATGGGCAAGTGTTTTTCCGCAAGTAATTACAAGTTTTCTTAATAAGATTAAGTTTTTACGGGATAAACATCAGTTTTTGGCCCCCATCATGCCGATTGTCTTTGAGTCATTCAATTTTGACAAATACGATCTGGTAATTTCCGTCACATCGGAGGCGGCAAAGGGAATAATCACAAAACCGGGAACACTTCATATTTGTTATTGTCTCACCCCAACCCGCTATCTTTGGAGTGGTTATGATGAATACTTGAAGGGAACAACCCTGCAAGGTATCACAAAACCGGTTGTTTCGTACTTAAGGGGATGGGATAAGATTGCCGCGCAAAGACCCGATGTGATGGTGGGGATTTCAACTGAGGTCAAAGATCGTATTAAACGATATTATGGCAGGGAGTCGAAGGTAATATATCCTCCGGTGGATATCAATAAATTCATAAATCAAAAATCAAATATCAAATATCCCTCCGACGCTAATGCTTTGGCGGGCAGGCAAAATGAAAAATTAAAATTCAAAAATATTCCATCCTTCATACTGCATGCTACCAGCTACTACTTGATTGTTTCCCGTCTTGAGCCGTACAAGAAGGTTGATCTGGCGATCGAGGCGTTTGTCAAAATGGGAGAAAAGTTGGTGGTTGTGGGGACGGGAAGTATGGAGAAAAAGTACAATTCAATATACAAGAATTATAAAAACATCATTTTTACAGCATTTATTGAAGATGAAGAGGTTGTTTCTTTAATGCAAAATGCAAAAGGATTTATTTATCCTCAAGAGGAGGATTTTGGGATAAC
>CAZAUT010000028.1:0-6856 GCA_964488535.1 uncultured Gammaproteobacteria bacterium
ACAGGCCAACCCGACGGACATTCTACTCCGGGTATGATTCCGGAGGAATACATGCTGTCAAAATTAATATCTCCCGGCGGGACGACGTACGCCCCCGAATTTATAATGAACAATATTACGGCGACGAAGACAATAAAACCGATTGCGTATAAGATGACAGAGACTATGACGGCCATAAGCCATGTAAAAAATGCAGCAGCTGCTACGGCAGCAGCTGCTGCTGCAAGCGCAACTTGTGCAAGTATTGGAGCAGCCGATACAGCCAATTGTCCGAGACCTTTTTGTATAGCCTGTTTTGCCGAGCTGGCAGCTGTTTTCCCAAGGTTTGAAATGAACTTCTGTCCGGTTTTTGCAACCGCGTTTGCTGCCTGCGATGCAATCTCTTTTGACGAGGATTGCTGGCCAGATTGACTTTCGGGATATTGGTCATCCATAGTTTATGTTTGTTGCGGTTTTACTTCTTTTTCAGGAGATAAAAGATTTTCAACCGATTCTTTTTCTTTTTTCTCATCCTCTATTTTTCTTAATATATCCTGAGGGCGGGTGGAAATAAGTTTATGTTCTTCGGGGGAGGAAACTATATATATGGGAACGTGGTGATTACCTGCAAAGAATATTCCTTCACCGATATTGGCACCTAACAAAAGCTGTTTTTCTCCCTGCGAAAGATAAAAAACCTCACCAACCTTGTCAATTGCAGCCGGAGACTGTTTTAGAAGCAGTCTAATGGCAGAGTTGGTGACAATAGCCTTACCAATGTCTTGCGACAGGAAATCTTCAACGTCTTGCGTTATGGTCGTTAATCCGAGATAGTATTTTCTGGCACGTTTTACAATTGACCACATAAACTGTGCGGAATCTGGGTATCTCATCATGTGCCACGCCTCATCAACAATAAGAAGACGGCGTTTAAGATCCCTTTTTACTTTGGTCCATATAAACTCAAGAATAATAAACATAGCGATCGGCCGAAGCGCATCCTGTACTTCACGCACCGAAAATACAGTAAAGGGGTTGTTAATACCGATATTGGTCTGTTGGTCGAAGATGCCGATAAAACTTCCTTTTACAAACTTTTCTATCCTTGCAGCCAAATCCATTGCTGCATCGGTTTCCATACCTACAAGTGTCTTATATAAATCTTCCATCAGGGGAGGTTCTTTCTTTTGTGTATCAGGATCCTGAGTGATTCCTTTCCCGCGGTACGTTTCTACAAGTGCATGATCCAAAAGAGCCTCCTGCATTGGACTTAACTGGCCCATAATGACTTTGAACAGGGCATGAAGAGAAAGAATCTTCAGTCCGAGCTGGTTTTCCCCCTCCTCGTATATTTGCGAGAGGTCAAAAGGATTAACTTTGGAGGGAGAACTGTAGGCAAAAGTAATATATTGTCCACCAACCGCTTCGCACAGATCCTTATACTCCGCTTCGGGATCGATGACAATAACTTCCGTCCCCAACATGAGAGATCTCATCGACTCAAGTTTGACAAAATAGCTTTTTCCGGAACCCGAGGTGGCAAAGATCGCCATGTTTGAGTTTTCCATTGAGAACCTATCGAAAATAATAAAAGAATCGTTTAAGGGATTAATTCCGTACAGAATGCCGGTATCTGAAGACAGTTCGGCAGACGTTAAGGGGAATGTGGTTGAAAGAGACGTCGTATCCATGTTTCTAGTGATCGAAAGCCTGTCTGTTGCGAACGGAAGGGTTGAATAAAACCCGTTTTCCATATCGAGAGTTGCGACCTGTGCATTTACCAGAAGAGAGCCGAGCGTAGACTGAACCTGTTTGGTGATATCGTTCAAATCCTCGAGGTCACGTGCAGGTATTGTTATATAAAAAGCAAATTCGTAAAAATGCTCTGCGCCTTTTACAAGTTCCTCCTGCAATACCTGTGCATCGTCGAGTTTCGCCTGTGTCGTTGCGTTGACAATACGGCCTCTTTCGAGATCGGTTGCAATTTCAGCCTCCATTTCGGCAATTTTATGGCGGAGATCTTCCAGAACACCCTTTACCTCAACAGGGTAAACATAAAACGCTATGTCTAGAGAACTGTCAAAATTAATTATCTGTTCAAGCCATCCGGGAGAAACGAACCTCGGATACCCGGACACAAAAAGTGTCCGAAAATATACACCGTTTATTTTTATGTAATCAAAATCAATCTCGATTGTTTTTGGAGCAATTACATCCAATACCCCCATACCGTCCGCAACGGATTTGTTGGGATCAGTAATATCCGGCTTGGTGCTTCCCTGCTTGGCAATCAGATCAAGATCTTCCTCATCAAGCCCTGTTCGGGAAACAACTTTAGGGGAAGAGGCGTGGCTGGCTACTGGCTGTTGGCTATTGGCTAATGGTTGTTGGACGTTGGCAGTTGGTGTTGCCACGACAGATGTACCGGCTGCAGGCGCCTTTACGACAGACGGAGAATTCTGTTTGTTTTTTTTCTTAAAAAGTTCTTTGAGCTTCATATATTTAGAGTATAAGAGTGGAAGAGTATAATAAGAGTATAAGGAAACTCAAAAACTCTTCAAACCTTTAGAATAAAAGTGTATATAAGAGTAGAAGAGTGTAAGAAAGACAAATATAACTTATACTCTCCCGCTCTCCTGCTCTTTTATCCTACAATTGTCCCGGCCTTTTCCTCTTGTGAGGAGGGATCGGGTTATAAATATGATAAAACAGTTCAACAAGTTCCGGCGTGGTCAACTGTCTCAGTTCTACTCCGAGCCTTCTGGCCTGTCTTATGAGATGGTCTCTCCTTGGATATAGGGACATACGGGCTTTTTTCAGTACATAACTTTTCGGAAAAGGCACGCCGGCACCCTTTGACCCTAAAGACATGGGGTTTTTTGCCAATCCAAGCTCTGCCTTGGAAAAAGGAATTACAAGATAAAAACTTTTGCTTAAAACATTCTTTTTCTTGACGGATTCAACGATGAATTTTTGATAATCGTTCATAAGAATCATGAGTTTTTGGTTACTAATATTTTTCTTGGATTCATCGAGAAACCTCATATAATTTCCGATATCTTTTCTTTGGGAACGGACAATAATCTGAACGGGAAAGTTGAATGAATTTAAAAGGCCTGCATAGGAAGCAATTACCGCCTCCTGTTCCATTTCGTTCAGCAAGCCAAAATTCAGAGAAGTTGATTCAATAATAAGCGCTGCACCCCCGTCTTTGAAGAGAACAATATCGTGGATGATGTCCGCGATCGGAATACGATCCTGGGTTGTATCGTATAATGGCTTGTCCGGTGTTGATAAAAATGGTAAACGCATGTTATAGAGTATAAGAGTGGAAGAGTAGAAGAGTGTAAGAAACACTCCAGAACTCAACCGTGTTCAGAACCAAAGAGTAGAAGAGTGTAAGAAACTTCTACTCTCCTGCTCTCCCGCTCTTCTACTCTTATATTTTAAAGTCTTTCAGGTTTTGAAAGATTACCTTACATTTTAAAGTCTTTCATAAAAGTCTGTTCTTCGGCAGGTCTTTCCTCTTTCGGAGGTACCCCTCCTTTTGATGCCCAAATAGCGATGGGTTCCATAATTTTATTTTCAGCCCTTATTTTAAGAGGCTCGAATTCATACCCGTCTTTTTCGCATTGGATAACATACTCTCCAACGGGAAGGGGGGTAGCAATCATGAAATGACCGAGTTTATTGCTTCGAAGAGCCCTTACGGGACGGCTTTCGGTATCTTTAATTTCGACGATGGCACCTTCTACTATCTGGCCATAAGAATCGATTACCTGGCCCACGACAATAGCCTCGCGCGTTGAGGGAAGGGGAGGTACGACGTCTTTTGAAAATTGAGAAGCAGCGGTTTTTTGGGCGGACACCTTTGCGTACTGAAGCGGAGACACTCCTGTCGTCATACCCGCCGATTTGGCAGCTCCTGAGGTGTCGGCCGACGCGGGGGGTGTGTAGCCGGATCTTCCGGTTCCGGAAATAACGGTTTGGGGAACATTGACAACCGGATACTGTTCAGAAGGCGGAGTTTCATGGGCTGATGGTTGCGGTGCCGGCTGCGGAGGCGGAGATATCGGCTGTGATATCGGCTGAACCGAGGGCTGAACATAACTGTGTAAGGGGGTGGTTGAAATTACAACAGTCGTATTTGGTGCAATAAAATTTTGCGAGACTTTGGTTAAGAACGACTTCTCTTTCTCCTCCAGTTTATCGGTAGCCTCGGTTTGTTTAACTACAGGCGAGAGAAGTTCCTGCACAGCTTCTTTCTTTTCTGCAATTTTCAAAGAAGCCGGTTTTGATTCGGTTCCTTCCGGCGAAAAATACTCAGGCACCTTTTTTGCTTTGTTCCAGACAAAGTATGTTGGAGAATAGATGGATCTGAAAAAAATCAATATCCATGTACTCAAAGGCCTGTCCTCTATCGGCAAAAATGCCAAAGCGACACCGAACAGAAACGAGACGATGATAAGGGGCCATTTGATGAAAGGATGAAGGGGGGAGGCATACAAGAGAAGAGAGATTAAGGCACCCCCCGCAAGCTGAGAAAACTGTTTTAAGGTCATGTCGCCGACAAGCTTGAACTGATATGAAGCGATTTGTTGCGGAATGGGATGTTGTTCCATATATATTAGAGTAGAAGAGCAAGAGAGTAGAAGAGTGTAAGAAACGCTCAACACTCAGTCGCACTTCACCCTTAGGGATTTCTGGTAACCATATAAAAGCTTTTTAACCTCCAACAGCAAATTATATATGTTATTGAATTCGTTTTCACTTAAATAATTCAACTTTAGGCAGAGGTCTAAATACACCTCCACCTCCGTTAATGACCCAATGCTAATTCCCAAAAATCTGACAAATTCTTTTCGGCTTTTTGCATACCCCTCAACGATATTTGCCATTATGGAAATTGCAGCCCGTCTAATTTGAGGCAGTAATATATACTGCTCCGAGACAGGAAAATGGGATGTAATTGAATAAATTTTTAAAACCAACTCAAATGATTTTTGATAAACAATTAATTTTTTATAACTTTGTTTGTATAGCATTTTACTCCCGCTCTTACACTCTTCCACTCTTTTACTCTACTATATGAAAGATTATTTTCAATCGGCGGGCTTTTTCACAGAGGGTTTGTTGGCAGTTACTTAGTTACTTTGTTAGTTGGTTAGTTAGTTACTTAGTTACTTTGAAACTCGGCAAAACAGATTAACGGCGAGTCGGAATGTCAGAAAATCAGTATTACAGTTTACCAGAAAATTCGAATCGACAGATTTCCGTTTCTTGATTACTGTTTACCGACTACTGTTTATTGTTTTCTATTCCTTCCGATATCCTAGTATCTTATATATCTTTTTCTCTTTTCCCCATGATACTTAATACATAATACGTTATACATTACACTTAGGCCCCTTTTCCCTGCACACCATATACAACATATAATATACTTTCTTCTTTTTCTCCTAATATCTTAGTATCCTAATATCCTTATATCTTGCTTTCCTCGATCGCTTAATCGCTTTCTATCTTCCCCCCCTTTCCCCCCACCCCTCGCCGCCTTACTCAATCGCTCAATCACTTAATCACTTAATCACCTTTTCTCCCACCCCTCGCCCCCTTGCTCTTTCTGGCTAAAACGGTACAATTGGTGGTATAATTCGACATCTATGGAAGATAGATTTGACGGAGAAGTTAGGGGTGGAAGACCAGACAAATTAAGTAAGTGGGTTTTTGAGGGCGAAATGGTGGAGTATAAAAAACTGGAGACCCAAAACCCCGCCCTGTTTCAATTGGTGAGAGAATTGGCCCGAAGAAAAGAGGAATTGACACCTGTCGATAAGCTGGTGGATTATTATGACCAGCTTGAAAAAATGGCAAACGAAGGACTGGCGACCGACGACGAAGTTGTTCCTTATTTGGACAGAATAACAAGGAGAGTTGAGTCGTTGTCCGAGAGTGGTAAGTTTGATTTATCAAAACTAAACGAAGAAGAACAATACGGGTATATTAACGAAGTTCTTAACAGAATTGAGGCTCAAAACTTGGACACACAGCATGATGTATCCATTTCTCACGAAGTCACTCAACTCAAGGACATGTTGGTTCGTCTTCCAGAAAAGTTGCAAAGAGAGGTAAAAGTAAGATTGGCCCTCCACGACTCTTCAGAGCTTATAAAACAAGCCGATGGTTGGATTGACAGACCAGATAGGGTTGGATACGGATTCAGATTAGGGCAGGCGTTTGCCGAAGCGAACAGGAGAGGGCATGGCGTTGACGCACTTGTGGTTCAGTCAATGTTAAGTTCAGATGAAGATGACCGCCTTGTTGGGCTCAAGACACACGATGCGTGGGACAGATTACAAGATGCGGTCTTTGATTACACAGGACATATAGAGAGCGTAAACGAAATTCTTATTAGGGATCGGTTTTCGAAACCTGCTGCCGTCATTGATAGGCTGTTACACACCCTTGTGAACACTGGCTATGATGTTGACATGGTTTATGCAGAAGACCCGTGGATTGGGGAAAATTTTCAAAAAGAAGATTTACAAGGCTTGTTTTTAACAAAAGACACAGAAATACGTGACGACGAACGTGCACTTGGGCTTGTTAAGACAAATTATTGGATTGATTCGAACGACGAAAGAAAGGCGGCCGTGAGAGAATTGTTAATTTATAAAATTGCCAGCGATAACGGTAGAATTGGAGAGGCGGGTTTAATCGATGAAGATTTTACAAAAGCTGAAAAAGCTCTTCAGTTGTCTGAAAAACTTGCAATTGCAACTCTTGAAACTTCCGTTTTTAACCAAACAGCGTTTACAGGTAACGACGAGCTGGCAGAGATCATCCCTGACTACGATGCCCTCATCGTGCGCGGGCG
>CAZAUT010000029.1:0-6614 GCA_964488535.1 uncultured Gammaproteobacteria bacterium
CTCAACACTTCCTTCCCAAGGAAGAAAGACGGGTTCGACTCCCGTATTCCGCTCACAATACGAGTTTCCTGCGGAGCAGGATCCCTCCCAAATCACGCCTCAAGTCGTATATGAATAATGTTGAAAAGATTTGAGGTAAGATTGGTCGGACAATTCTCGTATCCCGCTCAAAATGTGACAAGAATGTAACATTTTTAAAAGCATTAATAATATTATTAAGCACCTGCCAAATATAAGCATAGTTGACAATTCGCAAAAAAACAGTAAATATTAAAGTATGGGTAAATTTAAGAGCCAGGTATTTATGCTTATTTTTATCTTTACGGCTCTTATCCTCGGTGTCGGTATTTGGAAAAATTACCGTCCGCAGGTTGTTTACGCTTCGTGCTCAGACATAGCCGAGAAAACCACTTTTCTTATAATTAAAAAGGGTGTTGAACCTATCAGTGAATATGAAACTTATGACGACGTTTTGAATAACTGTCTTTCGGATGCGGGTTACTTCAATGAGTAAATATCCTCCAAAATTTGATACAATATAACCGGATCATTGTGTAAATCAGTCATAAGGTTCGTGGGTTCATTTAATGCCAAGATAGCTCAGTCGGTAGAGCGAGGCTTTCGTAAAGCTTAGGTCGTGGGTTCGATTCCCACTCTTGGCTCATAAATAATGGATAGATAGTTTACCGCCATACCAAGTTTGAAACGTAGTAGAACTCACTATGGCTTGTTTGATAACTTTTTTTGTATTGTTACTGATTTACAAATAAAAACATATTTTCCAAAATACACTTTACCTTTTTAACTAAATCTATGTATTCCTTAAAACAATACAGAAAACAAAAATCCAACAAGAAAAAATCATTTTTTTATGTTATGTTGACACTTGTTTCAATAGTTGTATTATTTTTTGTTGGAATACAACTTTTAGTATCTCTTATTAATTTTATATCGGATTTGAAATATTCCGGACAAGTCGCCGAAAAAAGCGATACGATTCCTCCGAATACACCAAATATTCACACATTTTCGGAATTTACGAGTAATGAGAATGTTGAAATTAAAGGTAATTCCGAAGCGTCTTCAATAATCTATCTTTATCTGAACGGAGAGAAGAAAGAAATTGTCTCGAATTCGGACGGCAATTTTGTTTTTTCTGTCAATTTATCAGAAGGAATAAATGAATTTTATCTAACCGCTATTGACGGATCAGGAAATGAAAGTCCTCGCTCAAAATCATATTTTATTACTTTGGACAAGACGACGCCGGATCTTGAAATATCACAACCCGAAAACAATTCAACCTTTTATGGAATAAAAAATAAATTATTGGAAATAAAAGGAAAAATAGACGAACCTGTGACTTTAAAATTTAATGAAAAATATGTTTCACCCTCGGACTCCGGTGATTTTATTTTCAAATATGATTTATCTGTTGGTGAAAACAAAATCATCTATCTCGCTAAAGATTTTGCGGGTAACGAATTGTCCGGCGAAATTATTGTATATTTTTACGAGTAGTCTCATGGGACATTCCCATTATTATTGCCTCAATGACCATCAGAAAATTATAAAATAGGATATTATTGAACAAAGCCCCAACAGCCAATGATAAAATTATTGCTCTATAATAATAGATATCATCAGATTGAGGGAAATCCAACTGTAAATTAATCGGGCGACTAATAAAATTGTTAAATACTAAGGTATACAAAAATCCAATGCCTACAAGTATTCCGACAATACCCGTTGTTGCCAGTACGAGAAGGTATGAATTATCACTTCCTGAACATGCATGGGAATCCTCTTTCGACAGGTTCTTATCAATCCTATATTGACATATATTATTAAATCCTATCCCGAATAGCGGATATTCCAAAAACGCTTTAATTGACTCACGGTAATTTTTAATCCTAAGTTCTATACTAAAAACTCTTAAGAGATTTACGCCTTCACCGGACTTTCTTGTTATTAAAGTAAAACCTAAAACTAAGGTTAATAATAAAATGGCAGTTTTTGTCCATTTTCTCCTAAATATTGTTAATATCGGAATAAACAATGATAGATATGACGCTCTTGAATAGGTCAGAAACGTTCCCAATATGAACATAAAAGAAAACGCATATTTCACATATTTATTTTTTACAACCCACAATGTAAGAAAAAAACCTACAACCAATATTGCCCCTGTAAACGCAGGATCAAGCATTGTCGATACAAAACGATTCAGATGGTCATCCCAACCAATATATTTCAATGCAGTTAAATCCGGAAAAATAATATATTGAGCATACCCGAATAGAAGAAAAACCGACAGTGAAATAAATAGAACGATCAGTAATTTATCGCGGAGGTTTAAAAAAAGATTCTTCGAATTTTCTTGATATCTATAAAACGAGATATTTACCATTCTTGCAAGAGAATAATATGAAATTACCCTAATAAGATGTAAGAATCCTGTTGCAAGAAGTTTTAGTTGAAAAATACTTATGGATAATAGAAAAGAAAATACAAAAATAAAAATAACATCAATTAATCGATTAAGTGCCTTGGATTTTGTTGGAACGAATAAGAAAGGCAGTGACATGAGAACTGCACAGTCGATAGGGTGAATTTTGAATACATCCCCGTAAATATTGAAGTCAAAACGCAAGAGTTGCCCAAACGGGAACAGCATTAGGACTGCCAAAAGAACAAAATATGAATACACTTTCGGTATTATTGGCATAGTATTAAATTATTAATTGTTTTCTCTGTTAAGCCAAATATGAGACCATGAAAGAAATGAATGAAACGACATAAAAATGGATATTACAAATCCATGCACGTTATCTTTATACCCTTTTAAATAAAAAAAGTTCTGAATGAATTTTAATATCGGCAGGATTAATGTATAAAAAAAATAGGGACTTTTACCTTTGGAAATATTCTCCTCACCGTGAATGGTAAAATATCTGCCGATTTTGTCAATAAAACTATAAAGTGTCACGGCGGTATTGTGAACTATTTCACCCTCCAACATTCCGATATTCCCCTTTATATCCCAGTATTCATGAACCCTCCGTTTCCACATGCCGAATATCTTATTCCCCAACCGGATTATTTTTTGATTACCCATTTCCGTA
Source organism: uncultured Gammaproteobacteria bacterium (assembly GCA_964488535.1). Classification (GTDB taxonomy): domain Bacteria; phylum Patescibacteriota; class Microgenomatia; order UBA8517; family UBA8517; genus GWB1-38-13. Next base: position 3,126 of record CAZAUT010000029.1, read on the forward strand.
CCCGTAACTATCAGGTTTATAAAAATGTTTTTACGTTTAATATAAAATCCATTATATTTTCCACGATTAATTTCTTTTTTGGCTTCATAAATAAAATCTTTACTTACTTCTTCATCACTATCTAAAAAGAATACCCAATCATTTCTGCACTTAGACAAGGCGAAGTTTCGTTGAGCGGAAAAGTTGTTATCAAGAGGCCGTTCGTAATATTTCAAGCCATATTTTCTACAAAGCAATTTTGTATCGTCTGTTGAACGGTCGTCTACAACTATTATTTCATCAAGCGTCTTTAATGAATCGTGTATTGACCCAATATTATCGGAGTTGTTTTTTGTCAGAACTACGGCGGATATATTCATAACATTTACGTACTACTAATATTACACGAACACAGTAAATAATGTCTTACATATAATTATTTAAATTGATTTGCGATTTTTCATATATCAAATATTCCACTTCCGCTACAACGTCACTTATTATCTTATCACCTACTTTTACCGGTTCGTTACCTTTAAGCCAAAGTAAATATTCATATGACTGGGCGAAATTTCTTTCATAATTATCAAAGTCGCCAATCCTTTTTAGTGAATATGGCAGTCCGTCGCTGTCTTTAACGATCAAATCCGTCACTTCATTAATCAAGGCATACATATAAGCGGATGAATTTCTATTTGAGATGTCAGAATTGCGATTTATCCCGTCAAATATATTTATAAAATTGCCGAAAATCAAAAGCATTAATATAAATATCAACACGTATCGAAACAATTTCATTTTTCGAAGGACGGTAAGAAACAAATCCGACAGTATAATAAATACGAACGGAGAAATAATAAGAAAATAGTGCGTCGGTGTATTTCCGTGCAATATAAGTAGTAGAAGCGACAATCCGCAGATAAGATATAAAATCCTGGAGCGTTCCGATATTGTTTTATAATATTTGAAAACCCCCAATAACAAAAATCCAAATAATACGAGGTACAGGTATCCTTCGGAACCGTTTTTAAATAACCGATTGAAATACAGACCTGTTGATCTGATGCTTTCAAACAATGAGTAACCATCGCTTTGTGGAATAATTCCAAGCACTGAAGTTATTCTGTAAGGAATCCAAGCAATAACTTTTCCGCTCATCAATATCCATCTTTTTATATCAATTAAAAACAAAGGTATAAAGGGAATCAGAAATCCTAAAATCATATTTCTTATATCGATTGGGTTATAACGTTTATGTTTTATATAAAATACCATTGCAGTAATCGGAGCGAATATAATTGCGGAAAAATGAAAACTTGACAATATTCCGATAAATAAATAGGTTAATAATATATGCTTCTTTAATTCCAATGATTTGAGAAGATACAGAAAATAAATTGACGATAAAGGTACAACATAAGTGTAAAGAATCGACCATCTGGAATACTCAACAAGTATCGGAGAAAAAGATAAGAATACGCAAGTTAAAACAGCCGTCTTATTGCTCCAATATTTTTTAACTAAAAAATAATATAAAGGTATCGCGGAGAGATTTACGACCGATCCTACGACCGTTGGCATAAACGGATCGAATTTAGTAAATATCATAATAGGAATATACAACCAGTAAAAAAGGGGTGAAAAAAATAACCACTGATGCGACGAGGGTGGTCCGATAGAGGGGATATAGCCCCCTAAAATACTGTCCTTCATTGCCAAAAGTTGGACCGCAACTTCGGTATTTAAGTTAAATGAACTCCTCAATTTATAAAATCGAAGAAAAGCTCCACAAAAAAATATAACGAAAAACAAAAGGTCGTAGAACGATAATCTGCATATTGCCTCTACCAATAACGTCCGTGTTAACCCGAAATGTTTTTTAAAATAGTAAAACCGGCTATTTCTGAAGTGAACACCCAATTCAGATTCTTTTTTAACCGGTACCCAATCGTGGATGACTTTTGCTTCCGGAACAAAATATAATTTATATCCTACACTTTTTACTCTTTTTCCAAGATCCGACTCTTCAAAATACATAAACATCTTTTCGTCAAAGCCACCGACACGCTCAAACACATCACGTCTTATCATAAATGCGGATCCCGGAACGGCATCGGCTTCACGGATAACATTTCGCGATACGTCCCTCAGATAATATTTTCTTGATACCGGATTATTTGGAAGTATTTTATTAATAAGCGATAATGAAAATATTGCTCTTGCCGGGGTTAATTCCCTTGAGCCCATTTGAGGAAACAATCTGTGGTTTTTGTCGTATAAATTTGGTGCTGCAATGGCACAATTATCGTTTTTTTCCAAAAATTCCTTCAATGTATTTATTGCATCGTGAAGGACTAAACTATCGGGGTTAAGAATCATTATGTATTTTCCATGAGAATGTTTAATCCCAAAATTATTTCCCGCTCCATAACCGTGATTATCACTTTTTAAATACTTAATATTCGCTCCCAAACTCTTTAGATATTTTTGGAGCACTTTCCTACTTCCGTTATCAACCACAACAATCTCATACGGGAACCTCATTCTGGAGTTTTTAATACTTTTGATACAGTTGAGGGTATTTTCCTCACTGTTGAAATTTACGATTATTACAGAAACTTCAATATTATTTCTTTTTAGCATTATTGAATATTAAAGTATTAATAATTTCCTCCATTCTCTTACCGTGACCGTCCCAAGTCCAATTTTTCTTAACGTCTTCACTTCCTGCATTGGCCATTTTTTTATAAAGATTGGGATTTTGTATAAGTAAATTAATTTTTTTTACAAACAGTTTTGGGTCTCTTTTTAATAGAAAACCCGTTTTGCCGTCTACAACCGATTCGCGATAACCACCTTCATTAACAGCCAAAACAGGAGTCCCGCAAGCCATCGATTCAATAGCGCTTAACCCAAACGGTTCGTTATAAGAAGTACATAATGTTAAAAATGCTTTGGAATAAATGTCAGCCATTTGTTTGTCGGAAAGAGCCAATTTACCACCTTTGTGATCAATTACTTTAAGTTCATATTTATCATCCAGAATATCCGCAACTTGTTTTGCGAACACATACCCTGTTACTTTTTCCTTTTGACCTATAAATAAAAGATAATGATCTTTCTTCTTATTCTTGTTATGAAAAACATCTGTATCCACACCTAATCGATTCACTAAGGCATTACTTTTATAAGCTGATTTTACCTTGTCTTTTATATAATCCGATGCCGTCATTATGACATCAGCACTTTGTGCGTTTTTACGGTCAACGAACTTTCTTACATATCTTATCGTTTTTTCATAAAAGTATTTATGCATATGAAGTGATTTTTCAACACCAAGTATGTCTTCATAAGTATTTCTTAATAGTTCTTCACAAAAGTAGAACGATAGAGTATTTAAGTGTCTTAATACATATGGTGATTGGGTAAAATTGTCCGGATGGATTATTACACAATCATATTTATTTCTGTCAACGTCTTTTGCAATATCCCTACCCAAAATATTTAGTG
>CAZAUT010000030.1:0-5599 GCA_964488535.1 uncultured Gammaproteobacteria bacterium
AAATTACCGCATGTTCGTAATTACGACCGGTAGCGAATGCATTCGGCGCAGTATCGTCAATAACATACAATTTAGGCATCGGCATTCCCTGTGACAAAGCGATGTTTTCGACTGAAGTGTAAAAATTAAAATATTGAGTTCTTTTTGCCGGTTTTGCTTTTGAAATTGCAATGACTATACTGTCGCTGAAATAATAACTTATAAAAGTTGAAATCCCTGAAAAGATTAAGGCCATACCAGCATACCCTGTACCACCGGTTTGATATCCCATATACGCTCCATAGGCATTTGCCAAAACGTAAACAACTATCGACGTAAAAATAAAAAATAAAGTAACGATAAAAAAACTTTTCAGTTTGTTTTGTGAACGGACTTCGTAAAAATTCTTCATACATTTAAAAAGTAAAAGAGTGAAATGGTAAAAGAGTAAAAGAAAGCCACAACAACAATATATTTGTTGTTACTTACACTCTTACACCCCCCTGCTCTTCTACTCTCCCCTTTTTCTCACCTTACACTCTTACACTCTCCCGCTCTTCTACTCTAAATTAACTTTCGGTGTCTCCATCTCATCCGAATTCACTTCCATTCCTTCGTCCGGTGTTTTAAGCCCTTCAACTTCAGTGAAACCGAATATTGACGCTACTATGCTTGAAGGAAAGGTTACTCTTTTAACATTATAATCTGCCGATAGGTCAATCAAAAGCCTTCGTGAATACATAACTTTATCGGAAGTATCACGAAGTTCATCCATTAGCTTCGTTACAACATCGGCGCCTTTGATTTCGGGATTGCTTTCTACAACAACTTTAAGGTCGGGAATTATTGATGCAAGTTTGCTTCCGGCATCGGCCATTTTTTGAACATCTCCCGATTCGACGGCTTTACTAATTGTCTTTCTTGCATCGGTCAATTTATCAAAAATCCCTTTCTCGTGTTTGAGATATCCTTTTGCAGATGACACCAAATTCGGAATAAGATCAGTTTGTCTTTTTAGTTGATTTCCAATCTCCTGAATCGAGGCTTTTATACGGGCTTTACTGGAAACGAAGAAATTATAGGTACCGACTATATAAACAACAATTAAAATTAAAAGTATTATTATTAACCACTCCATAATTTATCACCTCCATTCAAAATGTATCAGGTATCAAGTATCAGGTATCAGGTATCAAGAATTCAAAATAACTCAAAAGTAAACAATTTAAATTCTAAATCCTAAACTCTAAATCCTAAACAATGCATATAAATCCAAATGCTATAAACATTTTGAAAATTATTTAATTTGGTTATTGGGATTTGTTTAGAAATTAGAAATTAGAAATTTATTCAAAATACATCATACGTTATATATTATACATTATACATTTTGTAAACTGACTGCCTTCACGAATTCTTTAAGTCCCAAACAATTCACAATGTTTACCTTCTCCGCCCAACCGCGTCTGGCTACATCAACAGCATATCGCATATTATCCATCTGCGAGACATGATGCGAGTCGGTTCCCAAAGATAGCTTAACTTTATATTTCAAGGCCTCTTTCACCAAAAAATCAGGAAGATCAAGTCTCATCGGGTCAGCATTTATCTCAATAATCTTGTTATTTTTTTGACAATAATTAAAAATCTCGTCCCAGTCCAATTCTACCCCTTCCCTTTCATTAAGTTTTCTACCTGTTGGGTGGGCAAATATTAGCACCTTGGGATGAGAAAGAGCTGAAATTACTCTTTTTGTCATAATCTTTTTATTAAGCCGAAAGTTTGAATGAATTGAGACTAGAGCAAAATCCAAAAGTTCCAACCCTTTTTCCGGTACAGGAAGTTCACCATCTGACAGAATATCAATCTCAAGTGAATTGAACACTCTTTGTACCCCTCTGTGTTTCTCTTCCGCTCTCCCACCTTTCCATTCTCCCGCCCTTCGTAATGAGTTATTTATTTCCTCATTCCATTCCTTTTTCCTTTTTAACAAATCTACTATTTGTGCGTCAGTATGTTTCGATCTGCTTGGATTATGCTCGGTGAATGCAATGTATTCATATCCCAATTCATTTGCCTTATCGACAATCTCTTTATGGCCAGAGAGTCCAAGGTCATGACTTGTTTCAATGTCAAAGTCTGAATGAATCTGCAAATCTCCTTTTACGTCGGATAATTCAATAAGTTTGGGTAGTTTATGTTTTAAGGAAACCTGAATTTCACCGTTGTCTTCCCGCAATTCCGGCGGGATCCACTCCAACCCAAGGTAGTTATAAAACTCCTCCTCTGTCTTGAATGACAAGAGGTTAGGGGTTAGAGCTTTGAGGTTTGCCTGTCCATCGAAGCCACATTCAGTTTCATGAATGTGGCGAAGTGAGGCTTTCTGTTTATTGTTTACTGTTTCTTGTTTATTTCCCACTACGCGGATCCCGTACTCACTTAAACTCAATCTTGGCCTTAGATCGTTTGCGTATTCCCTAAGGGTAATATTATGATGTTTGCTTCCTGTAAAATGCTGCAAAAGGGCTCCGTATGAGTCCTGCCTTTGCGCTCTTAAATCTACCTGAATATTGCCCGGAATTAAAATAGACGCTTTTCTGTCACCTTTTTCCAAAATCCGTTTTGTATTTGGGTAACTTACAAAATGCTCAATTGACTCTTTTGGAGATTTACTTGCAATCGCGATATCAATGTCCCCTACAGTTGAAGCGCGGCGCCGTAAACTTCCCAAAGTATCAGCTCTTATCGTGTTTGTATCCTTATTCATCCAGGAAATTATAAGTTCGGCTACACTTTCGGCGTAATTTAATAAATGACGCTTTACATTTCCCTTATAGTCAGAAATTGCTTTTAAAATGCTCGTCTGCGACTCTTCCCCAAAGCCGGATATGCCCGCTATCTTGTTTTTTATTGCCAACACCTTAAGTTTTTCAAGTGAATTGGGTGGTTTAATTTTTAACTCCTTAACTAATTTATAGGCCATTTTAGGACCAATACCTTCAAGGGGAATAATATCAAATACGGCGTGTGGAACTTTTGAAAGAAGGATACTTAATTCTATCGACCTTCCTTTTTGAAATATATCGCTGAGATGTTTGGCAATTGATTTTCCAACTCCCGGAATATCTTCCAATTTTCCTTCGTCATATAAGTCTTTTGCCTCGCTTGATAAATGCTCAATCGCATTAGCAGCTCTTTCGTAGGCAATTATTTTGAATTTATTTTCATCTTTATCCTGAATTTGAAGTGCAGTCGCAACGTTTCTTAACAAATTTGCAATTTGTATGTTATCCATGTCTTTTCCCTGAAGCATATAACCATTATATCAAATCGTTTTTTAAAATTGGTTTAAGAAGAATAATTAATCCCCGTCCTGTCTGCGGAGATATAACCATGTCCCAAAATAACGTGATCGCCATGCTTGGTTTGAATAATTGTAAGGTGTGCGGATTTGAATTAATAATTAAAATGCTTATTATTCCGAAAGAAGCTTTTGCAAGGCTGAACTAATTCCTCTCGAAACATTTTCTATTCCAGGTCTAGAAGAATCCCAAATATGATGATTTGGAGTCACAATGGCTTTAATTGATCCATCGTAATATTGTGTTAAATAAATATTTATTCGTGCGCCAGGAGTTAGTTCAGAACCCTCACATGTTTGCAATTCCAACGATCGTTTGCCTTCGGTTACTTGTATTTTTTTATAAATCGCTTTTTCGGGATCATCCAATCCAAACTCGTGAAGTACAACTTTTTTTACACTTTCAAAATTTCCATCCTTTAGTACAAATTCCACCGGAACCTGATTCCGAACACCCCCCCATAATCATGTGTTCTTGTTATTTTCAAATCTTGTTCCATAAAATAATAAATATATATCCAATAGGAATTTTAGTTTGCGGTGTTAACGGACTTGTGTTCGACTCCTTTCACTCGCTAAGTATAAACTACTCGTTCCGTATCACAAATAAAAACTCTTACGCTTTAATAAGAGTTTTTATTTGCGGGAGCGGCGGGATTCGAACCCGTAAGTCTTCTCCGTGACAGGGAGATGTGTTAGCCGTTACACTACGCCCCCAAACAGTTCTCAAATTATACAAAATATTATATATTAGGACAAGAACGATTATGAATAAGTATCTTAAATTACTTAAATCCTATATCTCCTGCTATTTGAATATTCCATTTTTGTACGGTCATTTAAGCTATTCTCAGGAGGGGGAAGATGTAATTATTGACCGATATTTTAAAACTACAAACATCAAAAAGGGATTTTATGTAGATATTGGAGCATTTCATCCTTTTAAGTATTCAAATACTCAAAAACTTTACCAACAAGGTTGGTGTGGAATTAACATAGAACCAAACAGAAATAATTGGAAACTTTTAAACTTTGCAAGAAAACGCGACCTTAATCTTAATTTTGGGATTGGAAACAGCAACTCGAAGAAAATTTACTACACCTTTTCCGATCCTGCACTGAATACGTTCAATAAAGATAATTTCAAGGCTATTGTAAACTCAAATCAATCAATTTTTATTGATACTTTCAAGGTAAAAGTAATAGACCCTAAACATTTAATAAAAATTATAAAAAAAACAATTTCTGAATATTCCAATTCTGAATTTCTTTTTAAAAAAAATATTTTTATACATTTATTAAATATTGATGCTGAAGGATATTCTGAAAATATATTACGATTAATTTTAAAATCCGGCACAAACCCCCTTCTTGTTTGTGTTGAGAGGGAAAAAAACATGGGGAAACCGATAATCGGAAATGAATCAATAATTTCTTTTATGAGTAGATATAAATACTCACTATATTCGGCTACACCACAGTCATATATATTTGTAAAAATATAATATGAGACGATACACTTCTTGACAATATAATCCTAATAATATAAATTTCGGCTTATATTATGAACCTCAAAAAGGTTATAAAATATTTTAAAAAGCACGAAAGCGATTTGAGTATATTTTTAGGGGTTATTGTAATATTGGTTGTTGGATCCTTCATAATAAAAAATTATAACCGTACCAGTCCGGGTGAAACCATTCCTGCAATAGGAACTGAAAACGAAGAACCGTTATCGGAAAATATACATAGTGTAAAAAAGGGTGAAGATCTTTGGAAGATAGCCGAGACTTATTATAATTCGGGTTACGAATGGAAAAGCATTGCAAATGCAAACAATATTAAAGCTCCCTATATCATTGAAGAGGGACAGTATTTAACAATTCCAGACCTTAAATTTCCCACCCCTTCCGAAACCGTACCGAATTCATTTGAAAAAGTGAAAGAAGTATTCCCTACTGCTGGCACTACAACCGGAAATATTTACGATAACGTAATCACACAGTCAGAAAGGTATACGGTAGTCGTTGGAGACAGTTTATGGAAAATCTCTCTAAAGTTATACGGCGACGGTTACCGATGGACAGATATTGCAAAAGCTAATAATCTGAAAAACCCCGATCTTATTCATCCGGGAAATGTGTTTGTAATTCCCCGTTAAAACTTCTAAAATAAACATATCTCTCGCGGAATTAGTTGAGCGGCTCAACACTTCCTTCCCAAGGAAGAAAGACGGGTTCGACTCCCGTATTCCGCTCA
>CAZAUT010000031.1:0-1353 GCA_964488535.1 uncultured Gammaproteobacteria bacterium
AATCAGTGAAAGATCGGTTGTTATGAAAAAATCACACTGCATTTCAATGGCACAGGCAACATGTAGTGCATCTTTTGCTTTGATTTTTGTTTTATAAAGTTGATTTGCAATTTGTAAAATGTTTATTGTTTCACCGGTTTCAACAGTAGCCTGCTTTTTCCAGTTTTCAATTACCATCTTCCTTTCGGGAAAAGGATTCGCATTATTCTCGTATCCAAGAATGTAGGACCATGCCAAACGATACCTGCCATTTATTATTTCTTCCTGAATTTTCAATTTTGCCATCGTTTCTGAGTGTATTCGCAACTGCTTTTGGTTGTCGAATGGCCGGTTAAATGAGCAATTATCGAGATAGATGAGCATTTTTTAGTTGAATATTGTGAGAAACTTGATACTAGCCACAGGTTCGTTCGAGGGTTGGCTTTCCCCCTTGGGGGTCAGGGGTAGCGGGGGGGGTACGGGTTGCAGGTTGCAGGTTGCTGGTTACTGGTCACTGGTTACTGGTTACTGGTTACTGGTTACTGGTTACTGGTTACTGGTCACTGGTCGCTGGTCACTGGTCACTGGTCACTGGTCACTGGTCGCTGGTATCTGGTCTCTTGATACTTGATACTTGCTTCTGTCTACTGAAGGACTGATTGACTGAGTTCAGAGTTCAGAAGAATTGAGATTAATAGAGATTTATAGAGATTGAAGAATTGTAAATCGTTACATGTTTTTGCCTATTGCCTACTGGCTACTGCCAATGTTCAGAGTTCAGAGTTCAGAGTTCAAAACTTTCAGATTTCTTATTTATGCATTTACACATTATCGCATTCATGCATTTGTTGCTGGCAACTGGCTACTAGTTAAAACAATAGAGATTTATAGAGATTAAAGAATTTTAAATTGTCATTTGTTCCCGGTCTCTTGATACTTGCTACTTGATACTTGCTGCGGGTTACGAGTTGTTGCCTGTAGCCTGCTGATCCCTGCTGCCCTTCGGCAAGTTTGTGACGTTGGATATTGGAAGCTTCGAAGTATTCGGTTTAAATCTTATTTAAAGTAGGTTTTGTACCAATTGACAAATTCGCCAATCCCCTTTTGCACAGAGGTATCTGGTTTGTAACCCAGGTTATCGACTAAATCGGTAACATCTGCTTCTGTACGTACCACATCTCCCGGTTGTATGGGGAGCATTTCCTTTATAGCTTTTTTGCCAAGGTGGTGTTCGATGGCATCTATAAACTCCATGAGCTGAACAGGGGAGGAGTTGCCAATGTTGTAGATTTTATAGGGAGCCCCCCTCTTGTCCTCCCGGTGGGGGGAGGATTGGAAAGCATCGCTGCTTAATTCATTAGGTCCCTTTGTTGC
>CAZAUT010000031.1:1363-2548 GCA_964488535.1 uncultured Gammaproteobacteria bacterium
GTTGCAGGCTCATCGGGAACTCTTGCATCTGATTTACTTTCGCTCACCCTTCGACTCCGCTCAGGGTGACTTCCCGGCGGATTATCAATCACCCTTGTAACTCCTTCTACGATATCGTCGACATAGGTAAAGTCGCGAACCATGTTACCGTTGTTAAATACCTGTATGGGTTTTCCTTCGGTTATGGCTTTTGTAAATAGGAAAAGGGCCATGTCGGGTCTGCCCCAGGGCCCGTATACCGTAAAAAACCGGAGCCCGGTGGTTGGGATACCAAACAGATGACTGTATGTATGTGCCATCAGTTCGTTGCTTTTTTTTGTTGCGGCATAAAGGCTTATGGGGTGGTCGACATAATCGTCGGTACTTAGTGGCATTTTTGTGTTGTTGCCATATACGCTGCTGGAACTGGCATAGGCCAGGTGTTTGATGTTGTTGTGTCGACAGGCTTCGAGTATATTGATAAAGCCTACTATGTTGCTTTCGATATAGGTGTAAGGGTTTTGCAGGCTGTAGCGCACGCCGGCCTGTGCGGCGAGGTTGCATACCTTGTCGAATTTCTCCTTTTCAAAGAGCTCAGTCAATTGTTCCCTGTCTTCGAGTTTCATTCTTACAAAAGAATAACCGGGGTACTTTGTACTTTGAACTTTTGTGTGCCACTTTTCTGCTTCCCGGCCAATTCCGGTTTCAGCTAAACGGGCGTATTTCAGGTTAATGTCGTAGTAATCGTTGATATTATCTATTCCTACTACTTCATCTCCTCTTTCAAGTAGCTTTTTAGCCAGGTGGAAGCCGATGAAACCAGCGGTTCCTGTTATAAGTATCTTCATAATTTATTGTTTTGTCTTATCAGACGGATTTTACTTTTTGACTTGACTCAAAAAGTAAACAAAAAAGTCAAGGCTGACAATCTTTTTGAAACAAAACTACGGGTTGGAAATCCACGCAACACAACTCCTCGTCGTTCCTCCTCGTCAAACAGTGTTGCTTTCTTTTGCCTTCCCTGTTTTCCTTTCCTTGTTTTGTAATCAAAAATCTTGCAGGCCGGTCTGTGCGTTGGTTTTCCCCTTTAGGGGGCAGGGGTAGCGAAGGAGTCAGCGATACCTTCTGCTGTGTCGCCTCTTTCCAAAAGTTTTTTAGCCAGGTGGAAGCCGATGAAACCAGCGGTTCCTGTTATAAGTATCTTCA
>CAZAUT010000032.1:0-2258 GCA_964488535.1 uncultured Gammaproteobacteria bacterium
GCCGTTTAACTATACCCGCATTTACGACTAGCGAAAGTTTACTTGAGCTACCAAGTAAACGCGGGAATATGAGAGCCTTGCTCGATTATACCCGCATGGTTAAGTGTAAATTATACTCGAGTCTAGCCTTGCAGAAAAGTCTTGAAAATATTTCTAGTCAGGTATAGAGTTGAAAACGTTGTGTTAAAAGAAATTAATCCGGTAGTTTTAGATACTATTTCAGAAAAAGAGAGGGTTTTGCCAGCCAAAGAGAAACTGCAAAAATTTGAGCAGTCCGGTTTTGATAAACCAATAGAACCTCTAATTAATCCGGTTACAGGAAAAAGACTAACCAAAGCTGAATTTGGTCTTACTTGGGACTAGAATTATCTTGGCAGAATTAATATATTTCCCGAGTGGATAATGTCAGGACTGGTAAGTTCGTTCGCTTCAGCAATTTCCGTCCAGGCATAACCGTCACCATATGCTCTTACGGCAATATCCCAGAGACAGTCTCCTTTTACTACGGTGTATGTGTCTCCTGTAATTACCTGATTGTTTTCGTCATTTTCTAGAGTGATAACTGCTGATTCAATAACTTCTGTAGTCGTTGGTTCATCAACTTCAATATCATTCGGAATAAATAATTTTTGACCTACTTCGATATCGTCGCTGGTCAGGCTGTTGGCGTTTTTGATGTCTACCCAGTTATATCCGGAACCGTATGAATTTTCGGCAATTGACCAAAGTGTTTCACCTTTTATAACGGTGTGCTCATTTGCGGCCGTTATTTGAGTTGAACTTTCCGTAATGCTTCCTGCTTCTTTGTCTTTGAAATAATTTACGATCAGTACTCCGACAATAACAAGAACTATCGCGCCAAGAACCATACTAATATTTTCTTCATTAAGCTTGATTGTTTTGAGGATTTTCTTTAAGTTAAATTTCAAGTATATTCACCTTCTTTCGGAAGGGCAGAGTTAGCCTGAATTTAAAGGAATAATTGTGCGAAGTCAAGGGGTTAAATCTAATATACGAAATTGACGGGATTCGCCATGCACAGCACTAAGGTACAATACTTGTGCATTATCGAGGCCGGAAATTGAGCGAGCAAAGTGAGCGGGGTTGACGGGATTCGCCATGCACAATACTAAGATACAATACTTGTGCATCATCGAGGCCGGAAACACAGCGAGCGAAGTGAGCGGGGTTGACGGGATTCGAACCCGCAGCCTCTTCCGTGACAGGGAAGCGCGCTAGCCGGTTGCGCCACAACCCCCCGCAAACGATATGATTATATCAATTGTGATAACATTAATCTAGCCGTGGGATTAAAAATTTACACCAACCTTCAGATTGCCGAATTACTGCGGGATGTAGCTGCTTCATATCAAATTAAGGACGAAAAAAAGTATAGATTTCAGACTATTGCATATGAACGTGCAGCGGATGCTGTTGAGCACTCTACAAGCGAACTCAAAGACCTTTGGGATGATGGGAAACTGGAAGAAATTCCGGGAGTTGGACCAAGCATTGCCAAGCATTTAAGCGAATTGTTTGAGAAAGGTTCTTCCAAACATTTTGATGACTTGATGAAGAACATCTCACCAAAAGCTTTTGAACTCATGAAACTCCCCGGAATCGGTATAAAAACAGCCATAAAACTAATTAATGAAGGTGATCCTAAAGAGGTAGCTTCCAAACTTGCGGAAATTAAAGAAAGAGAAAAGGAAAACAAAAGGCACCTTTTACCCTACGCTGCATTGATAGCTTCCGAGGTGATGGAGTATCTATCAAAGTGCTCTGAAACACTGCGCGTAGACCCGCTAGGCAGCCTTAGACGCCAGGCTTCAACCATTGGTGACATTGACATCTCTGTTGCTACAAATAAACCTTCCGGTGTGCTTGAACACTTCGTCAAATATCCCAAATCTCAAAAAATACTAGAAAAAGGTGATAAAACGGCTTCAATTCTGCTACCCGGCAACATTAGAGTTGATTTAATGACACAACCACAAGAGACCTATGGCTCCCTTTTGCAGCATTTTACAGGTTCAAAGCACCACAACATTGCTCTTCGTGAATACGCACTTAAAAAAGGACTTTCTCTTTCCGAATATGGAATTAAAGATAAATCTTCCGGCAAGATGGTAAAATTTCAAGACGAAAAATCATTTTATAAATATTTAGGATTGGATTATATAGAACCGGAACTTAGGGAAGATGCCGGAGAAATTGAAATCTCGCAAGAACATAAACTGCCGGACTTGGTGAAATTG
>CAZAUT010000033.1:0-2237 GCA_964488535.1 uncultured Gammaproteobacteria bacterium
AACTGACCACCGACCAACTCAATCTAATCCAAAACATACTTACTGCAAAAGTTAACCCAACTTGCAGCCATTTCAACAAAATGAGGGTAAAAACAGGCTAAAATGAAGTTTTTTTAGGCAAAAGGCGGTTATTTTCTGGCCTTCTATTTTATAACTGTCTGATATTCATTGCGTGTGTTTTTTCAGATTTCAATTGTAGTCCTCAGGGGGGTATTGGTTATCAATGGATTGCGTATTAAATTGCGGCCATGTATTTCAAAGTATCAATGCGCACCAATCCTGCAACAGGAATCTATTCGGGTTATTACCGTTTAGTGGAGAGTTATCGCAATTACGATGACAGGGTTTGCCACCGCACAATTTTGAATGCGGGCTATCTGGACGAACTGACCACCGACCAACTCAATCTAATCCAAAACATACTTACTGCAAAAGTTAAAAATTACGACAAACCATTATTCGGGTTGCCATTCACTGATGATACAACGGTAACCCACTATGTTGATAAATTTTACAGCCGCATGGTTGCCGAAAAACGTATCGATGTGCTTGTCGAGAAACAGGGACAGAAACCTTCGAAAAGCGGCAAAGACATGCAGGCCATAGACATTAACAGTATCCGCAACAAGGATGTTCGTGAGATTGGCGCTGAATGGATGGCCTGCCAGGCAACCAGACAGTTGCAAATTGCATTGTTTTTAGAACACCGGGGCTGGGACCAGGATGATATAAAACTGGCCCTGACCCATATTATCAGCCGGGCAGTTTACCCAGCATCGGAACTTGAAACTACGCGCTGGATAAAAGAAAACTCATCTGTGTGTGAGGTTACTGGTTATGACATTGGGCGGGTGACCAAAGACCGGCTATATGCCATCTCGAAAAAACTTTATGCCGAAAAAGAAGCACTGGAACAGCACCTGTCGGTGCGAACCAACGAGCTGTTTGATATTGAGGATAAAATAATACTTTACGACCTTACCAACACCTATTTTGAAGGCCGCAAACAGGGGAGTAACCTGGCCAAATATGGGAGGAACAAAGAAAAGCGCAACGATGTAAAACTGGTTGTTCTGGCCCTGGTAGTCAATCCCGAGGGGTTTATCAAATACTCGTCAATTTTGGAAGGGAATATGGCCGATTCAAAAACTTTGGAGGAAATGATTGACAAACTGCGAATCAAGACTTCCGAGTCAGCCCGGAAAGCGCTTATAGTTATTGATGCCGGGATTGGTACCGATGACAATTTGAAGATGATAAAGGAAAAGGGCTATAATTATCTGTGTGTGAGCCGTTCGAGCTTGAAAGATTATCATGTTGAGGCAGGCGCAACAACGATTACGGTTACCGACAATAAGAAACAGAAAATAGACCTTTGCCATGTAACATCGGGCCGTAATACAGATTATTACCTCAAAGTGGAAAGCCACGCTAAAGCGTTGAAAGAACGTTCGATGAACGAGCAGTTCCGTTCACGCTTTGAAGCCGAACTACAGAAAATAACCGACAGCCTGACAAAAAAAGGTGGCGTAAAACAGGAAGATAAAGTGCACCAGCGTATTGGCCGGGTAAAACAAAAATACCCCTCCATTGGGCGATATTTTGATATTGAAACAGAAGTAAAAGAAGATGTCCGGACCAAAAGGAAACGGAAGGGGACAGAACCGGTACAGGAAATAAAGAGAACCGTAACGGCCATAAAATGGGCAGTAAAAGAGGGTGTCGACATCAATGCCCGAAGTGGCGTTTACTTTCTCCGCACTTGTATCGATGCCATTTCAGAACAAACCGTATGGCAATTTTACAATACTATCCGGGAGATTGAAGCCACTTTCAGGGTACTAAAAACCGACCTTGACCTGCGCCCCATCTACCATCAAAACGACCAAAGCACAATGGCCCACCTGCACCTGGGGCTGCTGGCATACTGGCTGGTAAACACAGTAAGGCACCAGTTAAAAGGAAAAGGCATTCACAGCGGTTGGCGCGAGATTGTCCGCACAATGAACACCCAAAAGGCTGTTACAACTTTAGCGCAGAACGTACATGACCAAGTTATTATGATACGCCGGTGCTCAGAACCAAACCAACAGGTGAGAAAACTTTACGATGCCCTAAAATACAAATATGCACCCTTTGTAAAAAGAAAATCCGTAGTACACAAATCTGAACTCGACCAATGCCAATTTATTGAACAGCAACAAATACGTTCGGATTAGCTGCAAAATGGGTTAAAT
>CAZAUT010000034.1:0-2217 GCA_964488535.1 uncultured Gammaproteobacteria bacterium
GATCCTCATGGACTTTTTCATCTTTTTTCTCATTATCCCTGTTATTTATTTTAGAATTTTATTTCAAAAATCGTATGTTCATTATCTGCCAAATCAAAACGCGCAAAATTCGCTTAACAGCATTTATCCTGTTTTACAAGAAAATTTATTACGAAAAAGTCACAGTATTAATACTGCCAATTTGATCGTAGTTTATATTTAACACCCTCATTTTAAAGGTAATATATTTTGTCAAATTTTCTTTGTTACATAATATAACGAGTGAAAAAAATGCGTTCCGTTTGCAGAAAGACAGGATATACATCCATAATATTTAGCCCGCATTTCTCACAAAGAATTTATTTTGAGATAGAAATAATAAAAATTTGGGTTCTTTCGTAAAAAAGTTGAAGAAAGCAGGGATATAGGAGGGGGAGTTTTATTTAACTATATGTAAAAGCATCGGATTTTGCGTAATCTGGTAGGATTATTAGTGCGAATAATAAACTACCGGAGGCAAAACCCGATGCAGTTAAATACTATAACAAAACTGTTAGCTTTGCCAAACTATAAAGTGGCAGGGATAGTAGAATCAGATAATAAGGAGCATTTGCATTTTTTATTGGAACAGATCAAACCAACCGCGCCGATTTGCTCAGGATGTGGTCATGTTCATAATAATCCGGTGCACAGCAAAGCGGAGGTGATTGTTGAGGATATGAGTTTAAGCGGCAGGAGGGTATTTTTGCATGTGCGAAAGAGGAAAAGTCTTTGCAGTGAGGATGGACGGATCAGGGTTGAAGAAATTGAGTGGATACGAGGCCGGTTTACCCGGCGGTTTGCCGGGCAGGTGAATCGCCTTACAGCGATTACCACGAATACGGAGGCCGGGTGGTATCTTGGGCTTGATGATGAAACAGTATACCGGATTGACCGGGGTATGCTTGAAGAGCTTGCCGTCAAGAAGCTTGAGCCGGTTCCGCAGCCGCGGCATATGAGTGTTGATGAAGTAGCCTGGAAGAAGTGGCATCATTATGTGACCAATGTCGTTGATATAGAAACGCACAAGGTAATCTGGAATCATGACGGACGAGGCAAAGGGGTTTTGGACAGTTTTTATAAGGCGCTGGGAGAAGAAGGGCGTAAAAAGGTTGAGGCGGTAGCAAGTGATGGTGCGCGGGGATACCTGTCCTCAACCAAAGAGAATGCCATGCAGGCATTGATCGTTCTTGATCACTTTCATGTGAAGAAGTATCTCAATGACGCAGTTGACACGGTACGCAAGCAGGAGTTGCAGAAAGCCCGAGCACAAAATGACAAAGAACTTTCAGGGATGCTGCATTGCAATAAACGGTTTATTCTGATGCAGAACAAAGTAACCAATAAGAAGCGGGATATGCTTGAGAGGCTATCAGCGCTTAATCAGGGGGTCTATCAGGCAATGCTGTTAAAGGAGCAGTTCCTTTCCATCTACTCTGCGGGAGATCGAAAAAGCGCCTGGACAAATCTAAAAGCATGGATCATTGCGGCGCTCAAGTCCGACATCCCGGCATTTGAGGAATTGGGCGGGAAGTTTTTTAGAAAACGGCATTACATATTGAATTATTTTATCTGTAAAATAACAACAGCTATTTCTGAGGGAATCAACAACAAGATAAAAAGATTGAAACGAATGGCCTATGGGTATCGTGATGTTAAATATTTTTTACTAAAAATTCATCAACATTGTGGCCTTTTAAATCCAAGGCTTTCAACTTAAACACGAAAGAACCAAAATTTGGTTTAGGATCAGGAGCCTATTTAAACATAATATAGACCGGAGAAAACATATTATGTTTTTATCGAATTCTGTCAATTTGAAAATTAATTATCTTTATTCAATTCCTTTTCGATTGCCATTAAAAGCGATTCAAACGAACGGGCTTTGCAAAGCTTTCCATTGATATAGAGGGCCGGCACACCACGCACTTTGACTTCCTGACCGGTGGTCATATCCTGGGCGATGATTTTATTGATGGCCGGATCATTCATGTCTTTTTCAAATTTCTGCATGTCCAACCCGATTTCACCGGCGTATTTCTTAATGGATTCGTCATTCAGGTTTCGAAAATTTCGGATAAGGACAGTTGACATCGCGAGGTATTTGTCCTGACGATCCGCGGCAAGGACTGCTGCTGCGGCTTTTTGGGCGAATTTATGCATGCGGAGGGGAAAGTGTTTTATGACAAGATTAACTTG
>CAZAUT010000035.1:0-2216 GCA_964488535.1 uncultured Gammaproteobacteria bacterium
CACGATCATCCCAGCGCTGAACGCTTTAGTTGCTGTGTTCGGCCTGGGTCAGATCATCTGGTTTGTCTGGCTGGGGATCGCCATGCTGCGCAGCAACCCAAGCACGGTGGCGCAAAAAACAGATACGTTCATGTCGCGCCACAGCACAACAAACATCTAGACTTCAAGTTTCAACAGCAAACAAAAGTATCAGAGATGGTGAGAGTCAACCTCTCCAATTTTGAAAAGTAATCCAGGAGGAATACTCATGAAAGCGATTGTATACACAAAATACGGACCACCTGATGTCCTTCAGCTAACAGAGGTAGAGAAACCTGCACCCAAGGACAATGAAATACTGGTGAAAGTATATGCGACAACAGTATCATCAGGGGTGTTGTGGGCTCGAACTGGCAAACACCCGGATTCTAGATTTTTTACCCTCGCGGTGCGAATGGTGTTTGGTCTCACAAAACCCAAAAATAACATACTGGGGTATGAGGTATCCGGGGAAGTTGAAGCTGTGGGCAAAGATGTAAAACTGGTTAAGAAGGGTGACCAGGTTTTTGGAACTACCACTGGGTTGAAGGCCGGTGCTTATGCCGAGTATGTATGTCTGCCTGAGGAATGGAAGCAAGGAGTAGTAGCCAAGAAACCTGCGAATATGACCTATGAGGAAGCCGTCGCCGTTCCTATCGGAGGTATGGCAGCGTTATATCTTCTTGGAAAAGCAAATATCCAGAGGGGACAAAAAGTCCTTATCTATGGCGCTTCTGGAAGTGTAGGTGCTTTTGCGGTGCAGATTGCCAAGTACCACTTTGGTGCAAAAGTAACCGGGGTGTGCAGTACTTCGAATTTAGAATTGGTAAGCTCTCTGGGAGCCGATAAAGTAATTGATTACACTCAAGAGGATTTCACCCAGAGCGGTGAGACCTATGATGTTATTTTTGACGCGGTGGGCAAGATTTCGTCTTCACGCAGTAAAAGCTCCCTGAAGAAAAAAGGGATATATCTAACCGTCAAATCCCCGACAAGCGAAAAGACCGAATATCTGATCATGCTCAAAGAGCTTATTGAGGCGGGGAAGATAAAACCGGTTATAGACAGGTGCTATCCGTTGGAACAGATGGCCGAGGCGCACCGCTATGTCGAGCAAGGGCATAAAAAAGGCAACGTCGTTATCACGGTAGGAATTAGCCACAAAGAACAAGGAGGAAAAAAATGACCAATCGAAGTTAAATCTATATTAGGTTGTTGGAAGTCTGGTTTTAATTTACAGTAGTTGAAAATATAAAGGAGAATACAAATGAATGAGTATTATTTAATTTTCCTGGTCATAATATCCTGGATAATCTTCCGGTTATTCTTTTGGCAAAGGAAAAACTACGGTTATAAATGTCCCCATTGCCACGCTGAGTTCCAGCCAACGAGTTGATTAGTCTACCTAGGACCCCACTTCATTTTTCGTAGGTACGTCAAGTGTCCGCAATGCCATAAACTAGGATGGGCTTCGGTGATACACAAGTAAGAAAGCCTTGTTCGGCTATTTATAAGAGGAGTAAAAATGACAAATAAAAAAATAACCGACTACCAATTGACTTGAGTTTAGAGTTCGTCTTTGAAACCTAAAAAAGCACGAAGCCTTGGCGCAAAAGGCACAAAAAAGCAAGATCGGCACGCGGATTACGCGGAAAAAAAAGAGATTTACGCGGGTTTTTCTTTAAAAAATCCGCGTAAATCCGCCAAATCGGCGTAATCCATGGCCATGGGTTTTTCGCATGGTTGAACTCTAAACTCAAGAATTGAATCGTTTGTGCGAAAAGCGGTATGTATTATGCTGACCATAATTTCAATCTTATTGTTTTGCATACTCACTCTTGTGAGCGTGCTGCAACTATGGAGCCGCGGAAAACCGCCTCCCTTCGCGGATGAAATTTGGCGATTCAATTTGCTGTTTGTTTTTGAAGAATGTCTCAATAACCAAGTTACTAATTCTCAAACTAATATGAAAGAATCAATAATATGAAGCAAGATCAAATCGAGAAACATTCAACGACACAATCGGTCATTTTGCATTTACTCCCTGGAATCCTGGTCGGGTGTTTTTACTTACTCGTACGACAGCCAGTTGCTAGTAGGGGATATCCTTCGATTATTGCCTTAATACTTGCATACGCCTTTATCCTTATTCCGGTCGAGCTCGGATATCTGTTATATCAGGGGAAGAAAAAGACAGG
>CAZAUT010000036.1:0-1719 GCA_964488535.1 uncultured Gammaproteobacteria bacterium
CAGTGTCAGAAAACGCTATAACTTATGGTCAAGCCTGAAAACAGGCAAGAAAAAATATGGGAGCATGATGTTTATTGGGTCATATTTACCCGAATTATTCATAAATTTTGCCACAAAGGCTCCCTTCGACAAGCTCAGGACAAAGCTATAGTTTTTCAGATAAATAATTTCCAAAATTAGAATCTCATGCGATACCCGCTTGAGTCCGGAGTTTTTGCATAACACATACAATTTTGAGCGCATTTTCCATGAAGCTGTTAAATGTTCTAATAACAGTTTCTCTTAAGGACTCGAAAGTTGGGAAATATTTGAGATGGGTTGCTTCCTTTTTTGTATTTTTCCACAATTTTTCAATAGGATTGTAATCAGGGGAATAAGACGGGAGTCTATGAACAAACAATTGTCCTTCCTGTCGCATCTTCTCTTTGAAGGCGTTAGCAACGCCTTTGTGATAAGGGGCCCCATCTTCAATCAAAATCACCGGACAGGCGTATTGACTCAAAACCTGTTTCAGAAACATCACGTAATTTCCGCTGTTAAACTTACCTTCATTTTCCATATAATGAAAGCCGCCATTTTGAAACTCAATAGCGCCAAAAATTTTCATGCCCTTTCGCTTTCCACTTGTTTTAACCGTTGGCTGCTTACCAATTGGCGCCCATGTATGAGCCAGCGACCCCCATTGTGCAAAGGAAACTTCATCGCCAAAAAGGATAACAGCTTTGAGCGTTTTGGCCTGTTTCAAAATAGAAGGCCACGTTACTTCTTCCCATTCCTTCCGCTTTTGTTGATATTCTCCTTCATCTATTTTGTCGGTCACAAATTTGGCCTTTTGATAAGACAAGCCAATTTTTTTAAGCAATTCACACAAGTAGCGAGGGTTGAACGTTACCTTAAACTCTCGTTGAATCAATTCCAAGATCAATCCCGATGTCCAGATACCACAGTCAAACCCGGCGGCTTGCGGCCCGGCGACAATCAGATCATACAACTTTTGCTTTTGGGCTTTGCTCAACCGGGGTTTTCGCCCGCGACCCTGAAAATGATGACCGCACAACCAGGAAAACCCTTCAACAATAAAACGTTTCAAGCGATTGTACACAGTCCGCTCGCTGACTCTCAAGAGAGAGGCCACTTCTTTGTAATCCTGTTTCTCATGGATCAAAAGCAATGTCCAAACCAGTTTGTAAAGATGAAGATTGTTAAGTTTGCTCGCAATGGCAAGCTCATTATTAAGACGATTCACCGTTTCATTGTCGAATTGAAATTCCATAATTCCCCCAGGTTAGCTTAATCCAAAATCTATAAATTTTTGCTCAATTGGGAATTACGGAATATGCTTTAATTTGTTTCTTATATGATCTTTGTAAAATGCTATTTGTAAACAAAATAAATGAAACTAATTTTCTGAAAATCTATAGCACACTGTAATAGGAGCCAATTAAATGGTGAAGAAGTTCCTCAAATGCTAACCAAGTATCTCGAAATTCAGAAAAAGATCGTGGTTTTTTTGTTGCCCCATGCCGGTGAGCGTACTTATGAAAATCCTCCGTAACTTTCCGCCATTGGTTTACCATTTGGTCCTCTTTATCGACCCCAAGTGCGATGGAGATTGATTCAATGTGCGTTGGGCTTGCTTTCTGTTTTTCTCCGCAACTGTTACAGACTAAGTCTTCACCACAATTTTTATTTGGGCATTTTTTAAAATACAATACTTCC
>CAZAUT010000037.1:0-1693 GCA_964488535.1 uncultured Gammaproteobacteria bacterium
CCTGACTTCGTCATTGCGACACCCAATTTAAAATTCCTGAATATTCTTCCAGTGCTCCTCGGAAAAAAGTTTACTAATCTGGTTGTGTTGCTTTGTTAGAAGCAGAGTTCGGGATGTTGTTTTGTTTTGAAGGGGAAGTTTGATTTTTATTGTGGCTATTGTTTTTGCGATGCCCAACACTTTATCCACGCTTAATTCTATCCCCGATATTTTCAGTACCCGCTCAAGTTCTTTGTACATCTTATACGCAACAAAGCAAATACACACGTGCGCTTCAATACGTCGGGGGTTAAAGTGGAACATCGGTCTTATTTCGATGGTTCCCTTGGTTATGCGATAAGCCCGTTCTATCACCCATAAACCGTTGTATTGCTCATAAACTTCTTTTGCCGGCAAAGATGTATTGGTTATATAACCCTTTAATCCATCCCATTTTTCGTCTTCTTTAATTTTTTCATGGTTGATACGCACTTTTACATTGTCTGATATGTCCAGAAATTTATTGTATCCCTTCTTGTTTATGTTTTCTTTGGTAATTTTCCCGCTTTTATAGGCCTGCTGGAGTCGTTTTATACCTTTTTCCCTGTTGTGCCTGTCCTTCTTCGCCCTGTTTCCGGAATAACCAATAATCAACCGCACATTGTCCCTTTTTCGTTCGTTAAACTCACCATCATGCTTTTCAAGCGACAATATCCATTGTTTGACCTGGTGTGTTTCATTTTTAATCCTTGCCCCAATAATGTATTTATGTCCACCAGATTCCAGCAACGATAGGTTTGATTTGTTCATCAAACCTGAATCGGCAACAACTACAAAATCTTCCAAATTGAACCTCTGGACAAAATCATCCACTATCGGAATCATCGTTCGCCCTTCGTACTGGGACCCATTAAAAATTGAATAGGACAACGGATAGCCATCCTTGCTAACCAACAAACCCAGTACTATCTGTGGCTGACTGTGTTTACCATCTTTCGAGAACCCATTTTCCCGAAGTTCGTCGTTTTGCTCTGTCTCAAAATACAGCGTGGTTACATCGTAAAACAATAACCCGATCTTTCCTCCCAAAATCATTCGTGTATGTTCTATGCTGATATCCTGTATTTTATCCTGTTGCGTGTTGTGCAATTTATCTAAGTACCTGTAAATTTTTGAAAGGTTTATATCCTCTTCAAAATGTGATTTTAAGTAATCTACCGTAGCTGCTTTGCTCATAGGTTGGCTTAACCGTGATACTGCCAGGTGCTTTAATATATGGTCGTCAATTTGGTCAAAACCTATCCTTTTGTATATCTGGTTTAATATTAACTGAGTTCCGTTTAATAGCACATTTTCTATGTTGGACATGAAATAGTTGGCCAGGTATTCTTCATTGACTTGTTCGTCGTAATTGACAAACATATCCATTTGTCCACCAAAATTATGAACGAATTGCTGGCCTAGCCGAAAAAGCCGCTCTACTTCCCGCTCATCAGAACTTATACCAATAGTTTTGATGTATTTGGTTCTTCCCGATACTTTTTTGATTACTACAACACTCGTACTACCCGATCTATTCTTCTTCATGTGTACAAACATGTAGTAAAAATAGCCTTTTTTAGGCTTGCGACACCCAAATTGGTGTCGCAAAATTTACATTACACTAATAATCTGATAGTTGTGAAATCGGGAAAATTTAAGTGACGAAGTCAGG
>CAZAUT010000038.1:0-1687 GCA_964488535.1 uncultured Gammaproteobacteria bacterium
TTCTTTCCTGACTTCGACACCTTCAATTTTCAAATTTTGTAATTAGCTTAAATACAGTAAGTTGCAAATTTTGCGTCACCGAAATGGGTGATGCAAGCAAAAATTGGAGTATTTTGGTGCATGTTCATACGCAAAAAGAAAAACAGGTCGGGGACCACGAGTATTGTGGTTGTAGACAAAAGCAGGGGCAGTTTCAGGGAGCTTGCAACCATTGGTGTTAGCAATGACAGTTCAGAGATAGAATCAATGTGCCTTCAAGGCAGAAAGTGGATAGACCTCCATTGCGGCAATACAGATATTTTTGGACAAGCAGCAAAGGAGAACGAAGAGAAACTGGTAACGGAATATCTGTTGTCCAACGTAGAAAAAATCCTGATAAACGGGACCCAGTTGATATTGAACAGGGTATTCAAGGCCATTGGGTTTGATTCGATAAACGATGACATACTGAAACATTTGGTGATAGCCCGTTTAAGCCAGCCAATGAGCAAAGCCGGCACGGTAGATTACCTGAAGTCTTATTTTGACGAAGATGTACAGCTCCACAATATATACCGCTATTTGGACAAATTGCACAATACCCAGCAGGACAAGGTACAACAACTCAGCGTAGAACATACAAGAAAGATTTTGGGTGGCAGGATAGGGTTGATGTTTTATGACGTGACCACGCTTTACTTTGAATCGGATTATGGCGATGAGTTCCGGGAAACCGGATTTTCCAAAGATGGCAAACACAGCCAGCCTCAAGTCGTATTGGGGTTGTTGGTCAGTAAAGATGGTTATCCCCTTTCGTACTCACTTTTCGGTGGTTCCCAATATGAAGGGCGGACAATGATACCCATCGTTGAGGATTTTGTACAACGGTTTGGATTGGATGATTTTATAATTGTGGCCGATTCCGGCTTAATGAACAAATCGAACATAGCACTTTTAGAATCAGGGGGCCATAAATATATTGTCGGCGCAAGGATAAAAAATGAATCCGAGGCAACAAAACGATGGATATTGTCATTGGAAAAACAGGACGGGGAATTTAATGAAACCCAAAAAGGCGCGGCCAGGTTAATTGTCGGTTATTCTACAAAAAGGGCAAAAAGAGATAAATATAACAGGGAAAAGGGAGTGAAACGCCTGCATAAAGCGTATAAGAGCGGGAACATCACAAAAGAAAACATCAATAAGCGGGGGTACAATAAGTTCCTGGAAATATCCGACAATGTGAAGGTAAAAATCAACCAGGAAAAAATCGATGAAGACGAAAAATGGGACGGGCTCAAAGGGTACATTACCAATACTTCGCTGCCTACACAAGAAGTCTATGAACAGTATAACGGATTGTGGATAATAGAACGGGCATATCGTGTAACCAAAGGGACACTCGAAATGCGGCCGATGTTCCATTTTACCCCACGCAGGATCGAAGCGCACGTTTGTATCTGCTTTGTGGCATACAAGGTATATAAAGAACTTGAAAGGATACTGAAAATAAACGGTATCGATTTAAGTGTTGACAAAGTATTGAACGTTGCCAAGACCATAACAACAATAAAAGTCAAGTTGCCAACCAGTGGAAACACATTGACCAAAACAATGCTACTGACAACGAAACACAAATCTATAGCTAAACTTTTTGATGAGAAATTTTGGGATAATTTTTAGGGTGACGCATTGTCGAAGTCAGGAG
>CAZAUT010000039.1:0-1545 GCA_964488535.1 uncultured Gammaproteobacteria bacterium
TAATGCAATGCTTTCCTCCAGCCGTAAAAAGCTCTTTCTTCTATACATGTTTATTTGCAGAACTTACTTTGGAAACAAATTGGAATACGGAAAAAACCATACCACGTTAATTTTCTGCCCCAACCGCCTGCGAGTACCAAACAAAATCATTGAAATTCTTCATTAAACCCATTAAGTTATGCTCTCTTTACAGCGTTTTTCACTTATGTTTAGTACAAGTTTATTGTTCTTTTCATATTTTTTTATAAATTGCCATTGGGGGTTTGAGGGCTTAACATCAAGAAAGGAAAGATTGGATGCCGGCCCCATATTCAATGGATTTACGGAAGCGCGTTGTTGATTCATATAAGGTCCGAGAAGGTTCTTATCGTCAATTAGCGGATCGCTATCATCTGTCAGTTGGTACTATTCAAGATTGGGTTCATTTGGAGCGGGCTACCGGATCGGTGGCTCCTCGCCCTCACGGTGGGGGTGCGAAGCTATTAATTGAGGGCGAGAATCGGGAACGGTTGCGTCAGTTCCATCAAACTCATACTGATGGGACTTTGGCTGAACTCCAGCATTATTTTAAGGATGAGACGGGTGTTTTAGTCAGTCTACCCACGCTTCATCGTTTTTTGATAACGTTGGGACTCACTCGGAAAAGGAAGACATTCAGGGCATCTGAGCAAGATCGTAAGGATGTCAAAGCCGATCGGGCGCAATTTCAGGTCGACCAACAAGAGATGGATCCGACCGATTTGATTATTATTGACGAAATGGGTGTCCACCTGGCTATGTCTCGATTATACGCCCGTTCACCTAAGGGAGAACGAACCCATGCTAAAAAACCCTGCCATAAGGGAACGAAGCTGTCGGTCATTGGTGCTCTTGGTTTCGATGAAATGGTCACGGCACTGAGCATTGAGGGAGCTGTCGATGGTCATGTGTTTTCCATATTTATCAAAGAAATGCTTGTCCCCAAATTAAAACCGGGACAAATTGTTCTGATGGACAACCTGTCGGCTCATAAAGTGGATGGGATTCAGGAAGCAATTGAGTCTAAAGGGGCAACGTTACGGTATTTGCCGGCGTATTCACCGGATTTTTCTCCCATAGAAGAATGCTGGTCAAAAATTAAAGAAATACTACGAAAAATAGCCGCCAGATCAAAATTAACACTCGATGACGCCCTAACAATCGCCTTTAATGCGGTGACTAAAAATGATATCAAAGGCTGGTTTAAACACTGTGGATACTGTACGGAATCCATTTGAAAAACGCTGTAAGATCACGGGTCTCCGCTACTTCCGCCGAACTGAAAGAAATATACAAGGTATCGGTGTCAGAAAAATATTTCATTTCCATTATTAACTCTCCTTGAAAGAACGATCAAAAAACGCGTTGTGAACCGTTTCGCAATCATCAAGTAGTACAACCCGTAAGAAACGGTCTTCCGCATCGTTTATTTTAGCCCAACGGCGAATGCGGTCATCTGACTGTATTTCTTCTCGATTGGATTGTCAAGTGCATGTTGAATCCACTCTATTTTAATCCACTTCCGAT
>CAZAUT010000040.1:0-1505 GCA_964488535.1 uncultured Gammaproteobacteria bacterium
CATTTTTATAACGAAAGCCTCGCTGATAAATCGCGGGTCAATGTCGTATTATATATGTAGTTGCCTCCTTCAGTCAATGTAAAGCCAGGGCTTGTGCCTATAACCTCCAGGGGGGTGTGTATGTTTATAGATACAGGCATTTCATCAATGCCCGCCTGTTTTCTTATATATAGGTTGTATGCTTTTGGTTCTTTTTCTAGGATACTTACCCAAGAAAATTCAATTTTTTTGGTTTCTCTCGGCTGGGTTTCCAGTATTACACCAATCTCTTTTCTTCCTTTGGCGTTAACAATATCGGGAGTTAAGGTTCGAATATTTTGTCCATACTCACTTTTAACTTTTATGCTTCCCGAGTCCTCTGGTACAATGAGCCTGATATATGACTTGTATAATCCTGAGCGACCAAGGCTTGTGTTTGCATTGTTTTGAATTGTTAAAGTTAGTGTTCTTTCAATTCTTTGACCTTCGACATCAATCTTTGTTTCCAAACTTCTTTTTACAAAATAATTAGATTTATTGACACCAACATTTGCTTCAACGACACCAACAAGATCGCTATAACAATTTTCCCCACAATAAGGAACAAAAACAGATCCTTCCCAGTTCAACTGTGACAATGATTTTTGAAAAGCCTCATCATGAATGTAAGCTTGTAAGTGTCTTTCTTCAAAATTTTTGTAAATTAGTTTTAATGTTGAAATTTTCTGCTCGTAGGAAATATCCATAATTTTGTCCAAAATACTGCGGGAAAGAGCTGTAAGAAAACTTGCCTTTTTGTGTGTTCCGGGAAAAGCTTCATCTTGAACTTCTGATTGAACTTCTTCGTATAAATTGGAATCATTGATGACTAATCCGTAATCGGGTAGATTAATGCTTCCGCTAAGTGTTAAGAAATCTCTTATGGGGCTAAGGTCTATTGCAATAACCCCATCAACTTGCTTATCGATTTCTTTATCTAAAAACCATTCTGCTCTTTTTGCTGAAATTGGATAATCCGGGTCCCAGTTTGAATCTCTCAACCACCAATTGGCTTCACCGAGATAATCCTTTATTGGAGAAGGTGGTTCGACATGGCCCTTTAGTTGACCGTCCGCGGAATATACATCGCTAACATTAAATTCAGAAAGTCTTCCTTTGTCTAATGTTAATAAACCAAACGACCCTATAAAACCCCCAGTCGGCCTTAGTTCCATATTATTTTGAAAAAGAATCAAATATGTTTTACTTTGGTACTCTCCCAAAATATATGGAAGTCTTTCTGTCATATTGGTAGTCTGTAAAATAATGTTCTTATAGAAGCCAAAATTGATTTTGGAGGATATTTTGTCTGCAAAAAATAAATTATTGTTTTTTGCTTGGCTAGTTTTTTCTTCAATAGACACTGTTGTGTCGTAAATTTTTCGCAATTTTTTTTCTGAATCATACAAAATACTTTCAACTGAGTAAGGGTTGTTTTTCAAAACATTGCTTAATAATGTTCCTGCCGTATCGATAAGAGGAACTGC